>NZ_JBHXQO010000098.1:0-13135 GCF_042717135.1 Streptomyces sp. NPDC058620
GGACTCGGTCGAGGCCCCGTAGGGTTACGCGTTGATGCGACGTGGGCGGCACCCCGGTCGGGGTGCCGCCCTCTTCTGTTTGCGGCCCGGTCAGTCGAGGTCGAGGCTGCGCAGCACGAGGCCCGTGGCCGGCTTGGGGCCGAAGGAGGTCGACTTGCGCGGCATCGTGACGCCCTGCCTGGCCAGGTCGCGGACGACCTCTTCCCGTACCGGGTGGAGCAGGACCGCCGTGGCGTTGCGGCGCTCGGCCTGCTCGACGGCGGCGGCGGCGTCGTGGATGTACGCGATGCGTTCCGGGGCGTCGGGGATCTGCCAGACATGGTCGAGCAGGGTGGAGTGCAGGACCGTCGCGTCCAGCGTCCGCCATGCCTGCGGACGGTCCGCGGGGACCGTGCGGGCCAGGAGCGCCTCGTCCGGGCGGTCGACCAGGTGGAAGCGGCCGTCGCCCGCGAGCAGGAACGCGTTGCCGTGGGCGTCGGCCCTGGCGAGGGCGTCGAGTGCGTGAGGGAGCGGCCCCTCGACGTCCTGGATGCGGAAGAGGCCGTCCAGGGCGGCGAGGGCGTCGGACACCGGGAGCCCGTGCAGCAGCCGGTGGATGGCACGGACCTGGAGCGGATAGCGGGCCGTGTCCACGAGAAGGACCAGGCCGAAGTCCCAGGGCCCGGGGCGGGTCTGCTCCTGCTGGAGCCTGAGATACGTGGCCCAGCGGTGGTGACCATCCGCGATCAGTGCCTGGTGACGGGAGAGATCCGACTCGATCTCGGCCCTCTCCGCAGGGTCCGTGACGGCCCAGAGGCGGTGGTTGAACCCGTCCTCGGTCGTGGTGGCGAGGAGCGGCGGGCGTGCCACCATCCGCTCGATCACGGCCGTCGTGCCGGTGGGCCGGCCGTCGCTGCGGTAGGTGAGCAGCAGCGGTTCCAGGTGGGCCGCCGTCGTGCGCATCAGGTCGGCCCGGTCCTCGACGACATGGGCCATGACGTCCTCGTGCGGGAGCACGATGCCGTCGGCGGCGGGCGAGAGCGCCAGGGCGCCGATCAGACCCCGCTGCAGGATCTCGCTGTTGCGCTGCTCGTAGACGTACAGCACAGGCGCCGGGTCCGGGGCGAGCACGCCCTCCGCGAGCCAGCCGTCGAGCGTCTCCGCGGCCTGCTCATGGCGGGCCGCGGCCGTGTCGGCCTGCGGGAGGATCAGCCGCACGATGTTGTGCGGGTCCGCGGACTCCAGGTGGTGGAGACCGTCGGGCCTGACGACGACGTCGTACGGCGGTGAGGTCACCGCGGCAAGACTGCCGACCCGCTCGGGGACGTAACGAAGTCCACGGAACGGGATCAGACGCAGCCCCGGTTCTGCGGGACCTGATGTGTTCATTTCTGCATCGTATGTGCGCTCCGCACATACGCGATGATCGGGGGAGAGGCATGAATGAGGAGCGTACGTATATGAGCCAGCAGTACAGGTCCCGACCGCTCGGAAGCCGTGCGGCGCTGAACGAGGCGTACGACACGGCCCTGCTCGATCTCGACGGGGTGGTGTACGCGGGCGGCCACGCCATCGTCCACGCCGTCGACTCGCTGAGCACGGCGCGGGACGGCGGGATGCACCTCGCCTATGTGACGAACAACGCGCTGCGGACGCCGGACGCGGTGGCGGAGCATCTGACCGAACTGGGTGTGCCCGCCGAGGCCGCCGATGTGATCACCTCCGCGCAGGCCGTGGCCCGGCTGATGGCGGATCAGCTGCCGTCCGGCGCACGGGTGCTGGTGATCGGAGGGGAGGGGCTGCGGGTCGCGTTGCGCGAGCGCGGTCTGGTGCCCGTGGAGTCTGCGGACGACGAGCCGGCGGCGGTGGCGCAGGGGTACGGCGGTCCGGACATGCCCTGGGGCCGTCTGGCCGAGGCGAGTTACGCGGTGGCGCGCGGGCTGCCGTGGTTCGCGTCCAACACCGACCTGACGATCCCGAGCGCCCGTGGCATCGCGCCCGGCAACGGCGCCGCGGTGGAGGTCGTCCGGATCGCGACGGGTGCCGAGCCGCAGGTCGCGGGGAAGCCGTTGCCGCCGATGCACCGGGAGACCGTGCTGCGGACCGGGGCCGAGCGGCCGCTCGTCGTCGGGGACCGGCTGGACACGGACATCGAGGGGGCGTTCAACGGGGGTGTCGACTCGCTGCTCGTCCTCACCGGGGTGACGGACGCCGCTCAGCTGCTGGCCGCCGAGCCGCGCTACCGGCCGACGTATGTGGACCGGGACCTGCGGGGACTGCTCACCGGGCAGCCCGAGGTGACGGCGGAGGGCGACGCGGTGCGCTGCGGTGGCTGGAGCGCCTCCGTGCGCGGGGACGAGCTGGCGCTGGAGGGCGAGGGCGACGAACTCGACGGGTTGCGGGCGCTCTGCGGGGCTGCCTGGACGTACGCGGGCGAGGGTTCGTGCGGCCTGGACGCGGGGAAGGTGCTCGCGAGGCTGGGGCTGTAGAGCTGTAGAGCTGTAGAGCCGTAGGGCCCGTGACCGGGGGAGCCCGCGTGGTAGGAGGGTAGGCTAACCTAACTTTCCGTACGGTGGCATGGCTCCCGACCGGCCACGGGGCCGGTCACCCGTACATGAGGCCCACCAACTCCGGGAGTACGACCATGCAGCGCCTCACCGCAGACTCGGTGACCCTCGGCTACGACCAGAGGGTCATCGCCGAGGACCTCTCGGTCGAGATACCCGACAACTCCTTCACGGTGATCGTCGGCCCGAACGCCTGCGGGAAGTCGACCCTGCTGCGTGCGCTGTCCCGGATGCTGAAGCCCAGTCGGGGACAGGTCCTCCTGGACGGGCAGTCCATCCACGCCATGCCCGCCAAGAAGGTCGCGAAGCTGCTCGGGCTGCTGCCCCAGACCTCGATCGCACCGGACGGCATCACGGTCTCCGACCTCGTCGCGCGTGGCCGCTACCCGCACCAGGGTCTGCTGCGGCAGTGGTCGCCCGAGGACGAGCGCGTCGTCGTGGAGTCCATGGAGTCCACCGGCGTCGGTGAGCTGGCCGATCGCTATGTCGACGAATTGTCCGGCGGGCAGCGTCAGCGTGTCTGGATCGCGATGGCGCTCGCCCAGCAGACCCCGCTGCTACTGCTGGACGAGCCGACGACGTACCTCGACATCCAGCACCAGATCGACGTGCTCGACCTGTGTGCGGAACTGCACGAGACCCGTGGGCGCACGCTCGTCGCCGTCCTGCACGACCTGAACCATGCCGCGCGGTACGCCACTCACCTCATCGCGATGCGCGGGGGCCGGATCGTCGCCGAGGGGGCCCCCGCCGAGATCGTCACGGCGGAACTCGTCGAGGAGGTGTTCGGGATGCGCTGCCAGGTCATCGACGACCCCGAGACGGGCACACCCCTGGTGGTCCCGGCCGCGCGGAAGACACGGGCCGGGCTCACGGCCTGAGCGGGCCGCGGACCCCTACAGCAGCGATCTGAGCTTCAGGAGATCCCGGAATCCGGCCTCCAGACGGACCCGGCCCGAGCCCCACGCCTTCGCGAAGTGCAGTTCGCCGTCCACCATGGCCACCAGATCGTCGCCGGTCATCGCCAGACGGATCTGGGCCTTCTCCCGAGGTGGCCCCTCGACGGTGTCGTCAACCCGGATCCGGCCGTCCTTCAGCCGTCCGGTGAAGGTCACATCGAGATCCTTGATGTGACAGCTCAGTGACCGGTCGAGGTCGGCGGCGGCACGCACGTCCCCCTCGGCTCCGGTGAGGTTGTCGGAAAGTCTGTCGAGTGCGCTGCGGCACTCCGCCATGGTCGCCATATCGCCGTCGACGCTACCTCAGCCCTTCGAGGTAGCGTTTCGGCATGAGCGACGACTGGATGCCGGGGCCGGAGACGGCGCCCGGGAGCACTCCCGAGGAACCGGAACCGGTTGCCCCGCCCTCCTTCGAGCCCGCGGCGCCCACGCCCCTCGGTGTCGTGCGCACCCCCACGGGGAACGCCGAGGTGGACGCGCGGCTGGAGCGTCTGGCCGATGCGGACCACCTCGCGGCGGACGGGCACACCGAGGTGTACGAGGATGTACACCGCGGGCTGCGCGACGCGCTGACCGCACTGGACGCCCGGCCCGCACCCGCGCCGATGACCCCGTACGACAACAGGAGCTGAACCGAACGTGGCAGGAGTGGCACGTCGCCGCCTCGACGCCGAGCTGGTACGCCGTAATCTCGCCCGCTCTCGCGAGCACGCGAGCCAGCTGATCGCAGCGGGGCGGGTGACCGTCGGCGGCGCCACCGCGACCAAACCCGCCACGCAGGTCGAGACCAGCGCCGCGGTCGTCGTCACCAAGGACGACAGCGATCCGGAGTACGTCTCGCGCGGCGGGCACAAACTGGCCGGCGCCCTCGGCGCCTTCGTCCCCCTGGGACTGACGGTGGAGGGGCGGCGGGCGCTGGATGCCGGCGCGTCGACCGGTGGTTTCACCGACGTACTGCTGCGGGCCGGAGCCGACCATGTCGTCGCCGTCGACGTCGGCTACGGGCAGCTCGCCTGGTCGTTGCAGTCAGATGAACGCGTCACCGTCAAGGACCGTACCAACGTACGCGAACTGACGTTGGAACAGATCGACGGAACGCCGGCCGACCTGGTGGTCGGCGACCTGTCGTTCATCCCGCTGGGGCTCGTGCTGCCCGCTCTGGCGCGCTGCGCCGCCCCGGACGCGGACCTGGTCCTCATGGTCAAGCCGCAGTTCGAGGTGGGCAAGGAGCGGCTCGGCAGCGGCGGAGTGGTCCGCAGCCCCGAACTGCGGGCCGAGGCGGTACGGGAGGTGGCGCGCCGGGCCGGTCTGCTGGGCCTGGGGGTGCGGGGTGTGACGGCAAGTCCGCTGCCCGGGCCCTCGGGGAACGTCGAGTACTTTCTGTGGCTGCGGGCTGGAGCACCTGAGCTCGATCCCGCAGATGTCGACCGTGCAGTGGCGGAGGGGCCTCGTTGACGACGAATACGGCACGAACAGTATTTCTTCTCGCGCACACCGGGCGGCCGGCCGCGATCCGCAGCGCCGAACTCGTCGTGCAGGGGCTGCTGCGCAACGGTCTCGGCGTACGGGTGCTGGCCCATGAGGCCGCCGATCTGCCGCTGCCGCCGGCCGTGGAGATCGTCTGCGAGACCGGCCCCGCGGCGGTGGACGGCTGCGAGCTGCTGATCGTCCTCGGCGGGGACGGCACCCTGCTGCGCGGCGCCGAGATCTCCCGGGCCTCCGGGGTACCGATGCTCGGCGTCAACCTCGGCCGTGTCGGCTTCCTCGCGGAGGCCGAGCGGGACGACCTGGACCAGGTGGTCGAGCGGGTCGTCACCCGCGCCTACCAGGTCGAGGAGCGCATGACGCTCGACGTCGTCGTGCACAGCAACGGCGACATCGTGCACACCGACTGGGCGCTCAACGAGGCAGCCGTGCAGAAGGTGTCGCCCGACCGGATGCTGGAAGTCGTTCTGGAGATCGACGGCCGGCCCGTCACCGGGTTCGGCTGCGACGGGATCGTCTGCGCGACCCCGACCGGTTCGACCGCGTACGCGTTCTCGGCGGGCGGACCCGTGGTCTGGCCGGAGGTCGAGGCCCTGCTCATGGTGCCGATCAGCGCCCACGCGCTGTTCGCCAAACCGCTCGTGACCTCCCCGACCTCGGTGCTCGCCGTCGAGGTCCAGCCGCACACCCCGCACGGGGTGCTGTGGTGCGACGGGCGCAGGACCGTGGAGCTGCCCGCGGGCGCACGGGTCGAGGTCCGGCGCGGGGCGGTGCCCGTCCGGCTGGCCCGGCTGCACCAGGCATCGTTCACGGACCGCCTCGTCGCCAAGTTCGCGCTGCCCGTTTCGGGGTGGCGGGGAGCGCCCCACTGATCGCCCGGATGCCCGGCATCGTCACCGTTCCGCGCACCGGAGAGTGAACCGGGGACCGGGCCCCGTCGCACACCGGGGTCCGGACCTCGTAAGGTCGTGTCCGTGTTGGAGGAGATGCGGATACGGTCGCTCGGAGTCATCGACGACGCGGTGGTGGAGCTGTCACCCGGTTTCACCGCGGTGACGGGCGAGACCGGCGCGGGCAAGACCATGGTCGTCACCAGTCTGGGACTGCTGCTCGGCGGCCGCGCCGATCCCGCGCTCGTGCGGATCGGTGCCAAGGCCGCGGTCGTCGAGGGGCGGATCACGGTCTCGGAGGGCGACGCGGCGGCGCTGCGTGCCGAGGAGGCCGGGGCGGAACTCGACGACGGTGCGCTGCTCATCAGCCGTACCGTTTCGGCCGAAGGGCGGTCGCGTGCCCATCTCGGCGGCAGATCCGTCCCCGTAGGGGTGCTGGCGGAGCTCGCCGACGAACTCGTCGCCGTCCACGGCCAGACCGATCAGCAGGGGCTCCTCAAGCCCGCCCGTCAGCGCCAGGCCCTGGACCGGTACGCGGGCGACAACGTCGACGTGCCCCACGCCACGTACGCGTCCGCCTACCGGCGGCTGCGCACGGTCGCCGCGGAACTCGACGAGCTGACCACGCGTGCCCGCGAGCGGGCCCAGGAAGCGGACCTGCTGCGCTTCGGACTCAACGAGGTCGCCGCCGTCGAACCGCGGCCGGGCGAGGACCTCGAACTGGCCGCCGAGGCGGAACGGCTCGGCCACGCCGACGCGCTCGCCTCCGCCGCGGCCCTCGCGCACGGAGCCCTCGCGGGCAACCCGGAGGATCAGGAAGCCGTCGACGCCACGACCGTGGTCGCGGCGGCGGGCCGCTCCCTGGAGGCCGTACGGGCCCACGATCCGGCGCTGGCCGGGCTCGCGGACCGGATCGGGGAGATCTCCATCCTGCTGGCCGATGTGGCCGGTGAGCTGGCTGGTTACGCCGACCAGCTGGAATCCGATCCGCTGCGGCTCGCCGCGGTCGAGGAGCGGCGCGCGGCACTCACGGCGCTCACCCGCAAGTACGGCGAGAACGTCGACGCGGTCCTGGCCTGGGCCGAGGACGGAGCCGCCCGGCTCACCGAGCTGGAGGGCGACGACGACCGGATCGGCGAGCTGACGGCGGAACGCGACGCGCTGCGGGGCGAACTCTCCGGACTCGGTCAGGCGTTGACCGACGCGCGTACGGAGGCGGCGGAGCGTTTCGCCGGTGCCGTGACCGAGGAGCTGGCGTCGCTCGCGATGCCGCACGCCCGCGTCTCGTTCGCGATCAGGCAGACGGAGGCGCCGGACGAGGCGTCCGGCATCGACATCGGCGGGCGGAGCGTCGTCTACGGTCCCTCCGGGGCCGACGAGGTCGAACTGCTCCTGGCACCGCACCCCGGCGCCCCGCCCCGGCCGATCGCCAAGGGCGCCTCGGGCGGTGAGCTGTCCCGTGTGATGCTCGCCGTCGAGGTGGTGTTCGCGGGGTCCGCCCCCGTACCGACCTACCTCTTCGACGAGGTCGACGCGGGCGTCGGCGGCAAGGCCGCCGTCGAGGTCGGCCGGCGCCTCGCGAAGCTCGCCCGGTCGGCGCAGGTCGTCGTCGTGACACATCTGCCCCAGGTGGCCGCCTTCGCGGACCGGCAGCTGCTGGTCGAGAAGACGGTCGACGGTTCCGTGACGAGGAGTGGCGTCACGGTCCTGGAGGGCGAGGACCGGGTCAGGGAGCTCTCGCGGATGCTCGCGGGCCAGGAGGACTCGGAGACCGCCCGCGCCCACGCCGAGGAGCTGCTGGCGTCCGCACGGGCGGACAGGTAGCGCGGGCACCGGGGCCGGGCGGGGGCCGGAGCCGGGCGGGGGCCGGGGCCGGGGGCGCGTCGGAGGACGCGCCCGGGCGGACCCGCGGCCCCGGAGCAGGCGCCGACAGGCTGCCCGCCGGGTACCGGCTCCGGCGTCCGGCGGCAATAGCGCGCCATCCGTTTCACCCGTTCGGGTGGGGTGGCCCGGCTCGTTGTCACCAGGCGCACGGCAACAAGGATCCGGCGGTCCCGGAACGTGCGTACGGACTGGCATCCTTGGCGCTGTACGTACCGCCGACTCGGGAGCCCCGGGAGCCATCCAACGTGTCACAGCTGCATACGGTCCAAGTCCTCGGCGGGGGCAGTGCGGGCAGCAGTGCGCACGTCAGCTCGCTGTCCGCGGGGCTCGTGGCCAGGGGCGTGCGGGTCACGGTCTGCGCACCGGCCGAGCTGGACCGCGCCTACGACTTTCCCGCCACCGGAGCCCATTTCGCACCGGTGCCCCGGCGCAGTGACCCCTCCGCCGTCGCCGCGCTGCGTGCGGCCTGCGCGGACGCCGACGTCGTACACGCCCATGGGCCGCACGCGGCGGTACGCGCCGGGCTGGCGCTCAGCGGGCGGCGCACCCCGCTCGTCCTGACCTGGCACACCCGGTCCCATGCCGAAGGCGCCCGGCGCAGGCTGGTGCGTCTGATGGAGCGAAGGGCCGCCCGTGCGGCGGCCGTTGTCCTCGGTACGTCGTCGGATCTGGTCGACCGGGCCCGCAGGTGCGGCGCGCGCGACGCCCGGCTCGCACCGGTCGCGATGCCGCTCGCCCGCTTCCCCGTCAGCGTGCACGACGGCAAGGCGAGGGCCGAACTGGGAGCGGTGGAGCGGCCGTTGCTGATGTCTGTGGGCAGCCTCGTGCCGGCCCACGGCTACGACACCCTGCTGGACGCGGCACGCATGTGGCGCGAATTCGACCCCGTGCCCCTGCTGGTGATCGCTGGGGAGGGGCCGGGCAGGGCGGCCCTGCAGCGCCGGATCAGGGACGAGCAGCTGCCCGTCAGCCTCATCGGCTGCCGGGAGGACGTCGGTGAACTTCTCGCCGCCGCCGATGTGGCGATCCTGTCCAGCCGCTGGGAGGGCCGGTCACTGCTGGCCCAGGAGGCGTTGCGGCTCGGTGTTCCGCTGGTCGCCACCGAGGTCGGCGGCGTACCCGAACTCGTGGGCGACGCCGCTGAGCTCGTCCCGTACGGGAACGCCGAAGCGCTCGCCCGCGCCGTGAGCCGGCTGCTCGGCGATCCGGAGCAGCGCGAGCGGCTCGCGGCAGCGGGGACCGTACAGGCCGCCGACTGGCCGACCGAGGACGACACGATCGCGCAAGTGCTTGCCGTGTACGACGAGTTGGCGCAGCCCCAGTTGGCCCACCCGCGCTGAACCGCGGTCCGGAGCGGGGGTTACGGGGCGTGGCGGCGGGCGCGCAGGGCCAGGCTCAGGGCCAGCACCGTCTGCGGATCGTCCAGATCGGTACCGAGCAACTCACCTATGCGGGCCAGCCTGTTGTAGAGCGTCTGCCGGTTCAGGTGCAGTTCGCGGGCCGTCTCCGCCTTGCGGCCCGCATGGGCGAGATACGCCTCCAGGGTCGGCAGCAACGGGGGCCGCGAGGTGCGGTCGTGGTCTCGCAGCGGGCCGATCGCGCGGTCCACGAACGCCGCCAGGTCCGGATGGTCCCGCAGCCGCCACAGCAGCAGATCGATGTCGAGACGCCGGGCGTCGTACCACGGACGGTCGCTCAGCCCCTGCGCCGCGGCAGCCGTCTCCGCCGCGTGCCGCAGCCCCGCTCCGGCCGCCGCCCAGCCGCCCGCCACACCGACCACCACGACCGGCGGGTGCGATCCGGCGCGCTCCAGGCCGGCGCGTGCCACGCCCGCCCGCAGGGCCGCCGCGACGCGGTCGGACACCGCCGTGCGTTCGGTCTCCGAGCGCAGTCCCAGCAGCAGCGGAACCCTGCCCTCGACCGGCCGTACGCCGAGCAGCACGGGCACGCCGACCGACGACAGCTCCTCCAGGACCGCGCGGGCGAGCAGCGCCCAGTTGCCCGAGGGGGAGAGCTCGGGTGCCATGCGCATCACCACGGGCAGCAGCGGAGCCTCGCCCGGCTTGAAACCGAGGACCTTCGCCTGGGCGGGCGCGTCCTCGGCGGTGATCCGGCCCTCGGCGAGGTCGGTGAGGAAGTCGCCCCGGCCACGTGCCGCCAGCTCCTCCTCCTGGCGCGCCTGCATCAGGACGACGGCGATGAGTCCCGCGGCCCGTTCGGCCGCCATGCGGTGGACGGGCACCAGGGGCCCGTCCACGGCCAGCAGCACGACTCTGGCCCGCACCGAGCCGGCTCCCGCGCCCCCGCCTGGCACATCCACCAGCAGGGCCCCGGTGGGCGGGGTCTCGCGGGCCGCACGCCCGCCGCGCATCCCGTCCCAGACCTGGAGCGGGTCCGCGCTCCCCGGACGTGCCCCGGTGCCCGCCGCGTACAGCAACTGGCCGTCCGCGGTCTCCAGGAAGACCGGGTTGGCGGTGAAGTCCGCCAGGATGCCGAGCACCTGCGGAACCCCGCCGCCGCCCAGCAACGCGTGCGTGCAGCGCCTGTGCACTTCCTCGGCCTGCTGGAGCAGCGCGTAGTGCCCGTTGACGATCTCGGTGTGGACCTCCTCGGTCACCGCCACGAACGGCACCTCGCGGTGCAGCTGCACGAGCGGCAGCCCGGCCGCCCGCGCGGCGTCCACGATGGATGCCGGCAGGCGGCTGAAGCGCGGACCGAGCTCCACGACGAGCGCGGCTATCCCGCGGTCGGCGAGACGGCGGACGAAGGCCCGCTGCTCGGCGGGGCGGGTACCGAGCCCGAGGCCGGTGGTGAGCAGCAGCTCGCCGCCCTTGAGGAGCGAGGCGATGTTCGGCACCTCACCGGCGTGCACCCAGCGCACCGTACGGTTCAGCCGGTCCGCGCCGGCCACGACCTCCGGGAGCCCGCCACGCAGCCCGGGGAGCTCCAGCGCGCGCTGGACGGTTATTCCGCCTTGGGTCTCCACTGACTGTGGCCTCACGCTTCCACTCGGGTCCGGACTGACGTCCTGACCAGGAAGTTACCGGGCGAAGGGGGGCCGTGAACATCGACGGGGCGCCCCCGCCGTGAGAGGGGCCCACCCCGGCTGGACAACTCGTCGCGCGCACGGCCGGTTTGCCCGTCGTTCTGTCGGTATGCCGTGCGTCACACCTGGGCGGCGGGCCGGACGTTGTGGTTGAGATGGAACGCGTTGCCGGGGTCGTACTTCGCCTTGACCGCGGCCAGCCGCGCGTAGTTCTCGGCGCCGACGCCCTCGACGACCCGGTCCGATCCCTCGTTGCCGATGAAGTTCAGGTACACGGCGCCACCGGACCAGGGGCGCATGGCGGCGCGTACGTCGCGTACCCACTGCCGGCTGCGTGCGTCGTCGGAGGGGCTCTCCCAGACACCGAAGGGGTGGACGGCCCAGGGGGCGGAGCGCCACGGCAGCGGGTATCCGTCGGTGTTCCGGGTCACCGCGCCACCCATCGGGAAGAGCACGTGCTGGGTCGCCGAGGGCATCGGAATGTCCGACGCGCGGGCGCAGAACGCCTCCACCGCCGCGTTCGGGAAACTCTCGAGATACTCGGCGGACCAGTAGTTCCGCATGCCGGGCGGGTCGTCCAGCATGCACTGGAGTTCCGCGTACGGCAGCTCGGCGACGACCTCGGCCTCGTGGTCGAGCGCGAGGAGCGGGGCGGCCAGGGCGCGGACCTGCTCCTCCGGTCCCGCGCAGGTGATCAGTGTCGTGCAGACCAGGGTGCCGACCAGATGCTCCGGTACGAAGTCCTCCGGCGGCGCGGTCAGGTAGAGGCAGCCACCGCCCGCCTCGTCCGGCGCCGACTCCATCACGTCGCGGAACGTCTCCACCACGACACGGCCGTCCGCCGGGGGGTGGAGGAGCAGGGCCATGCTCATCGCCGGCAGCTCGTGCAGTTCCAGGGTCAGGGAGGTGGCGACGCCGAAGTTGCCTCCGCCGCCGTGCAGGGCCCAGAACAGTTCGGGGTTCTCGTCGGCGCTCGCGTGCACCGTCTCGCCGTCCGCGGTGACCAGTTCGACGCCCAGCAGGTTGTCGCAGGCGAGGCCGAACTTCCGCTCCAGCCACCCGGAGCCGCCGCCGAGTGTGAAACCCCCGACACCGGTGGTGGAGACCCGGCCGCCCGTAGTCGCCAGGGCGTACGGCTGGGTGGCCCGGTCCAGGTCGCTCATGATGGCTCCGCCGCCGACCCGTACCGCCCGGGAAGCCGGGTCGACCGTCACCGTGTTCATGCGGCGCAGGTCGACGACGAGGCCGCCCTCGCTCAGCGCCATGCCGGCGACGCTGTGTCCGCCCCCTCGCACGGCGATCTCCAGGTTGTGCGCGCGGGCGAAGCGCACGGCGTGTGCCACATCGGTGGGGGACTCGCACTGGGCGATGACCGAGGGATGCCGGTCGATCATGCTGTTGAAGACGGTGCGCGCTTCGTCGTAGCCCGTATCGGCGGGTGTGAGCGCGTCTCCCGCGAGATCCTCACGAAGGCCGGTGAGGTCGGCTTCGGTTGTGGTGCGGGGCGCCATGAGGGCCCCCTTCCGGAGGCGTGACAGGACAGTTCAAGCGTATGCCCCTCTAGGTCTGCTCGCGGAAATGCTGGATAAGCCCTTCCTGCAGCCCCTGGAGTGCCCGACTGGGCTGTTTGAGCATGGAAAGGCGCCTCACCGCTGTGGGGGCGTACTGCGCGTCTGCCTCGATATCACTCGAAGCCGCGGCGGCCAGATACCCGTTGAGAGCGTCCATGGACGACGCCTCATCGGAATCCTGCCCCCTTCGCACCAGATAGCGGTCCAGGGGGGCGGCGTTGTCGGCGGTCACGTTCGCGACCACGGACGGGTGCCATTCCTCCGCGTTGGTGAGCGAGTGATGTGTGTCGAACCGTACGGTGACCGATTCCCCTTCGGGAATCTCCACTTCGTATCGGCCCTCTTCATCGGTGTAGCCGCGGTCAATGAGAGACAGATCGCCGCGATAGACGCTGACCTTGATCATGAAGATCGGCTCTTTGCCGGGAATTGCTCGTACGTACCCGAACATTGAGAGTCTCCTCTCGGCCGGAGCCGGTTCAGTGATCCGCTCCGCGGAAGGAATACGTGAAGCCGCTCCTGGCCCGCTCCCCGGCAGAAGACCGGGGCGAAGCCGGTCCAGCCGTGCCCGGCGCGCAAGCCACCGCTCCGCAGGGGGCGATGCGGAAGCGCCATCTGCCCACCCGTGTAATCCAGTGTGTCCGAGCCCAACTGCTGCCGCCACCCGGGGCGTTTCCGGCGCGCCCCGGTCGTACGCATCGGATACGACCGGGGCGATCCGGGACCACGAGGGGTGGAACCGCCGGCGCGGGAG
>NZ_JBHXQO010000099.1:0-13006 GCF_042717135.1 Streptomyces sp. NPDC058620
ACCTGGCCAACCTCCGCCGCAAGGGCGGCCTGGGCAAGGACCCGGACCGGGCCGAGAAGCGGGCGGCGCAGCTGACGGCGATCGATGAGGACTGGAACTGCCCCTGGCCGCTGGACTGGCAGCGGCACTACCGCGTCCTCGCGGATCTCGTCGACGCCGACGGCGTCCTGCCGACCATCGAACCGGGGGTGCTCTTCGAGGGCGACGACCTCGGCAAATGGCTCCAGCGGCAGCAGAACCCGGGCACCTGGGCGCACCTGTCGACCGAGCAGCAGGAGCGGCTGTCGAAGCTGGGCGTGCAGCCCGCCAAGGTCGCGCCTCCCTCCCCGGCGGCCCGGCGTACGACGAAGGGCCCGAGCAAGGCGCAGCAGGCGTTCCAGCGGGGCCTGGCGGCCCTCACGCAGTGGGTCGAGCGCGAAGGCACGGACCGGCCTGTGCCGAGAGGGCACAGCGAACAGATCGCGGTCGACGGCGAGGCGGAGCCGGTGACCGTGAAACTGGGCGTATGGATTTCGAACACGAAATCGAGGAGGGACCGGCTGGACGCCGAGCAGCTCGCCGCGCTCGCGGAGCTGGGCATGCATTGGGCGGGGCCGATCGCCCAAGCCACTCTGGACCGCTGACGCCTTCCCCCGACTGTCCATGGGCCTCCAAGGTGGCCCATGGACAGTGCCTGACTCCGCACCAGCTAAGGCGGGTCACACAGCAGGGGTCTGGGTCGCTCCCGAGCGTGGTGTGGGCACTGCGGTCGGCGGCTGTCGCAGCTGGTCAGGGAGAAGGTCGCCGTGGCGTTGTCGGAGGTAGGCCAGGGCCGCTTCCAGCGAGGGATTGTGGTCCATGCCCTTCCTGACGAACTCCAGCCGCTGTTTGGCTTCCCGGAGGATCTCGGACCACGTGCGCACCCAGACCCGGACACTGGCGTGCTCGTATTGCGTGGGTTCGCTCAGCAGGCCCTCAGGTTTGTTGGCCTGACGCACGGATGGCTTGAGCCTGTCACTGACCGACCGGACGACGAGGTAGAAGTCCCAGGTGGTCTTGACGTTGGCGAAGCGGGGCTCTTTGAGGACTGCCTGCATGTAGTCATCGACTTGGTGTGACTGCTCACGGTCGGCATCGACAGATGGTGCCTTGAGCTCGATCACGAGGTGCCGGACGCGATCGTGCTCATGGCTCTCAGCGGAGAGCATGAGGTCGACTCGGCGGGTGCCACCGTCGACTGCACGCACCGGTCCGTCCGGGGTCGGGTCCCAACCGACAGCACGCCGATGATGCTCCAGCACGCGAGTCAAGCCGATCTCGCTGCTACGCATCATGTTGAATTCCTCGCCAAACACCCACAGTTCGCGTTCGAGGATTTTGTGAAGGTGATCGCGCTCCTTGACCATGCCGTACGTATCTACGTCAAAGACCAGGTGCTCAAGGGCGGTCAGGAACTGAAGTCGTGAGGTAACGATGGACGAGGCACGGATGATGTTGGACAAGCTTGTCTGCTGCAGGAGGCCGTGCAGGTGGTTGACATCCTCATCGCCCAGGCTCAGCACCTTTTCCAGGATGTCCACCATCTGGTCCGGGTTGTGGCGCAGAGAGTTCTGCAGCAAGGACAGCGTGAGCCGCTTCTTTTTCCTGTCACCGGGGATGTGGCGGTTGATGGAGGTGGCGACCAAGTCGAACGTCGCCTGCTCTGCCCGGGTCTGATCGTCCTCAGGTCGGCGTGAGTAGGGGTAGACGCCTTCCTCTATCCACCGCTCCACGAGCTGGCGGCGCTGGCGACGGCGACGTTCTTCAAGCCGGGCGCCGATCCATTCGCGAGCGGTCCGTAGCAGGGGAGCCAGGGGGGTTTCCCCGCCCAGAGTGACCAGGGGGATCTCGTTGCGGTGTCGGGGCATGGGTTCCCACAGCACGTAGGCGGTGTAGGGGAAGTCAGCATGCTCGGCAGAAACGTCCAGGCTTTCCACCGGGGCGCTGGCTGCATCACACAGGGCGATGGTGCGCTCTGCGCCGGTGCGCCAGTGGATCAGGCGGATGCGGACGGGATGGGTCTGATCCTCGTACTCGAAGGTGAGGTCTTCGGACTCCTCGGCAAGGATTTGGGTTTGCGGGTCAATGTGGTGCCCGTCGTAGGTGACCCGGATATCGGTCCAGGTCAAAAGGTAGGGCGCGAGAGCTGCCGTGATCTGGGAGACGGCTTTCGGTTCCAGAAGCTTGTTCAGGTGGGTGGCTTGCTTGCCCCAGAGCTCAACCTTTGTGCCCGGGCTGTCGGCCTCGGGTGTCGTCTGCGTGTCAATGAGCCACGTTTTTCGGCGGCTGATCTCCGCTTCAATCGTGGTGCGCATCAGCTGGCCGTCCAGAGTGCGCGCAGTGCTGGTCCAGCGCGATACGTCCCCCAGCGCGAAGGCCCGGAGGCGCCCCCGTCCGGCCTTTCCATGGAGCGGGCGCCCCAGACGCTCGGTGACACCGCCCACTCGCTTGGCCGAGTCCCCCACCTGTTTGAAGGCGCTCCGCGCCTTCTCTGGGGTGATGCCGTCCCCGTCATCGACAACGACGATCTTGTCCACTCCCGTGATGCCAGATCGCTCAATCGTCACGTCGACCTTTGTGGCATCGGCGTCGAGGGAGTTCCACACCAACTCCAGGACGGCTTTAACTGCCTCTCGTTCATGCGAGAGCTGCCGCACCAGGTCGTCCCCGGCTTCCAGAAGTACGTGATCCGCCATAACTGCGCATCATTCAGCAGTACGGAACAGGTTGTCCATCCCGCGTTGACAGTGCGTAACACCTTCCATGCGGGGCCAGCGGCCAGACGCACGGCCTGTGCAAGGACTGGCGGCAGGCCGGGTGCTGCTTGTCACGGATGTTCAGGTGCCGAGGTGGCAGGAACGCCAACGGCGCCCGGCGCGGCTGATCAGTCCAAGGTCTTCCAGGCGACCGAGCTGCTGCTGGACAGGCCGACCCGTTCTCCGATCTGGCGAATCGAGGGCCTTCGCCGTGGTCCGCGATCCAGTTTCTAATCACTCGCAGAATCTGGACCTGCCGGTGTCGGTCGGGGCGTCGGTACTCATGCCGCTCTCGCTGCGCGACGTTCGCCGCGGGCCTGACGGCGCAGCTCGGTCCGGTCGGCCGGCCTGGTTAGGACGGCATCCCGCCCGCCGCGTCCCAGCCCCGGACGAAGGAGGCCAGTGCGCGGCGCTGCTCTTCCTGCCGGGCGGTCTGCTGGGCGAGGACCTGGCGGTCGATGTACGGGTCGATGGCGGCGAGGACCAGGCGGCGGAGTTCGTCCGGCTCCAGCGCTTCAACTTCCCACTGCACGGGGTGCTCGATGTCGAAGCCGTAGCGGCGCGCGAAGGCCGGCCGCCGAGGGTCGCCGCGCTTGCCCTCGGTTGCGGGCAGCTCGTAGTCGTGGACGACCTGGTCGTAGGTGAGCAGCACCCGCTCGGTGTGGCTCCAACACGCGGTGCGCGCCGTCCAGTCACGTTCGACGTCCTCGCCGGAGCAGTCGAAATCACCGACATTTCTCCGGGGCGCCACGAGTGTGTGGTTCGAGTTCACGCAGCTCAGAAGCGGTCGGGATGACCATAGCGGGTGCAACACCTGTGGTGCACGGATGCTCGGCGACTTTCACTCTCCTTGGTCATCTTCTGCGGTCGATCCATCTGCGGTGCCGCGGATGAGTTCGGTCACCGTCTCTTGCAGTGCCTGCAATAGCCGCCGCTCGGGCCTGGTGTCGGACAGTCGCGGATCGCACGACGCTCGGCTCCCTCGCGGGCGAGAGCGGCTTGACGAACAATGGAGGTGTGGCATGACTCGGTGACCGCGCGAAGGAAGCTGGCCGGGATGCTCGAAGGCGGGGCCTCGGCTCGCCATCACCTCGGGGCAGCGGAGTAATTTTCCGTCACGCTCTTGTGGGCCAGCCGACCGACCTTCAAGTCAGAGAATCCCGAGCGCCGAAAAGCGACCAGGGGATGGCCATGAATGAGTCTCTCGTTAGCGTGGATTTGTCGGATGTTTCCGATGACCTGAGGCGCACGTTCACATCCATCGCTGGCTCGACACCCTATGGGAATCGAGCATTTCCACCCCCCGAGCAATACTGGCGAATCGTGGATTCGCAGCACGTTACAGGTGCTGCAGACCTCGCAACGCTGGCTGTACTAGCGCAACTCGATTGGCATCTGCGGGGACAGACGGGCTGCCAGTTTGCCCGACTCGCCGCCCGTGATGCATCTACTCTACGATGGGACCACCTTGTCATCTTGGAAAATGGCCACGGAGGCCCTGCCCTCTATAGCCAACTGGAAATCTGGCTTCAAGCTGCCGCTACCGACCCATCAGTAGAGGTATTGAGCATAATGTGGCCCAATCTGCGCGAGCCGGATCGCGTCGTGGACCTAATCACCGAGCTAACCGACACTACCGCTTTCTGGCTTGAAGAGGATTTCATTCACGACGGAAGACGGCATCTACACCTGCGCTATCCTGTGACGGATGGGGTTCAGGCGTGGGTAATGGCCTTTGCTCCTTTCTCTTTCCTGCCAAATACACGCCGCGGGCCTTTTATGGAGCTTGCGATTCGAATCAAAGAAAAGCCTGAGTGGCTCTTCCACCGACTCAACCAAGATCGCGACATCGCCCATCTCGCGGATGTCCCCATGGATATGAGTGACAAGTACTGGGAGGACCGCTGGCGCAGCACCCTTCGGCGCACGCGCATGATCCTCGGCGGGGAGCCGGACTACGTGTCCGCCGCGAAAGCTACACTCGCGGTGCCTGTTCCCCACGAAACGGACAGAGATCAAGGACATGACCCAACCGCCTCATAAGGCTCCGCTCGCGGTGAGCAGCCTGTTCATCAAGCCTGCTCATGGTGAGCCCATGCGAGCGGTCCCCAGGCTGGAGCTGAGTGCATCTGAAGGCATCAAAGGCGACTCGAACCCTGACGGCCGCAGCCCAAGACAGGTTGCCGTCATGCACCGGCATAGCCTTGAGGAGCACGGGATCGACGCCGCAGGCGCGCGCGTGAACATCGTGCTTGATGGCGGTGCCTCGAATGAATTGACTTCCGGCGCATCGCTGTACGTGGGAAATGCGCACATCCGCATCACCTTTGCCTGTGAGCCGTGTTCCCACGGCGCAACAATGGCTGCAGCACCGATGCGTCGGTTCCGGATGCTTGAGCGGTACTGCGGATTGGTGGTAGACGGTGGATCGGTCGAACTATCGGACTCCTCCGTTCGATTCCGCAGCGACGCATACGAGGCAGTACCGGATACGTTTGCCGACCGATGCTTGTGGGCGTCGCTGCGCATTCCTCCAGCACATGTGGTGACTGGTCTTGAATTCCTGCGAGCAATTGGGGCCAGCCGGTCGTACGCGCGTGTTCTGCCACGCTGGCTTGCTCAGGCGGGACGTTCCGGCGCACCCATCCATCGAATCCTGACCGCTAATCTAACCATTCCCTCATGGAGCACGGAGGCATCACTTCTTCTCGCAAATGAGGGCCTATCGCCTCGCGACTACAGGCACGCTCAATTTGATCTCACAAACGCCTTGTGGCTCTCCTGATTTAGAGAGATAGGCGGCAATATGCGGAGCGTTTCAGTCTTCTTGCTGGGAATACCTGGCTCCGGCAAGAGTACGGTTGCCAAAATTCTCGCTAAGTCACTGGAGGCAGAACATCTCGCAGCAAGCACCGTGTTGCGAGAATATGCCGCCAGCCATCCTGATGAAAGCAAGTCTTGGGCAGAATTCTGGCGAGCAGGAGCGAGCGCACCAGACGAGCAGGTGCTGCCTGTTTTGTGGGGGGCTTTCGTCAGGATGACTGCACTCCGAGCAACAATACTCGACGGATACCCGCGCACTGATGTGCAATTGCAGGATTTTCTTGACCGCGGCGGCTGGATTGATCTCGCCGCGATGCTCCACTCCAGCGAGGATGTTGCACTGAATCGAATCATGAATCGGGGAGCTACGAGCGGGCGGGTCGACGACGTACTTCAGGTTGCTCGTAGGCGACTTGACAGTGAAAAGCTCGCTCAGAATTCACTCTTGTCAGCGCTTTCGGTTCATGTCGACGTCACGGTCATAGACACCGATAGCCTCAACCCTCGGCAAATCGCTGATTTAATCGCTGCACAGGTTCAATAAACCCAAACTGACCATGCCCTGCGACTTCACTGAGCCATTTCCAACCTGACGGCGGTGGCCGCGTGTTGTGACTGAGCGCTTCAGGCGGTCGGTGAGCGGTTGATCTGGCCACCTGAGCGTTCGGCTCGCGGTAGTGCCGTCGTCAGTCAGGTCGCACTTTGGAACGGCAGGTGGAGCCGCGTCAGTTCGGCGTCTTCATCCGCTGCGGGGTCCCCGGTGAGCAGTGGGCGGCAGCCCTTTCGCTCGGAGCTGACCTCCTCGGAGACGAGCCGATGTTCACATACGTTGCCGACCGCGTCCGGACGAAGCCAGCCGCGTTGAAATCAACTGGGCGATCGATCCTGATCATGACAGGATGACGGTTCAGGACTGGGGAGGCGGGGCAATATGGGGCTGGACTACAGCTATGAGATCTTCATGCCCCCTCGGAACGTTGCGAGAGCACTGACACGGCTGGCCGAGCTCGCCCCCCAAGGCCGCGAGACGCCGCCGCTTCCAGTGACCCTGCCAGGCGGAGAGCAGTTGCTCATGCCGTTCACCTCGAAGTTCAAGAGCGAACCGGTCGACTGTTCATCAGGCGGCTCGCTCGAACTGGACACCTCGATCGTCGTCGGCGTCGACGACGCGATGCGCGAGTTCTTCCTCCGCGATTCCGACAGGGTCGACGAGCAGGGACGGGCGTCGGTCGGGTATATCTACCTGACGGTCAGGTTCTCCCCTGCATGGCACCCGAACTTTGCGTCAATGCAGTTCACAGCCGCTACCTCGAGCATGAGCCGGATGTTCGTACAGTCCGCGAGCGTCAGGAAGGTGTTCACCGACCTCACCGCCACCACCGGTGGTGTGTGCTGCCTCCTCGACACCGAGACCGACATCTTCGACATCTGCTGGTTCAACGGCGAGACGCTCAGTGGTGAGACTGTTCCCGGCACCCGTTTCTCGGGCTTCCACGATCTCGTCGACGCTTGGTGCGAGCCGGTGGAGTAGAACCGGGACGGTGCCCGCACGGGATACGGCGCACCTGACCGGTCAACGCTCAACCGACAACTGAAGCCTCAGTCAGAGGTGTTGGACGGAACTGCGGGACGCCGAAGCTCCTGGCAGACGGGTTCTCGACCAAGATCGCCCGCAGCCACCAGGAGCTTCGTATGCTTGTCTACCCGTCGTCGATCGACCTGTCCAGTCGCACCCTGCGGTATCTGACCGGGCGACTCGCTGCCCGGCGAGGGGAGATCGGGACCCGGTGGCGGCGTCTGACCGCCGGCCGTCAGGCTCTGCTCGCCCTGGCCCATCTGCGCTGTGGTGACACCTACACCCAACTCGCCGCCGGGTTCGGTATCGGCATCGCGACCGCATACCGCTACATACGCGAGGCCGTGGACGTACTGGCCGCCCTCGCGCCCACCCTGGCCAAGGCGATGCGCGTCGCGAGGACCAAGGCGTTCGTGATCCTGGACGGCACCCTGCTGCCGATCGACCGGATCGCCACCGACACCCCGTACTACTCGGGCAAACACAAGCGACACGGCATGAACGTCCAAGTCCTCACCGACCCGTTCGGCCGCCTGTTGTGGGCCTCGCCCGCGCTGCCCGGCTCCACCCACGACCTGACCGCCGCCCGCACCCACGGCATCGTCGAAGCACTCACCCACGCCGACCTCAAGTGCTGGGCCGACAAGGCATACCAGGGCGCTGGCGGCTCCATCCGGGTGCCCTTCCGCGGCCGTCGCCTCAAGCGGTGGCAGCGTCGCCACAACAGCACACACGCCAAAATCCGCTGCCTCGGCGAGCAAGCCATGGCCACCCTGAAGGGCTGGCGTCTCCTACGGAAGCTCCGCTGCAGCACCAACCGCATCACAGCGATCGTCCAGGCCGTCCTCGTCCTTCACCACGCGTCAGCGTGAGGTTGGAAAAGGCTCACTGGCCACTTCCCGGGCCCCCGTCGAACGGGGCATGGGACTGCTGAAGTCCTGGCGGATCTTCCGAAGATCCCGGATCAGCCCCAACCGCATGACGTCAGTCGCCAAGGCCGTCCTCACCCTGGAGAGGCAACGCTGAAAATGCTCAGTGGGCACGCTGAAAGCGCTCACTGTGGCTTGAGCAGTTGCTCGAACTCGGCTACCTGCGTCCCGTGACGCACGTTTGATCCCTCCACGATGGCTCTTTTCAGGACGTCCAAATTCACGTCAGCAGCTATACGCGGAGGCGCCACGCCAGGGGTGTGCTCATAGTTCCAGACTATGACGTCTAGGAACACTGGCGCTTTGAGATCTCGCCTCAATAGCAGGAGTGACTGGGTGATGGCTGAATAAGGCGTGAAGGGGTTTGTGAGCCACTGGCGCAGATCGGACTCCGGCACACTGAAATCCACGCCCATTTTGCCTAGCCCTTGAATCACCTGCTTGAGTGCCTCCTCGAGTCGTTCGTTGGCGGCGTGCGCTTCCGGTGGAGCGTTCATTGCTCACCTCCTCAGATTACTGAAACCGGATTAGGCGGGTGTGTTTTTAATTGACGCAAAACGCACCGCAGCCATTACCGCAGCATTTCATGCCGGGCGCGCAGCAGACGCTACCGCTGAGACATTCGTTCCACCCCTGCGGACATCCCGCTGCTGGCTTTGGGATTTGTGTCACCCCTGGATCGACTGGCTGAACCGGATCCCCGAATGACGGGTGCTGACAGACATTGTTGATGCACATCTCGGTTCCCCTGCACCCGCATTCATTGCCGCAGCATGGTCCAGGTGGACAGCAGTATCCGCCGCAGCAGTGTTCTCCGGGGGCGCAGCACCTTCCGCCGCAGACGCTTTGGCCCGCCGGGCAGCATGTGGACGTGCGCTTATGGGGGGATGGCGCGTTGACGTCCACGCAGGTTTCCCCGTAGTCGCAACATCCGCCGCTCGGCAGGCCAAAGAGATCAAAGGAGCAGAACGTGGGGCAGCAATCAGTGCCCGGGAGGCTGACGGCAGCCTGACACCCGAGAAGTGTGAGATCGCAGCCGGCAATTGCTGGCGGAAAGAGTGCAGCGCCGGCGAGACAGATATAGAAGCTATCCATACAAGTCTCTTGACTTGACGTGCACTTGGCCTGAGTTTCGGGTGTCAGTGCAGGTATGAACGACTGCTTGGCGTGCGAGTCGCTGAAATTGTCGCCTCGCGTTTGGTAGTAACCGCTGTTGCTGTAAAGGGAGTATCCCGCTGAGAACCCGGGGAGAGTCATGTCGAGTCCCCTGTTCAAGGATTGAATCGTGATGGTCTGTGACCTGTTAGGAAGGGCTCCTCTGCTGCGTTCGCGAGAACGTGCCAGTTCTGCCGCAGGCATCAGGTCAGGTCGGTGATGTGAGGGGGCCACGCCGAGAAGTCTTGGGCTCGACGCTCACTTCCTTCTCTCTGCATATCGTCCTCCCGCTCGGCGAGGCGTGCAACTTACTCTGGATGCGCCCGAGTGTCACAACTCCCCGCTCGCCGCGCACGACGCGTGGAATTATGCTGAACTGCGGGTGCAGGGGGGTCTGTTCATCGAGGAGATTTCATGCATTCCATGGATGCTGCTTCAAATATTCCTCTTTCAATCGTCTCTCTGCCCCGACTCATGGCTGAGACAGCAGGGGATCCCGCCATCAAAGTCGGCCTGATTGACGGGCCAGTTATGTCGCACGCCGTCTTTTTGGAATCTCGTATTCAACATCTTCGCCCTTATAGAGCCTCATCCACGGCAGGGCATGACACCGCGACGTTGCATGGAACGGCTACGGCTGGAGTGCTAGTCGGAAGCCGCGGAACCGAGGCCCTAGGGGTCTGTCCTGGGGTGACGCTCTTGTCCTGTCCCGTGTTCACTCCCCGGGACTCCCGGGCTGCGGCGTCACCTGCCGAGCTCGCAGACGCGATTGTCGAGACGACGAACGCGGGAGCGCGTGTCATCAATATGAGCCTGTCCCTGGGCCCGGGTCCGCGCACCGGCCTTAGCGCGGTGGAACAGGCACTGGAGCACGCGGCCGGACGTGAGGTCATCGTGGTGGCGGCCTCCGGCAACGAGAGTTCAATTGATGGCACTGCCCTCACCCGCCATCGGGCTGTCATCCCAGTCGTGGCCTACGACCTCAAGGGACGGCCGGCGCGATTCTCAAACCTTGGGCACTCCATCGGACTGCGGGGTGTGGGTGCGCCCGGGGAGGGGATCGTGAGCGTTGGGGCAGGGGGAGGCTCGCGCCCCTTTGGCGGTTCGAGCGCCGCCGCGGCGATCGTCACCGGAGCGATCGCCTTGCTCTGGTCGAAATTCCCGCACGCGACACGCGAGTCGATCGTGCATGCGGTGACATGGTCAGCGTCCCGCCGGAGGTCGGTAGTACCGCCGCTGTTGAACGCCTGGCGGGCTTACGAGTGGCTGCTCGCCGCTCAACGGCATGGACCCCAGGAGGTGCAGCGTGGCTGAGCACGGCAATCGGGACGCCGAACCGTCACCACGGGTACGGCTACCAGGATTCATCAATGACGAGGACATCGGCTTGGGTGACTTGATCCGCCGCGTTACGCACAACGTCGTGCCCAGGTCATGCCAAGGATGCGAGCGGCGTGCAGCGGCGCTCAACCGCTGGGCCGTGTTTACAGGTCAGCACCGAAGCCGACCCTGACACAAAGCGGCGTTGTATCACATCCGCTGCAGACAACGAGGAGCACTGAACTATGGATGATTCCCTCTTCACCCCCCAAGACACTGCTGGCCTTGAATCTGCTGCTGGCGCGACGCCCCCTCCCCTTGAACCGCCTCCTCCGCCGACTCCCCCTACTTCGACGCAAGAGGCGGGTACGCCGTCTAACCCCGGCTGCGGCGGTTCGTGCACAGGTAGCGGGCATGGGGCTGCTGCGGAAGTCACAAGTCCATCGGGCGAGGCTGGCAGTCAGTTCGTCTACGCAATTGGCCGGATTGACGCGCGCATCCCGAACCTGGGCGTCGAGAAAGAGATCGCACAGGCCATCGGACGAACCGCGCCTGCCAATCTGACTGATCGGCAGGCGCTGTTCTCCGTGCTGACCGAGCCGCAGAACCGCTACCTCGCCAGGCAGATGTGCTACGTATTGGAGACCCAGGGTATAGCGACGTACATCCTGCTCCCCCGGGATCCAGCCGACTACAGACTGCTACTCGAGGGCCTAGGGGCGTCACCCCGGGAGATGAACCTCCAAGTCGTTATAGGTCTGCGTGGACCAATCGCTCCACCCGACCTCTGTAACGGGCTGAGCCTGCCGCTGGTCGCCTTCGATCAGATCTATTCCTTCGACGCTGACTCGCTCGTACAGTCCCTGCCGAAGCCGGACTCCGTCGATGAGGAGCCATTCCGCGCTGCAGCCGAGGAATTGTTCACGAGGGTGATGCAGATCGCCGACAACGCTGGCTCGTCCGACGAACACAGGGCACTGAACTATCTCGCAGTGCGGTACCCGCAGATCTACGCCGCAAGCGCTGAAGCCTTCACCAAAGGGCGGACGCTGACGTCAATCGAGACCCGCACATCACGTCTTTCGGGCGCGCGCAAGATCCTGGATGTACTTTTCTCCTACACCGATCGGCAGACGGACGTGACCGAGAAGAGCTTCGTCCGGATCGACGTAACCGAAGAGTTCCCGTTCCTCGTGACGAAGCTCTCCCCATACTACGACCGCTGATGAGGGCGGTCGGAGGAGTGGCCGGGTCCCGTTGATCTGCGGCGTCAGATGGTGCTGCGACCTGGTCGGACAATCAGCTCCGTGCCCGTCGGCGCATCGAAATCCTCGCTGGGAGGAGATTGCGATGTACGGTCATGTGCGAAGCATTACCAGCAATGAGCCGATCCCCATGATCAAGGTCAGTGTCTATCGCCGTGATCTGACGCTCTCGGCGGGTATTTCCTTGCGGCGGCGTTGGGCGAGGCGGAGACGAACGACGGCTACCCGGCCACAGCCCAGGTTCGCCTGTCCATGCTCAAACAGCACAGTCGGGCGCTTCAAGAAGCTCAGGAAGCGCTCTACCGGTATTTCGGCGAGCAGTCTTAAACGGCTGGCCCAGTGAGCGTTTTCAGCGTGCCCACTGATCGGGTGATGTGGGTGTAAGACCTGTCCCGTAACTGCTGGTCGCGGGTGAGATGATCTTGGGGTGTCTGGTGTGATCACGGCGTCGGAGCCGTCCTGGATAGCCCCCGTTCACCGGGCTGAGCCCACGTGCCTTCGGCAAGTTGGTGTCTGCGTTGCGCCGCGAGGGTGCGGATCCGGTCCGCACGGGCCGTCCGTGGTCTCTGCCGCTGGAGGACCGGGTGCTGCTCGTGGCGTCCTACTGGCGAACGAACTTGACGATGCGTCAACTCGCTCCGCTCTTCGGTATATCGAAGTCCGCGGCCGACCGGGTCATCGACCACCTCGGCCCGTTGCTCGCCCTGCAGCCCCGCAAGCGATTCCGCAAGGACACTGTGCTCATCGTGGACGGCACCCTTGTGCCCACCCGCGACCACACCATCGCCGAGCAGTCCAAGAACTACAGGTACTCCACGAACCACCAGGTCGTCATCGACGCCGATACCCGGCTCGTCGTGGTGGTCGTGGACGACGACGACACCGGTTCCCTTGCGGGGGCTCTGGGCGGCTTCGTCGCTGAGCTTGATGGTGCGCTCGTAGTGGTAGTCGGAGCCGACCGGGAATCGGTCCACGGCCAGACCCCGAGGCGGGGCTGGTGTCACCGGTCGTGGTCAGCGACGTGCCGATACTCCCGTAGAAGGGGAGGCCGTCGGTGGTGTTGAGGGACCGCTGGCCGTTGCGGACCTTGGCCGCCGACTCCTGCGGGCAGACGCCCTTCGCCGCGATGTGGAAGTGCTGAGCGTGGGGCGCGCCGGCCAGCAG
>NZ_JBHXQO010000100.1:0-12819 GCF_042717135.1 Streptomyces sp. NPDC058620
CTACCTCGCCGGCCTCCACCTCCGAGCCTCCATGATCTGGATCGACGACCTGCTCAAGACCACCGCGTGATCACGACATCACACAGGCCCTAGCGCGCTAAAAGCTTCTAACAGGAGTCTGTGATGGTGTGGCTGTCAGCCTGGTTGCTCGTTGGTCTGTTCGTGGGGAAGAGGGAGTCGCGGCCGTGGCTCCGTTGTCGACGGCATGCTGTATCTGCTCTCCACCGGCGTGCTGCTCCTCATCGCCGCCGTGCTGTACCTGCTCGTACGCTCGGTATCGCGCTCACGCCCTCGACCCCCGGCCCACTGACGCATGGTGATAGATGACGAACCGCCGCTCACATGCGGTCGGTGGCGGGGGCGGGACGGTTCGCCGCTGTGTGTTGACCAGTGCGTGGTGACGGCCCGGCTCAAGGGCGAGCCTACGGGAGGAGCCGGCGGATCCGGTTTGGGTCACCGTGTTACAGGCGGCGCCAGCGGGCCGAGGCGAAGGAGAAGACGCCGAAGAGGATCAACCCGATCGCGACGGCGAACAGGAGCCACGGTCCCGCCGGTGTCTGTGTGAAGCTCCGGAGCGTCGCGTCCACGCCCTTGGCCTCGGCCGGGTCGAAGCGGACGGCTGCCACCAGGATGAAGATCCCGGCCGCGGCGAACACCACACCACGCGCCACGCCTCCAGCCACGCCCAGAGCGGTGACGACCTGCTTCGTACGACGGCTCATGGTGGCGGTGTCCAACTGCTTCAGGAAGCGCCTCAGGGCCGCCCGGACGGCGAGTACCCCGCCGATGCCGATCAGGAGGCAGCCCGCAGCCCCCACCAGTACCTGGCCGTAAGACAGTTTGAGCGCAGATGCCGTCCCGTCCCGCGACTGCTCGTTGCCGCTGGAGCCCTGGCCGCCACCGGCGGCATACACCGCCGTGGTCCAGCAGACGAAGGCGTAGAAGACCGCCCGCCCACCATCGAGGACTCGTGAACCCACCTTGCGCCGGGGTCCCCGGGTGAGCACGGCGCGGGTACCTCGCCACAGCGCCATAGACGCGAAGCCGACCACCAGCGCCCACAGCATCACTCTCCCGAACGGCTGCTCCGCGACTTGGGCCAGCGCGCCCTGCCGGTCAGCCGACTCGCCGCCGCTGCCGAGGGCAACTCGAAGGGCAAGGGCGCCGATCAGGACGTACACCACGCCCCGTGCGACAAAGCCCGCCCGCCCCGCGGCAGTCAGCGTCTCGTTCTGGGCGGAACGGGCCGCGGACTTCACGGCCTGGCCGCGCCCTTGTGTGCTGGACGGCGTCACGATGTCCTCCCCATGGTGTGGGCCTGATACGCGGCCACCCCTCCCGAGTGCCCCGGGCCGGGGGTTTGATGCGCGCACTCGGCGAGCGACGGCCGAGCGGCACCGGCCGGGTCATCGGTCGTCGTCCGGGGCCTCACCGGCGCGGTTGTCCCGGCATCGGGGCCGTCGTCGCCGGGCCCGGTGTTTCAAGGACGGTGCCACGCGGGGGAGTTTCTTGTGCAGCAGGCGGCCCGTCGGCGGCAGCCGGCGAGCCAGGTCATGGTGCGTTCGACGGTCCGGACCGGATCGGCGGTATGCCTTCACGAGCGGGATCCGGTCCGCTCGGTGATCAGATGGATCTTCGACCCGTACTTGCCCCGGTCAACAGGATTCGGACCGGTCAGGCCCCCTCTTTCAGAGCCCGCATGTTCACCGATGCATCCCGACGTCGCCACGAACACGATCGCGGCCAACACCCCACGGTCACCGTGACGGCGCCGACCGCCACCCTGATGCCGCGACGGCGCCTCCGGCACCACCCGCTGAAACAGCTCCCACAGCTCCTCCGGGACCAGCCGCTCAACAATCCCCAGCATGGACAACAGCGTACCGAGCCAATTGAGATGACTTCTTAGTACTCCAGTCGTGCTTCTTCATTTGTCCTGGTCACAGGGTCTTTTTGGAGTCTAGTGGGCTGACGCTCCATCAGGTGGGCGGAGGTTCGTGACTCACCCGGTCGGGGTGCGTGCGGCGCTGGTAGTGGCAGTGGCGGGCGATGGCCTGGTGACGTCGGCGCCAGTGGGACCAGTAGAGCCGACGGGTGGGTGACCGGTGCCGGACTGCGGGGGGATGGGCAAGGTCCAGGAGCCGTCGGATTTCTGCCAGGGTGAGGGGAACGAGGCTGCTCGAACCGTTTCTGCGGCCCCCTTTTCGAGGGCGTGGGCTGTCATCGCGGCCAGGAAGGCGTGCGCGAGCATCGCCAAGGTGATGTGGCGGTACCAGCCGACGTAGCGACGGACTTCGTACTGGTCCAGGCCGCACTCGTTCTTCGCGGCCTGGAAGCACTCCTCGATAGCCCACCGTGCGCCGGCCACCCGAATAAGCTCGGCGATGGTCGCGCCGACTGGCGCGAAGGCCAGGTAGTAGGCGATCTCCTCGGGACGCGCCAGGCTGCGGCGGGCCAGCACCCAGCGGTAGTGGGTGGACTCCGCGCCGTCGACGGAGGGCAGCTTGGCCGCGGCCCAGTCATAAACCCGCGGCCCCTTTGCACCCTCCCCGCAGGAAATCCGCTCCCAGGCATCGGCCGGAGCTCCGGTCAGGACGTGGTCGATGCGCCAACTTCCGGTCGGCGACTTGACCTGCAGCGACTTGGGCACCGCCAGGACGTAGCCCACCCCGGTCTCTTCCAGCATTCGGCGGAAGTGCTGCTCCTGCCCGTCAGCCGCATCCGCGGTGACCCAGGCGATCGGCAGGGCGGAGTCCAGCGCCCGCTGGACCATGGCGCGTGCAAGTTCCGGCTTGGTCGCGAAGGGCTTGCCCTCGGGAATCCGGGCCGCGCGGCAGCGATCGGGGCCCTCGGTCCATGACCTGGGCAGGTAGAGCTCACGATCCACCAGGGCCCGACCCTTGGCAGAAGCGTAGGCGGCGAACACCCCGATCTGGCAATTCTCGGTGCGGCCGGCAGTGCCGGAGTACTGCCGTTGCACCCCGGCGGAAACGGTGCCTTTCTTCAGGAACCCGGTGTCGTCGACGATCAGCACACCGTCCGGCCGCCCGAGCCGCTCGGCCACGTAGTCCTGCAGATCGTCGCGGATCTCGTCCGGATCCCACTGGCACCATGACAGCAGCCGCTGCAACCCGTACGGGGTGTCGTGGCCCGCGTGCTCGGCTATTTGCCAGCTGTTCTTGCGGCCGACGGGACCCAGCAGGCCGCGCACATAGTCCCGCATCCGACGCCGCGGCTCGACCCGGCCGAACCGCTCGCCAACCCGCAGCAGCAACGACTGCAACTCAGCTTCCCACAGCCCTACTTCGACATCACTCTGCATCTCCATGACTGGTTCAACGCACCCCGATCGGGTAAGTCACGAACCTCCGCCCACCTGATGGAGCGTCAGCCCACTAGACTCCAAAAAGACCCTGTGACCAGGACAAATGAAGAAGCACGACTGGAGTACTAGAAGCCCTTCACCACCCAGTCCTGGACGTCAGGAGTGGGGCTGCCCTGGGTCCACAGGGTCAGCCAGACGCCGTTGCCCAACGAGTTGCCCTTCGGCGTGATGGCTTTGCCGTAGGCGTTGACGGCGCTGCCGTCCGCCGACGGGGAGAACCTCTGGACGTCGCTCGAGGGGTTACACGTCCACAGGGTCAGCAGTGCGCCGTTGGTGTTCGCACCGTTGGCCTCGGGGGTGATGCACTTGCCGCTCGCCTTGTGGACGATCAGGCCGTTCTCGTACTTCCACCGCTGGGTGTCCGATCCCGTGCAGGACCACACGGTGATCGGGGTGCCGTTGGCGGTGCCGTTGCCCTGCGGCGTCGCGCAGACGGAGCCCACCTGGTGGAAGTTGGTGAGCCAGCTCCAGCCGTCGACGGGCTTGCCGGCGTCGGGCTCGACGTTGAACACCACCCGGCGCGGTCCGCTGGAGTCAACCAGGGCCTCGTTGGCGCCCCAGAGCCGCTTGGCGAGGGGGTCCCAGGAGAGGCCCTGGGTCAGCTGCGGCGACTGGGTGAGGACGTGCGGCGCCTCGCCCGGCTTGGCTACGTGGATGCAGGAGTGGAGCTCGGTGCCACCAGGCCAGTACGTCGGGCAGGTACCGCTCATGTAGTCGCTGGTGCCGTCCGTGGCCGTGCCCTGGATGCCCCACACGGGAGAGGTGTAGCCCGTGGTCTCCGAGGCCACCGTGGCGGGAGTGCCGGTGCCGAGGGCCGAGAGCGGCCAGCGGACGATGCGGGCGCCCGCGCCGTTCCTGTTCTCCACCGAGACCAGGGCCGGCGTCGCGCCGGAACGGTCGATGCTCAGGCTGCTCAGGCACAGTTCGCTGTTGACGGACGGACCGCAGGCGCGTGGGTTGTTGTTGACGTACGCCGTGGAGATGTTGTCGACCGCCGCGGTACTGACGGTGCTGTAGCGGGCGACGAGCGGCATCGCCCAGAGGTGGAAGCGAGCGGACGTCTTGCCCGCGGCCAGACGGGTGAGAGCGCTCGTGGTGTCGTTCATGCGCCACATGCGCGTCAGGTCGAAGACCTGCAGTTCCGCGCCGTTGGCGACGAAGAGCCTGTTGCCGTACCAGGCGACGCCGTCCGAGTGCGAGGTGTACTCGAGCGGCTTGAAGTTGCCGTTGACCGGCTCCACGAGCGCTATGTGCCCGTACTTGACCTGGCCACCGGCCGACTCCGCGATCGAGACCCTCGCGTAGTCCTCGACGGTTGGCGGAGTGCGGTCCTTGACATACGTGCCGTGGTGCCAGGAGGTGACCGTCAGGGAGCGGCCCGCATACAGCCCGTCGGCGGTGGCGGCATGCGAACCGGCGAAGCCCTGCAGCATCCAGCCACCCCTGGCATCCGCGTAGTTCGACCTGTCGTCCGCATCGTCCCAACAGAACCCGTCGGGCTTGAGAGCGCCGTTCAGCCCGGTGGCGTGACAGAGGCCCGGACGTCCGGTATGGGTACCAAGGACATTGGTGACGGACGCTTTGGCAACTCCGGCCGCCTCGGCGGAGGTGATGAGGTCGGTCGACCGCATACTCGGTGATCGTTACGGTTAGTGAACGTGGTGACCGCCGGGCCCTGTGCGCTGGGGCGAAAGAAAGGTTGATGGGGGAAATGGAAGACCCGAACGAACTGGCTGTGCCGGAAGTGGTGGACAGTCCCGCTCTGCGAGCACAGCCGACCGGCCGCGTGGCGCGGTGGCTGCTGCGCCACCAGGTGCAGCCGGTCGGGCCGGCGGCCGGTGAGGGACATGCCGAGCCGCACGCCTGGTGGAAGGTGATGTGCCTGACCGGCGTCGACTACTTCTCCAGCCTGGCCTACGTACCGGCGATCGCGGCACTCGCCGCCGGGGCGGTCTCGCCCCTGGCGACGCTCCTGATCGTGGCGCTGACCCTGCTGGGGATGCTGCCGATGTACCGGCGGGTGGCCAAGGAGAGCCCACATGGAGCCGGGTCGGTTGCGATGCTGGAGGACCTGCTCCCGTTCTGGCGGGGGAAGTTGTTCGTGCTGGTTCTGCTCGGTTTCGTGGCCACGTCATGGATCATCACGATCACCCTGTCCACGGCGGACGCTTCCGTGCACGTGGTGGAAAATCCCTTCTTCCCCCAGGCCCTGCATGGTCACGAGGTCGCCCTCACGGTGGCGTTGCTGCTGGTGCTCGGAGGGGTGTTCCTGCTCGGGTTCAGTGAAGCGGTCAGTGTGGCCATCCCGCTGGTCGCGGTCTTCCTTGTACTCAACGCGGTGGTCATCGCTGTCGGTCTGGCGGATGTGTTCACCACGCCGGGGGCGTGGTCAGCGTGGACGGACGCGCTCGGCGACGAGGGAGGCGGTCTGGGTGATCTGATGCGGCCGGCGCTGCTGGCGTTTCCGCTGCTCGTGCTGGGCCTGTCCGGCTTTGAAACCGGCGTCAGCATGATGCCGCTCGTGGCCGCCGACGGCGCCGATGCCGGGCAGCGGCTGCGCTCCCGTATCCGTAACACCCGCAGGCTCCTGACCACCGCCGCGCTGATCATGAGCGTCTACCTACTTGCCGCGAGCTTCGTCACCACCGTACTCATTCCCGAGAAGGAGTTCGAGCCTGGCGGCGCGGCTAACGGTCGGGCCCTGGCGTGGGTGGCCCACGAGCACGTCGGTGAGGCGTTCGGCACCGTCTACGACATCAGCACCATTCTGATCCTGTGGTTCGCGGGCGCATCCGCCATGGCAGGGCTGGTCAACATCGTCCCGCGGTACCTGCCCGACTACGGCATGGCCCCCGAATGGGGACGCGCGGTACGCCCCGTCGTGCTCGTCTACACCGCCCTCTGCATCGTCATCACCATCGCGTTCGACGCCGACGTCGACGCCCAGGCCGGTGCCTACGCCACCGGCATCCTGGCCATGATGGTCTCCGGCGCATTCGCCGTCACAGTCTCGGCCGTACGCCGCCGCCGCGCGACCGCCACAGGCTTCGCTCTGCTCACCGTGATCCTGCTCTACGCCTTGGTGTACAACATCGTCGACAAGCCCGACGGCATCACCATCTCCAGCATGTTCATCGCCGGCATCATCGCCGTGTCACTGATCTCCCGCGTTTCACGCACCACCGAACTGCGCGCCGACCGCATCGTCTTCGACCCCGCCGCCCGCCGGTTCATCACCGACACCCTCACCCACGACAACGCCATCAACATCATCGCCAACCGCCGCCAGGCCGGCGACCTGGAGGAGTACACCGACAAGGAGCGCGAACAGCGCGGCACCAACCCGGTACCCGGCCCCGCCGACGTCCTGTTCCTGGAAATCGACGTCGTCGACCCCTCCGACTTCAGCGAAACCCTCACCGTCCGCGGCGTCGAAGTCGACGGCTATCGAATCCTGCGCGCCGAGGCCCCGGCCGCGCCGAACGCCATCGCCACCATCCTGCTCGCCCTGCGCGACAACACCGGTGTTCAGCCGCACTGCTACTTCGCCTGGGCCGAGGGAAGCCCCCTCATGCACATGTTCCGTTACTTTCTGCTCGGCCGCGGCGACACCGCACCCGTCACCCGCGAGATCATCCGCAAACACGAACCGGACCCCGACCGCCGCCCCGGCATCCACGTTGGCGGCTGAGTGACTAGGCAGTGGGTCTTTGGTAGGTGGTGTTGTAGGTCTGGCGTGGGGTGGAAGTTGGCAGGGCGCAGGTTCCGGACCAGGTGGCCAACAGGTGTTGGAGGAGGGTCAGTGCCTGGTAGAGGGTCAGGCCCTGGCAGGGACTTTTGGGCAGTTCCGCTGTTCGGCGTTCATGTTCCTGGAGCTGCGGGCACAAGGTCGAGCTCCGCCAGATGACCGGCCGGGTCGTCGAGTGCCCGATGGACGAGATGAACAGGCCGTGCGGGGCCAAGGACGCCCAGCTACGGATCCCGCCGTCAGAGCCAGAGGCCGGAACACTGTTCACCGGCTGGGCGGCGAACTGGCGACCTGCCGCAAGTTCGCTCCTCCCGCCAGGAACTACGTACAGCAGACCCGGATTGGAGATGCCTGGGTCGCCGGGATGGAACGGGCCGCGAACCGGCTGGAATAGGTGGTCAGTGCCTGCGACCGGCACAACCGGGTGCCGCCTCAAGAACCCCGCAGCACCTTCCCGTAGTACGCGTCAGCGTCAGCCGGCTCCATGTCCCACAGTGGACAGCCGAACCAGGTCCTGCCCTGGTCCAGATGACCGACGTCTCCGCGGATGGTGCCGTCCGCCAGCCCTGCTGAAGCCCCAGCGAGCACGAATCCGTACAGCGCATCGGTCTCGAACCGCTCCAGCTCCTCCTGCGACGCGGGAGCTTGGTGCTCACGAAGGTCCCGTACGACTGCCAGCGCGGCCAACCCGAGCCTCTTCGCCTTCGCCCCGACTGCGGATCTGTCGGACGAGGCGAGAACGCTTCAAGAATCCCGAATTTACGTCACCTGGCGACAGGGCACTCGAAGGAGGAAGAACCACCCTGGCCACGGGCACGGAGACCCAGCGGGACTCAGGGGAACTCACGGGATGTCGTACGACACCGCCGACCTGCCCGGCCTCCAATCGTTCGCCCGGCACCTCGAACGCAACCTGGACGCCGTCATCGTCGGACTCTCACGGCCTCCTCGACGAGCCCGAATCCTTCCAGGAGCTCTCCCACCGGGCCAGGTCGGACTCCGCTTCGGTCACGCCCTGAGCAAATCGATCAACTCCTGCCGCTGATCACCCGACATCTGGCTGAACAGTTGGGCGACGCCCTCCATCACCTTCACGGCATCGTCCGGATCCATCTGCTCGTCTTCGCTGGCCTCGATGAACCACAGGACACCGACCAAAGCCTCGGCCAAAGCGCGGGGCAGAGACGGATATACGGGCATCACAGTGGCTTCCCAGCAGGTCAACGGCAGAGTCCGGCCATACCCACCACACCCGCTGTGCCGCGGCTCCAGCTCACCCGTCCGCAGCGGCTCTTGCTGCTGGTGCAGGCTGCACTCCCTGCCGCTGGTAGTCGGCGACGTCTCAGCGGTCGCGTGAGCCGGCCGAGGGATGTGCGACCCCATTGTCATACGCCGCGTCGGAGACGTTTGCCCCTGTGGGTGCCAGGTCCGGCCTCGGGCCGGATGCCACCGACGCCGGCGCTGGTTCGGTGAAGTAGTCGGGGTCCTTGGGGCGGGTGCGCGCCAGTCCCACGGGGCGGGGGGCGGGCTCGAGGTGAGGGATGTGTTTGGAGCAGTGCACGTAGGCCTCGTGGAGGGTGATGAGAGTCCACAGTGCGGGGTGCCGCCCGGGGGCGGTGTCGACAGGTATCCAGGGGTGGGCTGTACGCAGCTCCTGGTCGCTGAGGAGCTGGGCGGAGCCGTTGACGTGCAGTCCGATGTGGTCGTGGGTGAAGTCCATGAAGAGCAGACCGATGTGCGGGTTCTCTGTGATGTTGCCGGCGCTGGCCAGAACGCCGTTTCCGCGGTATTCGGGGTAGGCCAGGGTGCGGTCGTCCAGCACGGTGACGAATCCGGGAGGGCCGGCCCGGAAGGTGGCGTCGCAGTGACCGCGGGCGTCGGCGGTGGAGAGGAAGACCATTGACTGGCGGTGAATGAAATCACGCATAGCCGCGGTGAGGTACGGGTGGACCTGCTGGTCGTAGAAGGCGTCGGCGCGTTCGCTGGTGCCCTGGTAGGTCTGCAGCAGGCGCTCTCCCCGAGAGGGGGTGACGTCGTGGCGGGTCACGGCTGGTCGATCTCCTGACCGGGTCGGGGCGGTGTGAGGGGGGCGGTGAGAACGGGTGTGTCGAGCGGATCGTGGTGGATTTGAGCCCGGGGGGTCCCCTGGCGCAAAAGGGTGCGTACGGCCGTGGTGACCATGTCGGGCGGACCGCACAGGAAGGCTTCGTGTCGGTCCCAGGGGCCGAACTCGCGCAGGACCTGCGGGAGTGTTCCTTGTTGGCCGGGAATGTTCTCGTGGGAGACGGCCGCCCGAACGGATAGCCAATGGTGACGTTGGGACAAGCGCAGCATGTCGTCGAGGCCGTACAGCTCTTGGGCGGTGCGGGCCCCGACGAACAGGTCCACATAGCGGGCCATCCCAGAGGCGCCGGCTTCCTCGAGTAGGGCGCGGATCGGCGCGAGGCCGGTCCCGCCGGCCACCAGCAACAGGTCGCGGTCACCCGCCGCGGCAAGGGTCATCTCACCCTGCGGCGGTCCGAGCCGCACCCTGTGCCCTGGAGCGGCGTGGTGAACCAGCGCGTTGCTGACCTGGCCATGGTGTACAGCCCGGACATGGAATGTGAGCGTGTGGTCGGTGCGAGGCGGGTGGGCGGGGGAATAGTGCCGCCAGGTACGGGGGTACCAGGGGGTTTCCATGCTCACGTACTGCCCGGCGACGTATTCGTAGGGCAGGTCGGGCTGCACCGTGATCTCGGCGATGCCATGGCCGCGGTATTCGTGGCGGATGATCTGTGCATCCCAGGAAGCCGGGCGCACGCGGGTGTCCTCGGCCGCGGCCGCGATCATCACCTGGGCGGCGATGGTGTAAGCGCGGGTCCAGGCGGCGGCGACCTCGGGGTTCCACGCGGTTCCCGCGTAGCGGGACAGGGAGGCCACCAGGCATTCGCCGACTGCTGGGTAGTGGGCTTCCAGGGCTCCGAACTTACGGTGGTCCCGACCCAACCGGGAGCAGAACTGCACAAGGTTGTCGACGTCATCGACGAGATCGATGATGCGCAGCAGTCCGCGCAGCAACCGGTCACGCTGGACGTCCATGTTGTCTGGGAACAACCCCCGTACTTCGGGATACCGGGCGAAGAGGATGGCATAGAAGTAGACGGTCATCTCCGTGGCCTGCGGTGCGACCACCGTCAGGCTCGTACGTACCAGGGAGATCTCCCGGCCTGTCAGCGGGGCGGATGTCACGTCCGGCCCCCAGAGAGCGCAGGGCGGAGGTGCGTCCTCATTCGCCGGGCGGGAACGGCGTGGGGGGTAGCGGGTGTCGCACACGGTGAGGGGGTCACCAGGCGTATCAGATGTGCTGACAAGTAAAGATTCGCAATCGTAGAAGTACGTTTCATGTCGCTCGGGTTCAGACCAGCGAAAGTGTGATCAGCGGACGAGTCATTGTGCACATAGAGCGACAGGTCCGTACCTGCCCCTGGATCCAGGTCTCATTCTCGAACCAGCACAATTCCCTGGGAAACGTCGGCTCGTGACCAGCCCGCGTCAGGAGTGTGAAGCTTGGGCATGGCACGTCACCAGAGCTCCGACCTGTCCAAAACTGCCCTCGCAAGGGCACTGGGCAGCTTGGACTGGAGCGGGATGGGGAGGTTCGGTAAGCAAATCTGTGGGGTTCAGTGAACGAACGTCGGGGGTGCGCTGCGAGCGGTCGGCACGATAACGCACTGATCTCCAGCCGAACGGGAAGACGGGCTGGCCCCTCGCCGCTGCCCGGGTGGTGCCGTGCCCACACACCCACCCACATCGCACGCAGCCCCGACTCACGCGCCCGGCTGCTCACCTGTGGCTGAGCGCCGTAGATGGCCCGTTTGGCCGGCCACACCGACGAAGCCATCGACCAATTGCACACCGTGAGCACCATCAAAGCCCGCCAGGAGTTGGGCGGACTCCTGATCCGACAAGACCGCGCCGCCGGGGCCCTCACCGTCCACCGTCGCCGAACACCGTGCGGCCAAAGAAGCCGAGCCCACCACCAGACTCACCCCTACGGCCTTCGTCGTGGTCACGTGCACCTTGGTCGGAGCACACGATCAGACGAGGGCCGCCCCCGCATCCGGCGTCCCCAGGTGAGCGACTCAGCACGAGACACCGTTCGAGGCCGGAAGATGAAGATTAAATTGAGTGAGTGTTTGAGAACCTCAGCTGCGGACCGCAGGGTCGAAACGCAGACCTGGGGCCGGGTCCATCCAAGGCTCACCCACCGTTCCTCATGGTTCGACCATGATGGTGAACTACCCTTGTTCGAGGGCATGTTGAGCCGGTTGAAGGTCGAACACCTGTCGAAGGAACAGACGCTCCGCCGGTGTGGTCATGCGAGTCTCCACAGCCGATACGAGTGAAAACCAGAACACTTCCCGGCCTTCACTGCCATCGCCGCAACCATCATCTACCACCGCAGAATCGCCCAGTAAAGAGACTTCTTAGTTGGCCGGGTCCGCACACACGGTGTGTAGGGGCCTATCCGGCCCGCCTGCGGGCGGTCGCGCGCCGCAGGGCCTGTCATCATGTGCCTGACATATCGTCGACTCCTGATGAGGAGCGCCACCAATCATGCGCATGACCCGTCGCACTACTACCGTTGTGGCCACCGCGCTCGGCTTTGCCTGCGTGCTCGCCACCGGCCCGACTGCTGGCGCCTCAGCCCAGGCCGGATGCCAGTACAAGGTCGTGTGGCCGACCGCTGGGGTGTACGAGAATCCGAATCCGAACAGTGTCGTCGTCAAGACCAAGTACGCCGGTGACATCGTCGGCGCATCGACCTGCGAGGGCGCGTCATATAACGAGTACAGCTACGCGCTGGTCGCCACCGACGCGGCAGCAGACGGACGGGGCTGGATACGGGTCGGAGCGCTCGTCGCCCTCTGACAAGGATGTGCGCGCGGGACTGGAGCCGGGACGTGATCTGAACAGCTTGGCGATAGCTGGGCCCAGGTCTTCCTGGTCGGTGAGGTCGATACTTGCGGGGCTGGAAGCGTTCTCCAGGGCTCCCGAGTGATCAACGAGGTTGGCGACGCGCGTGGCTTTCAGCCGGCCTGGGGCGAGGTCGGAGGCGCTGTGTTCTGCGGGAGTGACCAGCAGTGCAGCGTCGGCGTCGAAGAGCTCCCGTAGCCGGCCTGGCCACGTCATTGGTTCAGGCGCCACCGGCAGAGGCATGCCGGCCTGCTCAGCACCGCGTACTGCGGTGGCATGCGCGCGCTGCGCCTGGATGGAGCGGTCAAGCCCACTCCCGCAGGTTCGGCACGCGCAGCAGGCGCTGGGCCAGGTGTCGGATCTCATCCCCGTGCTGGACTGCCCGCTCTCGTTCGGCCTGGCGACTTCGCCGGTCGCGGGCGTAGTCGATTCGGGTCTGCTGCGTGAGCGGGATCCAGCACGTCCGTCGAGGTCGCTCCACAGTTGGAGGTAGCGGCGCTCGACTGCTTGGCGGCTGCGTAGTTCGAGAGCATCGGCCAGGCGCGCCCATGTGACCTTCTTGCAGCGGGCCGCAGCGATGAATCGGCGCTCGCCTTCCTGGAGCTTCTCGCGGGCAGCCCGCATCACCAGAGGCTCGCTAGGGCCTGTGTGATGTCGTGATCACGCGGTGGTCTTGAGCAGGTCGTCGATCCAGATCATGGAGGCTCGGAGGTGGAGGCCGGCGAGGTAG
>NZ_JBHXQO010000101.1:0-11839 GCF_042717135.1 Streptomyces sp. NPDC058620
GCGCCCCGGCCGCCGGGGCGCCGCGCGCACAGTAGGCTGGGCCCACACCCCACGGGGTGTGGGCCCTCCGTCCTGTCCGAATCCCGCAGGCCGATGTCAGCCCAGGAACAGCTCGTCGAAGTGCTTCTGGACGACGGACCAGTCCCATGTCCCGACGGCATGCTCAGAGGCCTGCTTGCAGGCATCGAGCCAGGATTCCTCGGTCGCGGTGACCTCGAGAATGCGCTTGGCGGCCTCCTCGGGCGAGGCCACGACCCAGCCCTCCGGGTAGAGCGTGCGGGCGCTGTGGGGCTTCCCTGCGTAGAAGGGCCAGTCGCGGACGACCGGCACCGCGGCGCTGGCAGCGCCTTCCATCAGACCCACGTGGCATCCCTCGCGCACCGACGAGCTGAGGATGACCCCGATGTCGGTGAGCGCCGCTGTTACGTCGTCGGTGGGCCCCAGACGTACGACGGCGCCGGACTCCACCAGCGGCTTCAGCTCCCGTTGCAGCAGCGCCAGGTACTCGGCGGTGGCCTTGCTCGTCTTCGGATTCATGTCGTTGCCGACCAGGAGCAGTCGGTAGCGCTCGTCGTGCTCGCGCACGCGGTTGAGTACTTCCACGGCCCACCGCGGGTCCTTGGCGACCTGGCTGATCCCGATCAGGCCGAGGTTGAAGCGCGCGTCGGGAGACTTCGGACGGAGAAATCCCTGGAGTTCCATCGCGTTATCCAGGACGTGCATACGGGGTGCGGACGCCTCGTGCAGCTGCGGAACCAGCGACGTCACCAGATCCTTCACGTGCGGGGCGACGAATACGAGATCGTCGACCCGGGAGAAGTCGGTCATGTGGGGCCAGCGGGTGAACGCCTCGTAGCTGTGCAGCCGCACCACGATCCGGGTGTCGCCTGGGTCGATCGTGGTCAGCATGGCCGCCGGCCCCACCGACCAGTCGAGGAACACCGTGTCCGCCCAGTCAAGATGCGGACGCATCAGCCGTTCCACATCCCTCTGGTACTCGGACGTACCGTCGGACAGTCGGTCCTCGAGTATCTGAGGCGCCGACCAGGCGATGCGCTTGAGCGACTTGTGGGCGGCGAGGTCCAGGAACCGAAGTTCGACACCGAGGTGATCCTCGTACCGGGCGAGGATGTGCTGGAGGAAGTTGGCATTGTTGCTGGTAGTCACCAGCAACCGCAGCGGCCGGTCGGCCGGAGGGCTCTTGGGCGGTGTCTTCCTGCCGCGGGGCAGTGCGACTGCTCGGAACGCGGGGGACTTCTGGAGCGGTGCGACGAATCCCTCCGCGTCCTTCGCCAGCGGTGAGCTCAGCTGATCGATGTGCAGGACGCGGTGGAAGCCGAGTGAGAGCGCCCGATACAGGGACGCCGCCGCCGATTCGTACAAGCCCTTGGCGTACTGGTCGTCGGCGTGGGCGAGGTGTCCGTCGACAGCCTTGCCGAGGTCACGTGGGCTGATGCCCTTGGAGACCTCGGTCATGGCACTTTCGTGGAGCAGCTGGGCCTTGAGCGCGGGATCCGTGACTTTCGCAGCCGCTGCGCTGAGCGCTATGGCTGCACCGCTGATCCGTCCTGCCTCCTCCATGCCCTCGGCAACGTAGCGTGAGGCCGTCGCCCGGACCGGTCCCGGCATACCGGGAACGGCCACGGCCGATCGCCAGAGCCGAGCTCCGACGGAGGAGCGCATGACGGGGCGCGAGGTGGCGGCTCGCATCATCGCGGCGGGAAGGCCGCTGACGGAGCGCCGCACGTCCCTGACCACGGCACCGACCGGCGGGAGCGCCGCCGGACGGAGCGTCCCGCCCGAGAGCCGGTCCACGGCTCTGAGTGCCGGAGCGATGCCGAAATGAGCCTCGGCCGCGGTGTTGTACTGGGCGAGCCGCCAGACGGTGTAGACGGCGCCCGGGTCCAGGGCCACGATCACATGGGCCGTGCGGGCCTGCTGGCGCAGCCAGCGGTCGCGATGCGACTGCATCCACACGCGCATGCCCGGCGGGGATTTCTTGGCCTTGCGGCGCATGGCTGAACTGCGCTTGTTGAGATTGCGCGGCAGCTGGTGGACCCCGTCGAGTTCGGCGTGGGTTAGTTCTTCGGCGACTGAGGTCACACGGAAGGTGCCGGCGAGGTACACCTTGGCGCCCCGTTCCCGGAACTTCACCAGAGAGTCGGCGAAAAGCCCCAGTTGGGGTCTCTTGGTGGCGATGAACAGGACGTCGGTCACGACGCGGGTCCTCCGGTGACGATTGACTTCTCGGGGAGGGCAGCCGTGCCCCCGGCGCTGACGTGTTCGGCCTTGTCCGCGGTCAGCTGGTCGACAAGCTCCCGAACCGCCACCGTCATGAGCGACTCACGGGTGTACTGGTCGGCGTGGGCCATCGCTTTGGAATGTGCCTCATCGCTCGTGTCGACCGCCATATGGGCGGCGCTGACGAACGCCTCGGTCATGGCGTTGACGTCGAGCCCCACGGCCCCGGTCCACAGCGGGTGGCCTCGCAGTACGTTCGAGGCGTCGTGCTCCACGACGTGGGCGGAGACGATGGGCAGACCCGTGGCCATGTACTCGTAGACCTTGCCGGAGGTCACATAGCGGCCCCCGATGAGGATGAGGACCATGGCATCCCAGCGCGCGTAGATCTCGGCCACTTCGGCCTTGGAGGCGGGTCCGCCGAAGTGGACTCCGTCCGCCTCCGACTCCTTGAGTATCTCGGCGTGCCGAGTGGCCCCGCGTCCCGCGCCGTTGCCGATATGGCCGCGGACCTCGAAACGCGCGTTGGCGAGCAACGGCTCCTGCTCGCGCGCCGCGCGCCAGGCGTCCAGCACCTTCTCAAGGTGCGTTGCGGTGAAGTTCACCGTGCCCAGGTAGCCGAAGACGAGTCCCGCATCAAGGTCGGGCTTGTGGGCACGGCCTGGCGAGCTGTCAGCGTCGTAACCGTTGCGCACGACCCGCACGCGGTCCGCGAAGTTCGGGTAGCGGGCACGGTAGTGCTCTGCGATCGGGTCGTTGACAACCCACAGGGAGACAGCGTGGTCCAGGATCTCCTGCTCCCAGCGGCCCAACTCGGACTCCCGGGAGAAAGCCTCAGTGCCCTCGATGACGTCGATGGACCAGCCGTCGCGGAAGTCGACGGCGTACGGGACGCGCGCCTCCTCCCACAGCTTCCAAGCGGCGGCCAGGTTCACGTACGGAACACAGCTGGCGAGCAGTAGGTCCGCAGGATGCTCCTGGTGAATGTCCAGCGCGGCCTGTTCCAATACCCCGCGCCACTCGCCGAAGCTGGCCTCGGGGAAGGTTCTGGCCTGGCGCTTGCGCAGTTCGGTGACCCACTTGGTGGGGTTGAGGGCCCGCGCTTCATCGAAGAGACGGATGTCCGTCTCCAGGTCTTCGCGCGAAAGCGGCAGCTCGACCACTTTCACGCGCGGGTCGACCTGCTCCAGAAGGGTGAGGTCGATGCCGGAGTCCAGTTCCCACGAATCCTGGGCGATGGTGACGACAGTGACGTCCCAGCCGACGTTGATGAACTGGTTTGCGGTCTCGCGCATGCGGTAGGCGCAGCTCTTTGCGGCCGGCGGAAATCCGATGGCGAAATAGATCACATGAGGTCGCGTGCCTTTTGTGGGCAGCCCCGACCTAGGAGACACTGACATAAGCGGTGACGCTAGCACGGTGACATATACGCGTATTCGCACCGAATATGGTGCGGCGTAGTTCACGCGGACCGGCTGCCCCCTTTCCATTCTTCCATGATCCGGACAACATTTTCCGCTGCATGCCCATCGCCGTACGGTGTGCCCGGGTCGCCCGTCGGTGCTGGGCGGGAGACGGTGGCGGCCCACTGCGCCGGGTCCATCTCATGCGGGTCGGGAACCAAGACGTTCCAACCGGTGTGGACGGTTTCCACCCACTCGGTCTCGGGCCGGATGGTCGTGGTGATCCGCTCAAGGAGGAAAGCCTCCTTCTGGAGGCCTCCCGAGTCGGTGACCACGCCCGACGAGGCGAGGACGGCGGCGATGAGGCCTGCGTACGGGAGCGGCCGACCGACGTGGACGGCTCCCTTGCGCAGCTCGATGCCGTGCGCCTCGGCGCGTGCCACGAGCCGCGGGTGGGCAAGCAGGGCGACGGGCACGGGCAGGCCCGCGAGGGCGTCGATGATCGCGGACAGCCGCGCGGGATCGTCCGTGTTGTCCGGGCGGTGCAGCGTGGCCAGCAGGAACGGCTTCGAGGGGTCGATGCCCTCCGGCAGAGCTGGAGCCGCGTGTTCACCCGCGCGTACGGCGTCCCGGATGCGGAGGCAGATGTCGACCATGACGTCCCCCGCCAGCTCCGTGCGTTCGGACAGCCCCTCGGACGCGAGGTGGCGTACGGCCTCCTCGGTCGGCGCGAGCAGTAGATCGGCGCAGTGGTCGGTCAGCACCCGGTTGTGCTCTTCGGGCATCCGGCGGTTGAAGGACCGCAGACCGGCTTCGAGGTGGGCCACCGGCAGGTGCTGCTTGACCGCCGAAAGAGCCCCGGCGATCGTCGAGTTGGTGTCGCCGTATACCAGGACCCAGTCGGGCTTCTCCGCTTCCAGCACCGGGTCGAGCGCGGAGAGCACCGATCCGGTCTGCACTCCGTGGCTTCCGGAACCGATGCCGAGGTGTACATCCGGGTCAGGGATTCCGAGACCGTCGAAGAAGACGTCCGAAAGGTCCGCGTCGTAGTGCTGTCCCGTGTGGACGATGACGTGCTGGTGATCGGTCCGGGCGAATGCCGCTGCCACAGGAGCCAGCTTCACCAACTGGGGTCGAGCACCGACGATGCTGATGACTTTCATTGCACGCTCTTCTTCTGAATCGCTTGACGTTGAGATGAGGAAAGGGTGTGCACGCCTGGCTGGTATTCCCCGGGCTCCTGTGGCCCGGCCTGTCCCGTACGAGAGCGGGCAGCACCGCCTGGGCCTCGACGACGTAGCAGGCGTTCGAGTGGATGTTCCACGCAATGGTAAGCAATCGCAGCCAGGGCCAGACTCAGCACCAGCGTGGCACCCCAGATGCAGACGGTATCGAGCCGTCCCTCCGGTTTGCCGTACACGCCCACCAGGGCTCTCAGCACGATCTCGTGGAACAGGTACCACGCGAAAGACCACTGCCCGAGTCTGACCATGCCGGGCCCGGCGAGAAAGGTCCGGCTCCGTTCCACGTCGGCCGAGGCCGCTGCAGCGACCAGCAGTGCGAAGAGCGGCGCGGACAGCAACTGGGACGCGCTGTACGGGCTGTACCAGAGGCTGTCGGGTACGGCGTGGGACCAGGGGATCAGCACCAGGTGCCAGGCGACAACCGCCGCGACGGCGACGTGCAGCCCGCCCGGCGGGCGCCAGCCCCGCTTCACGGCCAGCCCGGCGGCGACCCCAAGGACGAACTGGAGCGTCCGGGTCGGCGGGAAGTAGTCGAGTGCCCACACCCGCAGCAGTGAGTCCGTGAGCAGGGCACCGCTCAGCCAGACCCCCACAGAGGCGGCGCACACGGTAACTGCGATGGCCACACGGCCCCGCGCGCTCCGCATCAGGGGCAGCGCCAGCAACACCGGAAAGAGCAGGTAGAACCAGGCTTCGTCGCTGAGAGACCAGGCGGCAGGATTTCCGCCCACGAGATAGGGGCGTTCGGGCACCCAAGCGTTCACGAGGGTCAGGGTGGCGACTGCCCCTCGCAGGGAGAAGTCGGTTCCCAGTGCGCGCCAGACGGCCATGGAAGCCACGGTCGACACGGCCAGCAGCGGCCAGATCCGGGCGAACCGGCGCCAGAGGAAGACGGCCGCAGGCACGGATTTGCCGTCGTACGTCCACGCCAGCACGAAGCCGGACAGAACGAAGAAGAAGGTGACCCCACTCCGCCCGTACCAGGCGAGATCACTGATCCAGGGAAGCTGGCCGGCCTGCCGCGACAGGTGATAGAGCACCACGGCCAGCGCTGCCCAGAAGCGCAGCCCGGTGAGCGAGTCCAGCCGCATGTGCCCGGCAGCCTGCTTGGCGTTCCCCGCCATGGGTGTCACCCTCTTCTGCATGGACGTATGAGCCACTCGGGCGGAGGCGTCGCGTCCGCGGTGGTGGAATCCCGGTGCTCGGTCACGGCTTCAGACCGCGCGGCTCGGTGAGGATCCCGTCCTTCTCCTCGTACGCCGTACCGGTCTGCGGGCACTCCCACACACCAGGCTCGCCCGCGCGCTCCGTCAGCCGCACCCCGCTGTGGCCGACCCAGCCGATCTGCCGTGCTGGTACGCCTACGACCAACGCGAAGTCCGGCACGTCCTTCGTGACGACCGCACCCGCCGCCACCATCGCCCAGCGCCCGATCCGTACCGGCGCCACACAGACGGAACGGGCACCTAGGGAAGCGCCCTCGGCGACCTTCACACCGACGGCCTGCCAGTCGCCGCCACGCTTCTGCTTGCCTTCGGGGTCCACCGAACGCGGGTTGTGGTCATTCGTGAGCACCACGGCGGGCCCGACGAAGACACCGTCACCGAGCTCGGCGGGCTCGTACACGAGGGCGTAGTTCTGGATCTTTACGTTGTCGCCGATCTGTACACCGGTGCCGACATACGCACCGCGGCCTACCACACAACCTGCACCGAGCCGGGCGTCTTCACGGATCTGCGCGAGTTCCCAGACACTGCTGCCGTCGCCGATCTCGGCACTGTCGTCGACCTGAGCGGTGGGCCGGACTCTGTAGTTCACGTGTGACGCCTTCCGGAGAGGGATTTGCCCGGAGAGCTTACGTTCTCCGATTCCGCGCAGTGGGTACCAGGCAGCCGTCCAGCCGAAGCGCCGGCCTCCGATCCGGCCGATCCCTCCAGCTGACCGCAGGTGTGGCGGAACACACACTCGCCCTGTCTACGCTTCCAGTCCGGGATATCCTTACGATGACCTGTCGTTGACAGGAAGCGCACATAATCTCCTCCTGCGCCCATATGTCACACACAGCTGTGACGCGTGAGGCACGAGGCCTGGCGTCCGGGTCTCGGAGGTTCGTCCCGTGTCGAAGGTGTCTCGTCGCGCTGCCCTAGGTGCCATCGGGGTCGGCGCTGTTGCCGTCGCCGGCTATCAGTTGCGGGGCACGGCCGAGTCCCATGCCTTCTCGCGTCCCGAGGCACGGACCGGCGACAACGCTGTGGTGGAGGAGAACAAGGCGGCCGGCTCGGACGCCTGGACCATGGGCCGGGACGCCACTACCACCGCGGACGACAAGGTGGTCCAGATCCAGGGCTACGCGTCGAAGACCTCGGTGGCGCCTGGCGATTCCCTCGACTTTCACATCTCGTCCCATGTGGCACAGGCATGCACCGTGGCGATCTACCGCATCGGACACTACGGCGGTGTGGGGGCCCGACAGCTGACTTCTCGCAGCGAGGTGCGCGTGGAGCCGCGTGCCAAGCCGGAGGCAGATCCCACCACCGGGCTCGTAGCCTGCGACTGGCCCGTTTCGTGGACTCTCGATATACCCAAGTCATGGGTGTCCGGGATGTTCCTGGCCGTCTTCACGTCCGAGGACGGTCATCGCAGCTACACCCCATTCGTTGTGCGTGACACGACGCGCCGTTCCGATGTTCTGCTGGTCGTGCCCTTCACCACCTACCAGGCGTACAACATCTGGCCCACCGACGGCCGCATCGGGAAGAACCTGTACCGGGGGTTCACCGCCGAGGGTTTGCCGGGCGGCAATCCAGAGCGCGCCTTCAAGGTCTCGTTCGACCGGCCCTACGCCGAGGCCGGGACGCCCGCCTGGTTCGACATGGACATCAGCGCCGCCCGGTGGGCGGAGCAGGCCGGATACGACATCACGTACGCGAGCAGCGTGGACCTGCACGAGGGACGGATCGATCCGTCCCAGTACACCGTCATCATCTTTCCCGGACACGACGAGTACTGGTCCAAGAAGATGCGGGACTGCGCTGAGGAAGCGGTGGATACCGGCACCCATCTCGCGTTCTTCGGATCCAACAACATCTACTTCCACATTCGCATCGAGTCCGCTGCCGACGGCCGGCCGGGTCGCGTGGTGACCTGCTACAAGCAGGACCCAGACCCCACTCCCGGGGCCGGTGGCCCCACGGAGCGCTGGCGGACGCTCGGCAAGAAGCATCGCAAGGCCGAACAGGGTCTGCTGGGCGTTCAGTACAACGGCATGATCAAGGCCCCGGTCCCGCTGGTCGTCCGCGAGAGCAAGCACTGGTTCTGGTCCGGCACCGGACTTCGGGACGGGGACGAGCTGCCGGACCTTGTCGCTGTCGAGGCCGACGGCTTCGATCCGTCCATGCCGCGTCCCGAAAACGCGACACAGACCCTGCTTTCCGAGTCCCCGTACAACGACAGCATGGGCCGGGGCCGCAGGATTCAGAACACCAGCCTCTGTGAGGACAAGAGCGGCACGCTCGTGTTCGTGGCGGGAACCTTCCACTGGCCGCTTGCTCTGAGCAAGGCGGAGCACCTCGATCCTCAGGTACAGCGGGCTACGAAGAACCTCATGGACCGCATGCTGACGCCGCGGGGGTAAGGAGACCCCATCACCGCCCCCGACACCACCCATCCTGTGCCTCCCCCTTCTGAGCGGAGCTCTTCGGAAGGCACAGGATGCTCAGCCTTTACCCGGCGGGGCGGGCGGTCAGATCACACTGCCGGTCCACTGCTTCACCGGGGAGTTGAGGTCGGTTCCGGTGCTGGTGAAGGTGAACAGGGCGTCGATACGGCGGCCGTCGGCACTGGTGCCGGCACGGTAGAGGGCACCGACGTCATCCTTGCCGTCGTTGTTGAAGTCACCTGACACCGGCTGGCTCGCGTTCCAGCTGAAGGAGCCGGTGCTCGTCCAGACCTCACGCGGTGCAGCGAGGTCGGTTCCGTCGCTGGTGAAGGTGAAGAGGGCCGAGTGGTGGACGCCGTCCGCCGTGGTACCGCGGTTGTAGAGGACGGCGACGTCGTCCCTGCCGTCACCGCTGTAATCGCCTGCAGTCAACTTGGAAGCGTTCCAGTTGAAGGCGCCACTGCTGGTCCACGTCTTGCGCGGGCTATTGAAGTCCGTGCCGTCGCTGGTGAAGGTGTATAGCGACGAGATGAACTTGTCGTCGGCCGACTTGCCCCCGTTGTAGAGGACGGCGACGTCGTCCTTGCCGTCCTTGTTGAAGTCGCCCGACGTCACCTTGCCGGCGCTCCAGGTGAAGCCGCCCGTGGTGGTCCAGGTCTTGCGCGGGTTGTTGAATGCGGCGCCGTTGCTGGTGAAGGTGTAGAGCGACGAGATGTTGCCGGTGCTCGAGGAGCCTCCGTCGTAGAAGACGCCGACGTCGTCCTTGCCGTCACCGTTGTAGTCGCCGGAGGTGACCGTGCTCTTGCTCCAGCTGAAAGGGCCGCCCGTGGTCTCTTCCGCTGGAGGACCGGGTGCTGCTGGTGGCGGCTTACTGGCGCACGAACTTGACGTTGCGCCAGTTGGCCCCGCTCTTCGGTATCGCGAAGTCCGCGGCCGACCGCATCATCGACCACCTCGGGCCATCGCTCGCGCTCCAGCAACGCAAGCGGTTCCGCAAGGACACCGTGCTCATCGTGGACGGCACCCTGGTCCCCACCCGCGACCACAGTGTCGCCGAGCAGTCGAAGACATCTCATGTCGCCGGCAGGTCAAGTAGGCGGTCAGGCGGCAAGCTCCAGGGGTGCCGCGAAAGCACGATCGGGGTCGAATGGCGTGCGGTGTTGTAGGCAGTGGTAGAGGCAGCCGAGCAGTTTGTTGAACAGGTTCCTGAGAGCTGCCGTATGGCGCTCTCCACCAGCGCGCCGTCGGTCGTAGTGGGCGCGTGGAGCCTGCGTGCGAAGGGCTGCGAAGGCCGACATGTGCCCGGCTGAGGCCAGCCGCTGATTCTTGACGGTCCGTGCCACGACGACGTGGCTGTGCCCGGAGGCCCGCGTGATAGGGGCCGCTCCCGCGTACGCTTTCATGGCGCGGGCATCTGCAAAGCGTTCGCGGTCATCTCCGAGCTCGGCGAGAACTCGTGCTCCGGAAAGTACAGACAGCCCAGGGAAGCTGGTAATGATTTCGGCATCTGGGTGCGCGAGGAATGCCTCCTCCGTCGCCGTCGCGAGCTGAGCGACGCTGTTGCATGAGGCGTCGACCTGGCGGATGAGCGCTACTGCCTGGTGTCCCATAGCCTGCTCGACCTGCGGCAGCTGCCGCAGGCAGTCGGCGCGGAAGATTGCCCGAAGCCGCTCGACCTCAGCCTCGATTCCGCAGCGTGGACGCTCGCCGCGCTTGAGCAACGCACGCAGTTGACTGCGGGAGAGTTTGGCAGCGTCGGCCGGCGTGGGTGCGGCGGTGAGAATGACGCGGGCACGTGGCGAATCGAGTCCGGGTTTGCCGGGGCCGTGGAAGGCGATGAGGGCGGCTGGAAAGTACTCGCGCAGGTGTGACCGGAGCCGGTTCAGCATCTGTTGCCGGTCCCAGATGGCGTCCTGGTGAGCGCGGGCCAGGACGGCGATGGCCTGCCCAGCCTCGCTGTCGTCGGGCAGGGGGCGGTGGGCGTGCCGGTCCGTCCGAAGGATATTTGCTAGAACACGGGCGTCCGCTGCGTCGGACTTGGCTCGGGAGACGCTGGCGCGATCGCGGTAGCGGGCCGCGGCCAGTGGGTTGATTGCGTAGACCTGTCGGCCGGTTGCCCGCAGGCCAGCGACGAGGAGGCCGCGTGGCGTCTCGATAGCGACAGGGATCGGATGCTCTGCGGAGTCACCGTGCCTGCTCAAGAGTTCGGTCAGTGCGTGGAAGCCGGCGCTGTCGTCGCTGATCCGTAGCTTGGCGACCTGGGATCCGTTCTGGTCGACCAGGGCTATGTCGTGGTGCCCCTCCGCCCAGTCAATTCCGCAGAAGATCTCGCTCAACACTGTGCCTCCGTATCAACCTGCAGGTTGGTCCCGTGCGGAGCACGCGGCGCTCTAATAGAAGTGCTCTGGGCACGCCATCTCATGAGCCGTTCGTGTCTCCAGCGACCGGCAGGGACCTCGGTCTGCTGGAGAGCTCATTGGCTCGCGAACTGATGAGAGGTCGGCCCCTGCCGGCGGGCTGAGGACATGAAAGCTGGTGGTTCGAGCGTCTGCCGGGCGGGACCGGTCTTTGACGAGAGGTCAAGGCCCCGGAACTACCGAAGGTCTCCGCCCGGCAGGGCACAGGCGAGGCAGGGCCGGTCTGAGCAGAGGGATCCAGTCCCAAAACGGCGGCAAGCTTCGACCTCGCCTGGTGGCCCTTGCACTCACGCGCCTGGGTTCACCGATGACCTATTAGAACTACCGGTACTCCACCAACTACCAGGTCGTCATCGACGCCGACACCCGGCTCGTCGTCCTGGTCGGCCGGCCCCTGCCCGGCAACCGCAACGACTGCAAGGCATGGGAGGAGTCCGGTGCGAAGGCCGCCGTCGGCAACACCATGACGATCGCCGACGGCGGCTATCCGGGCACCGGGCTCGTGAAGCCCCACCGCCGCCGCAAAGGCGAAGAGCTACCCGACTGGAAACAGGCCCACAACAAGTCCCACAAACAGGTCCGCGCCCGCGTCGAGCACGTCTTCGCCCGCATGAAGACCTGGAAGATCCTCCGCGACTGCCGTCTCAAGGGCGATGGCGTCCACCACGCCATGCTCGGAATCGCCCGCCTGCACAACCTGAACCTCGCCGGACAGGCACGCGGTCGGACTCGTCACCGCCCACGTCCACACCAGGCAGAGATCATTTACGGGACGAGCCTTACGAGCTCGTGCATGGTTGGTGGTGCGCGTCGAGGGCCGAGGTTTGGCCGTCGTGTTCACATTCGCACGCTGCTGGCGATGGTGGCGGTCTGCTG
>NZ_JBHXQO010000102.1:0-11598 GCF_042717135.1 Streptomyces sp. NPDC058620
GGCCCGGTGCACGGGCCTGTCCGGCGGCCGGGTACGGGGACGGAGCGTCAGCCCTGGTCGGCCGAGAGGCTCATGGGGCCGTAGATCTTCGTCGCGTCCTCGAAGAGCGTGACCTGTTCCGCCCCGCCCTCCAGAAGCTCCTTCCAGAACTCACCGATCCAGGACTCCGCATCGCCCTGGGTCGTGAACTCGTCCGGCGTCAGCGCCGGCTCCGTCTCCGTACCGTCGGACTTCTCGAACCGCCACGTCCACGCCATGTCCGCCTCCTGGGTCACGTTGCTGCCCAGAGCCTAGTACCTCGCCCGGGCGCGCACGGGGTGCCCGGACACGGGAGGATCAGTACGTGGAACTGACTCTGCTCGGCACCGGAGCCCCCGACGGGCTGCCGCGGCCCGAATGTCCCTGCGCCATCTGCGCCTCGGCCCGCGGTGCGCGCGCGCGTGCCGCGACCGCGCTCCTGGTCGACGACGCGCTGCTGCTCGATCTCACCCCGGGGGCGGTGTTCGCCGCCGCCCGTGCGGGGCATTCGCTCACCGCCGTACGGCAGGTGCTGCTGACCCATCCCCATGACGGGCCCGCCCTCGAACTGCCCGCCGGGCTGCCGCCGGCCGGCCGGGTGCCGGACGGCCAGGTGCTGACGCTGATCAGCGGCCACCGGGTGCGGGCGGTGCCGATGGACGCGCCGGGGACCGGATACGAGGTGACGTCACCGGAGGGCGAGTGCTTGTTGTACCTGCCGCCGGGGGCCGCTCCCAGCGGTCTCGCCGACCGGGCTACGGAGCCGTACGACATGGTGGTGGGCGATGTGATCGGGCGCCCCGACGCGGTGGCCCGGCTGCGCGCGGTCGAGGCGATCGGGCCGGCGACCGAGGTGATCGCCGTCCATCTGGACCACGACGCACCGCCCGGCGACGCGTTGGACCGGCGGCTCGCGGCGGCCGGGGCACGCACCGTGCCGGACGGGACGACGCTGGTGGTGGGCGAGTACCACGCCGTGCCCGATGTGCCGCGGCGCACGCTGGTGACCGGTGGCGCCCGGTCGGGGAAGTCGCTGGAGGCCGAACAGCGGCTGGAGACCTTCCCCGAGGTGGTGTACGTGGCGACCGGCGGACGCCGGGACGGGGACGCGGAATGGGCGGTACGGGTCGGGGTGCACCGGGACCGCAGGCCCGCCGCGTGGCGCACGGAGGAGACCTGCGAACTGGCGGAGCTGCTGGCGGCGGACGGTCCCCCGCTGCTGATCGACTGTCTGTCGCTGTGGCTGACCGACGCGATGGACCGGGTGGGGGCCTGGGACGACGCGACGTGGGCCGGGAGCGGTGAGGAGGCGTTGCGGGCGCGGGTCGCGGAGCTGGTGCGCGCGGTGCGCGGGACCCGGCGGACCGTGGTGGCGGTGACGAACGAGGTGGGGTCCGGGGTGGTCCCGGCGACGGCTGCCGGGCGGCGCTTCCGGGACGAGCTGGGGCGGCTGAACGCCGCGTTCGCCGCGGAGTGCGAGCACGTGCTGATGGTGGTGGCGGGGCAGGCGCTGGTGCTGCGGGGGTGAGCCGCGCTCGGGCGGTCGTACGGGCGTTTCCCGGACGGTCGCCTGATGGGGCGTCAGAACGCTGCCGGGTACTGTTCCGTCCGGGAGCCCGCCGCCGGGTTCCCGGCCATCACGTACCGACCCCGCGAGGCAGACCCCCGTGAATCTGGACGACTTCTCCGACCTGATCGAACGCCCCGACGGCGGCGTACGGCGCGATGCCGAGGAACGACGCGAGCGGCTGATCGTGCCGCCCGGTGCGCTCGGACGCCTCGACGAGCTGGGGGAATGGCTCTCGGCCGCCCAGCAGGCCGTACCTGTCAGGCCGGTCGACCAGCCGCGCGTGGTGGTCTTCGCCGCGGATCACGGGGTGGCGGCACTCGATGTCTCCGGCCGCGCCGCTGGCACCACGTACGAGCTCGTGCGGGACACGCTGGACGGCGCGAGCCCCGTCGCCGTCCTGGCCCGCCGCTTCTCGGTCCCCGTACGGATCATCGACGCCGGCCTGGACTGCGATCCTGAGCTGCTGCCCGAGTCCGTCGTACGGCACCGGGTGCGGCGCGGCAGCGGGCGCATCGACATCGAGGACGCGCTGACGGCCGAGGAGGCCGAGCAGGCCGTACGGCTGGGCATGGCGATCGCCGACGAGGAGGCCGACTCCGGCACGGACCTGGTGGTGCTCGGTGATCTGAGCGTCGGCGGGACCACGGCGGCCGCCACCCTGGTCGCGGCCCTGTGCGGCACGGACGCCTCGGTGGTCACCGGCCGTGGCGGCGCCGGGATCGACGATCTGGCGTGGATGCGCAAGTGCGCCGCGATCCGCGATGCGCTGCGCCGGGCACGGCCTGTGCTGGGCGACCAGCTGGAGCTGCTGGCCGCGGTCGGCGGCGCCGATCTGGCGGCGATGACGGGCTTCCTGCTGCAGAGCGCGGTCCGCCGGATGCCGGTGATCCTGGACGGTGTGGTCGGGGCGGCCTGCGCCCTGGTGGCGCAGCGGGCCGCTTTCCGGGCGCCGGACTGGTGGCTGGCGGGGCAGGCGAGCGGCGAGCCGGCGCAGGCCAAGGCGCTGGACCGGATGGCGCTCACGCCGCTGCTCGATCACGGGGTGACCGTGGGCGGGGGCAGCGGGGCGCTTCTCGCGCTTCCCCTGGTGCAGGCCGCGGCGGCGCTGGCGGCGGAACTGCCGGAGCGCGCACCGGAGAAGGTCGAAGACACCCAGGACACCGAGGACACCGAGTCGGTCGAGGGCACCGGGGCAGCGGGCGAGAAGGCCGCGGAGGCGGACTCGGCTACCGCCTGACGGCCTCCGGCGGTCAGGGTTTGCGGGTGGGGAGCGGGACCCGGTCGGGGGCGCCGCCGATCAGGTCCTGGAACTTGCGGCGCGGACCGGCCCAGCGCAGGTCGTGGTGGTAGGCGCGCAGCACCGCCGTGGACCTGGCCCGGTGTCTGTTCCGGTAGAAGCGCTTCGCCCATGGCGAGGTCGGCCGGGCCAGCCGTACCGCGCCGACCAGGGCGACGAACGGGATCAGCGCGCCGAGGACCGCCATGCGGGCCTTGCCCTTGAACAGGGCGACCAGCACGAAGGCGAAGTTGACGACGAGCGTCAGGACGATGCTCAGCCGGTCCTGCTGCTCGTCGTCGCTCATCTCGTCGACCCCGAGCGGAGAGAAACCGGCCAGGAAGAGCCCCACGAGCGAGGCGGTGAGGACGACGGCCTCCACGCTCTGCCGGCCCTGTTCGGTCCAGTACACGTCGTCCAGGTGCAGGATCAGCGCGAACTCGTCGAGCACCAGACCGGCGCCCACTCCGAAGATCACCGCGCAGATCGCGGCTCCGACACCGTCGCGGCCGCTGGCCACCGCGCCGAAGCCGCCGAGCACGGTGAGCACCACCCCCGGCACCACGTGGTGAATGTGGACACCGCCGGGCGTGACGTTGCGGAAGGGGCCCTTCCCGGCCCGGATCATCCGCGTGATCATGCGAGTGACGGCGAACGTCAGCACGAAGGCGCTCAGGGCGAGGAGCATCGGCAGCTTGCCCGGCTCGACGATGTTCTGGTGCCACCAGTGACCCATGCCACCCACTCCCGATACGTCACTTTGCGCGCCTTTGAGGCGGTTCGGCCAATCTATCGGTGACGGACACCCGCTAGCCTGCGCGCGGTGACCTCCCTGAACAGCCACGGCCTGCGTTTCGCCTTCGGCACCCTCACCGCGCTCCCCGTCCGCGTGACCCGCTGGGACCGCGAGACCGCCCGCGCCGGCATGCTCATCGCCCCGCTCGCCGGGCTTCTCGTGGGCCTGCTGGCGGCCGTGCCCGGCACCCTGTCACTGCTGCTGGGATCGGGGCCCCTGCTCGCTGCGGTCGCCTCCGCCGCAATACCCGCGGCCCTCACCCGGGGACTGCATCTGGACGGCCTCGCGGACACCGCGGACGGTCTCGGCAGCGCGAAGCCCGCCGAGGAAGCACTGCGCGTCATGAAGCAGTCGGACATTGGCCCGTTCGGTGTCATCACGCTGCTCTTCGTCCTGCTGGCGCAGGTCGCCGTCCTCTTCGAGCTGTACGGGCAGGGCTGGGCGCACGGCGCCGCGGGCACGGTCGTGGCCGCCGTCGCCGCCCGGCTGGCGCTCACCCTGGCCTCCCGTCAGGGCGTCCCTCCGGCCCGGCCCGAGGGCCTGGGAGCGGCGGTGGCGGGCACGGTCCCGCTCGGCGGTGCGGTGATCGTGACCGTCCTTGCCATCGCGGCTTGTGCGGGCACGGGCGCCCTGCTGGGCGGTTACGGTGCCGTGCACCACGCCCTGGCCGTGCTGGTCGCGCTGGGCGCCGCCCACCTGCTGCTGCGGCACTGTGTACGGCGCTTCGGCGGGGTGACGGGGGACGTGTTCGGCGCGCTGGAGGAGACGGCCGCGACGGCCGCCCTGGTGGTGCTGGCGTTCTAGACGGACACCCCTGGAACGACCCACCTGTCAGGCCGAACGGCCAGAGAGCTGAGGGATTCGTCGTAGAGCATCTACCTGCACTTTCGCGCCGTGGCTGAGTCCGAGATCCGGGACGACCACACCTGGCTCACTGCGTTCATGTCCGAGGCTCGGGAAAACGACATCGCCGAGTACGCAGCGGGCATCGCCCACTCGATCAACCGCCGTCAGCGACCTCTATGCCGCAGCCGATGCGCTCCATACAGACGCCGACGAGCCCTGGACGCTGCCGATCTACGGCGGCCGCCCCGTGCCCCACAGCACTGACGCTGACCCCGGCATGCTCGCGACACCGTCCGCGTCGCAACTTTCGGCGGCCGGTGAGCGTCTCAACGGGTGTGATGGATCTTCCTGAGACCATGTACCCCGTCGACACCCAGGACGAGCACGAGGACGAGCGAGTGCGGTCCGGCCCGCTGTGGCGCCATGCGCTGTGGGCGGCGCTCGTCACCGCCGCCGGAGTGACGCTGGGGTGGTTGGGCGCCCTGTTCCGCATCGGCCCGGAGGAGTACGGCCTGCCGCCCGCCGCGCCGGGAGCGCTCTGGCCCTATCTGCTCGCCTGGGCCGTGATCGGCCTGGGGCTGGGCGCCATCCTGCGGTTCGTGGCGGCCGAGGTGCCGGTCTACTCCCCGTCGGAGGTCCTCCTCGGCACCGTCATGATCGGCACCCGGCTGTCCCTGGGCTGGCGGCCGGAGCCCCTCGAAGTCGCGGGCCTGGCCGCGGCCGCGCTGCTCCTGGTGACCGGCTGGTGCGCCGTCGCACTGCGCGGGGCGGCCGTCGTGCGACGGTCCCAGGACGCTTCCGGGGTCGCCTAGGGTCTGCTGCGAAAGTGGATCTTGGTCATGGATGATCACATCCTGTGGGACGTGGGGATCTGACGAACGGCCAGTGGGCCCGGCTGGAGCTGTTGTCGCCTTCGGGCATCAAGTCGGGCCGTCCGCCGGTCCGGATGACTCCACGGTCTGCCGGGCCCACCAACACGCCGCCGGGGCGGTGAAAGGGGATCTCCAGAACCGGGCCTACCTGCGCAGACGCGGGATCAAGGCGACGATCCCAGTGCCCTCGGACCGGGTTCGCGACCGCCAGACGCTCGGCTCCCGGGGCGGCCTGCCACCGAAGTTCGACACGACCGACTACCGCGAGCGGCATGCCGTGGAGTGCGGAATCAACCGTCTCAAGCGCCACAGGGCCGTGGCGACGAGGTACGACAGACTTGCCGTCCGCTACGAGGCGACTGTATTCGTCACAGTCCTTAACGAGTGGTTGTGACCAGCGGGTTTGCAGGCGTTCTCAGTCTGTCGGCGCGGACGCGGCGCAGGCGTCGGCGATAGCTTGAGTGTCCCAGTAGAACGGACGGACCTCGGTGATCTGCCCGTCCTTGACCGTGATCGTTTGCAGGATCGGGAAGCTGAGTTCACGGCCAGTCGCACGAACGCGAGCACGGACCTGAGTCAGCACGACCGCGGTCTCACCGGTGGCGAGAAACTCCTGCTCCACCATGTCGAACGTCTCCCAGACCTGTCCCATCGCAAGGAAGAACTGCGTCATTCCGTTGTGCCCACGCCAAGTACCTCCGTATGGCAGAGCATCCGCTTGATGTAACTCGACATTCGGCGCGAAGAAGGAGGCGAGCAAGTCGAACGAAGCCTCGCCAGGGCCTCCGGCCGCCAGGTACTCCGCCTCAGCTGCATACATGCCGGTGAGCACTGTCACTGAGTCTGTAGTGGATGACATCGTCATGCCGCCAGCATGATCAGCAACGACGCGTCCTGCTCGCGGAAATCAGACATCGTTGTGCGGCACGGTCAGCACCTTCGCAACACGCCCTAGTCGCCGGCGGGGCAGGTCCTGCGCCAGGGGTCGAGTGCGTACTCCTTGCGCAGGGAGCTCAGCTTCAGCCGCCGTGACGCGGCGCAGTACTCGGCCGGCTCCAGCTCGTACTCCGCGTGGAAAACCGCCTTGCCCGCCTCGATGAACGGGGTGACGGCGTCACACTCCTCGTACTGGGCGCACTGCTCGTTGACCGCGAAGTCGAAGTCCGGCTCCAGCTGCGGGATCTGGTCCAGGTCGTTCTTCAGGCCGACGGCCAGTCCGTGCGCGTGGGCGAGGCGGGCGATCAGCCGGTTGTAGCGCAGCTGGTCGTCCGCGGTGAGGGGGAAGCCGGACGGGTTGAGGTAGGCGTCCATGTTGTCCGGCTCCACCGCGTCGAAGCCCTTCTTGGCGCACATCGCGATCCGCGCGTCCATCAGCGGCTCCAGGACGTCGGTGCGGCGGATGTCCAGCCAGCGCTCGCCCTTCCAGCCGTTGCCCTTGCCGAGCACCGACGCGGGGAACTTCCCGGCGTCCGGGCGGAACTCCTCCCAGGCGCCGGTGGAGAGGTAGCAGATGACCTTGCGGTCCCGGCGGTGCAGCTCCGCCACCTCCGCCGCGCCGTTCTCGAAGCCGTCGATGTCGTAGACCGGCGCGTCCACCGAGGGGTCCAGCCGGCCGGAGAGCTGCCACTGCCAGTCGATGCCGGGTTCCGGGCGCCAGTAGGCCCCCGGGCTCTTCCCAGCGGCCGGGGCGGCGGCCGGCGGTCCCGAGGTGCAGGCGGTGAGCAGAACCAACAGAATCGGTACGGCGGCGGACAGCGATGTCCACGGCCCCGTACCCCGAACCCGACCCTGCCACCGCATCGTTCTCTCCCCCGCTCGCTCCCCCACCGGCAACGACCCTACTGGCGCTGCCCCTTCCCGCCGGACCCGGCCACCGGCGGGAGGCGTACACCCGGTCGGGGCCGGGGACGGCCCGCCGCTGTGAGGCAACAGGAAAGGCGCGCGTAGGCTCATTCCCGGCACATTGCGGCGCCGTCCACGATGCGCCGGGCACGGTCGGCCCACCCCTCGACCGACAACTGAACTCAACGGAAGCGAGATTTCACCACCGTGACTGCTCTCACTCTCAGCACTGCCGGTGCGGCGACGCTGCGCGCCGACGCACTCGTGGTCGGCGTCGCCAAGGGCGCTGGTTCCAAGTCTGGGGACCTGGTCCTCGCGCCGGGCGCCGAGGCCGTGGACAAGGCGTTCGACGGAAAGCTCGCCACCGTCCTGGAGACCCTGGGTGCCTCCGGTGCCGAGGGCGAAGTGACCAAGCTTCCCGCGCCGTCCGGTCTCAAGGCCCCGGTCGTCATCGCGGTCGGGCTCGGCACGGTCCCGGACAAGGACGACGCGTACGACGCCGAGACGCTGCGCCGGGCCGCGGGCTCCGCCGCCCGCGCCCTGGCCGGTTCGAAGAAGGCCGGCTTCGCGCTGCCCGTGGCGTCCGTCGAGGACGCCGGTGCCGTCGCCGAAGGCGCGCTCCTGGGCGCGTACGCCTTCACCGCCTACCAGGGCGGCGAGAACTCGCTCGCCCCCAAGGGCGCGAAGAACAAGGGCCCGAAGCTGCCGCTCGCCGAGGTGGCACTGCTCGGCACCAAGCCGCGCGATAAGGCGTTCAAGGCCGCGGCCGAGCGCGCCATCGCGATCGTCGAGGAGATCAACCGCGCCCGCGACCTGGTCAACACCCCGCCGAACGACCTGTACCCCGAGTCCTTCGCCGCCGTGGCCGCCGCCGCGGGCAAGGAGCACGGCATCAAGGTGCAGGTCCTCGACGAGAAGGCGCTCGTGAAGGGCGGCTTCGGCGGTCTGCTCGGCGTCGGCCAGGGCTCGACCCACGGCCCCCGTCTGGTGAAGCTCGCCTACACGCACCCCAAGGCGGAGAAGACCCTGGCCCTCGTGGGCAAGGGCATCACCTACGACTCGGGCGGCATCTCGCTCAAGCCGGCCGGCCACAACGAGACGATGAAGTGCGACATGAGCGGCGCCGCCGCCGTGTTCGCGGCCGTCGTCGCCGCCGCCCGTCTCGGCCTCCGGGTCAACGTCACCGGCTGGCTCGCGCTCGCCGAGAACATGCCCTCCGGCAACGCCACCCGCCCGGGTGACGTGCTGCGCATGTACAGCGGCAAGACCGTCGAGGTCCTCAACACGGACGCCGAGGGCCGGCTCGTCCTCGCCGACGCGCTGACCCGCGCCTCCGAGGAGAACCCGGACGCGATTGTCGACGTCGCCACGCTGACCGGCGCGATGGTGCTCGCCCTGGGCAACCGCACCTTCGGCATCATGGCGAACGACGACGCCTTCCGTACCTCCATCCACGAGATCGCCGAGGAGGTCGGCGAGGCTTCCTGGCCGATGCCGCTCCCCGCCGACCTGCGCAAGGGCATGGAGTCCCCGACCGCCGACATCGCCAACATGGGCGAGCGGATGGGCGGCGGCCTGGTGGCCGGTCTCTTCCTCCAGGAGTTCGTGGGCGAGGGCATCGCCTGGGCGCACCTGGACATCGCGGGCCCGGCCTTCCACGAGGGCGCGCCCTACGGCTACACGCCCAAGGGCGGCACCGGATCCGCGGTCCGCACCCTGGTCGGCCTGGCGGAGCGCACCGCCGCCGGCGACCTCGGCTGAGCCGCTTCCGCGTGACCTCGGCCCCGGGCATACGTCCGGGGCCGTACGCGTTCATGTCCATGGCCGCGCACGGCCGCCCACGTGCCTCGTACGGATCTCACCCACGACGAAATCCGTATGTATGTACACAGCAGTAACCCCCCGAGTCGGTAGATCATCCGCCTCCGACCCGGGCCCCGCGTCCCGCCCACCGTCAACAAGTGCGAAGATGGGTTCTCGGCAGGACAGGGCCCCCACCACAGGGCCGAATAACAAAAGCGGCCGAACACCAGCCGACCGGCCGGTCACACCCCAGCGACGGGGCCCGGCATACGGCGCACATGCATGGAGGACGTGACGTGGCGAACGACGCCAGCACCGTTTTCGACCTAGTGATCCTCGGCGGTGGTAGCGGCGGGTACGCCGCGGCCCTGCGCGGAGCGCAGCTGGGTCTGGAAGTCGCCCTGATCGAGAAGGGCAAGGTCGGCGGCACCTGCCTGCACAACGGCTGCATTCCCACGAAGGCGCTGCTGCACGCCGGCGAGATCGCCGACCAGGCCCGCGAGGCCGGTCAGTTCGGCGTGAAGGCCACCTTCGAGGGCATCGACATCGAGGCCGTCCACAAGTACAAGGACGAGGTGATCTCGGGCCTGTACAAGGGTCTGCAGGGACTCATCGCCTCGCGCAAGGTGCACTACATCGAGGGTGAGGGGCGGCTCTCCTCCCCCACCTCCGTGGACGTGAACGGCGAGCGCATCACGGGCCGCCACGTCCTGCTGGCGACCGGCTCCGTGCCGAAGTCGCTGCCGGGCCTGGAGATCGACGGCAACCGCGTCATCTCCTCGGACCACGCGCTGAAGCTCGACCGCGTACCGAAGTCCGCGATCATCCTGGGCGGCGGCGTGATCGGCGTCGAGTTCGCCTCGGCGTGGAAGTCCTTCGGTACCGACGTCACCATCATCGAGGGCCTGAAGCACCTGGTCCCGGTCGAGGACGAGAACAGCTCGAAGATCCTTGAGCGCGCGTTCCGCAAGCGTGGCATCAAGTTCAACCTCGGCACGTTCTTCGACAAGGCCGAGTACACGCAGGACGGCGTCCGCGTGACCCTCGCCGACGGCAAGACCTTCGAGGCCGAGGTGCTTCTGGTCGCCATCGGCCGCGGTCCGGTCTCGCAGGGCCTGGGCTACGAGGAGGCCGGCGTCGCGATGGACCGCGGTTACGTCCTCGTCGACGAGTACATGCAGACCAACGTCCCGACCATCTCGGCCGTGGGCGACCTGGCCCCGACCCTCCAGCTGGCGCACGTCGGCTTCGCCGAGGGCATCCTGGTGGCGGAGCGGCTGGCCGGTCTCAAGACCGTGCCGATCGACTACGACGGTGTGCCGAAGGTGACGTACTGCCACCCCGAGGTCGCCTCCGTCGGCATCACCGAGGCCAAGGCCAAGGAGATCTACGGTGCGGACAAGGTCGTCGCCCTCAAGTACAACCTCGCGGGCAACGGCAAGAGCAAGATCCTGAAGACCGCGGGCGAGATCAAGCTCGTCCAGGTCAAGGACGGTGCCGTGGTCGGCGTCCACATGGTCGGTGACCGTATGGGCGAGCAGGTCGGCGAAGCCCAGCTGATCTACAACTGGGAGGCGCTGCCCGCCGAGGTCGCGCAGCTCATCCACGCCCACCCGACGCAGAGCGAGGCGCTCGGCGAGGCTCACCTGGCCCTGGCCGGGAAGCCCCTCCACTCCCACGACTGACCAGTCGAACGGGCGCGACGACCGACTTCCGCACTTCCCCAAGCTCTCGACTCCGCTCGAGCAGGGGAGATCCCATCGTTAGGAGCAACTGAAACCATGTCGGTTTCCGTAACCCTTCCGGCGCTCGGCGAGAGCGTCACCGAGGGCACTGTCACCCGCTGGCTGAAGGCCGAGGGCGAGCGCGTCGAGGCCGACGAGCCGCTGCTCGAGGTCTCGACCGACAAGGTCGACACCGAGATCCCGGCTCCCGCCTCCGGCATCCTCGCCTCCATCAAGGTCGCCGAGGACGAGACCGTCGAGGTCGGCGCCGAGCTGGCCGTCATCGACGACGGTTCGGGCGCGCCCGCAGCCGAGGCTCCGGCCGCCGAGGCCCCCGCGGCCGAGGTTGCCGCACCGGCTCCGGCCGCCGAAGCCCCCGCGGCCCCGGCCGCCGAGGCTCCCGCGGCTCCGGCCCCGGCCGCCGAGGCTCCCGCCGCCGCACCGGCGGCTGCCGCCTCCGGCACCGACGTCACCCTCCCGGCGCTCGGTGAGAGCGTCACCGAGGGCACCGTCACCCGCTGGCTGAAGCAGGTCGGCGAGGAGGTCACGGAGGACGAGCCGCTGCTCGAGGTCTCCACGGACAAGGTCGACACCGAGATCCCGGCCCCGGTTTCCGGTGTGCTGCTGGAGATCGTCGTCGCCGAGGACGAGACCGCCGAGGTCGGCGCGAAGCTAGCCGTCATCGGTGCCGCGGGTGCCGCCCCGGCGGCTGCCCCGGCCCCCGCCGCTCCGGCTCCCGCCGCTCCGGCTCCCGCCGCTCCGGCTCCCGCCGCTCCGGCTCCCGCCGCTCCGGCTCCGGCCGCTCCGGCGCCCGCCGCAGCCGCTCCGGCACCGGGTGCCTCGTCATCATC
>NZ_JBHXQO010000103.1:0-11548 GCF_042717135.1 Streptomyces sp. NPDC058620
ACCGTCCACATCCTCACGATCCACCGTCAGGTCATCAGCGAAATGCCGATCACCAGTCGCGTCGGGCACGTACTTCACACAGACAACGATCCTCAAGCTCACGCCGGCTCTCCTACTGCATCGTCATTTCCGGGCTGCCTTGTTGCTCGCAGCATAGGCGCCTGATGGGGCGGTTTCCGGTCGTAGCGACCGACGCTCCGACCTGAATATTACTAATCAGTACACCCAGTGCTTCACGCATAAGCAAGCGCTTGGACTGTGATCTGCCCAACGCCCCGAAGCCCTGCCGCGCCTTGGGCGGGATCAGTCTCGCAGGGCGGTGAAGCGGCCCTGGTGGTAGACGAGCGGCCGGCCGCCTCCTGCCGGGTCGCCGACCACGGCCTGGGCGATGACGATGCGGTGGTCCCCCGCCGGGACCCGGGCCACGACACGGCACACCAGCCAGGCGAGGACTCCGCCCAGTACCGGCACACCTTCGGGCCCACTACGCCAGTCGGTGGACGGGCCGAAACGGTCGGCGCCGCTGCGCGCGAATGTGGCGGCCAGTTCCTGCTGATGCTCCCCGAGTATGTGGACACCGATGTGCTCGGCCTCGGCGAGGACCGGCCAGCTGGAGGACGAGGTCCCCACGCCGAAGGAGATCAGCGGCGGCTCCGCGGCGACGGAGTTCAGGGAGGTCGCGGTGAACCCGACCGGGGCCCGGCCGGCCGCGGTGATCACGGCCACGCCTGCGGCGTGCTGCCGGAAGACGGAGCGGAGGAGGTCGGGCGAGGCGGTGAGGGGGCTTTCGAGCTCGGGCGAAGCCGTCATGGAACTGTCCTTCTGCTGGGAGTGCGTACCGGGCCGTGGGTGCTCAGACACCCGGACAGCGCGCACTCGCGTTGCGGGCCAGGTCGACATGGGCCCGGCCGAAGAGAAGGAGTTCTGGCGGCATAGCGTCAGACTGACGATGCGTGGCGGGTGCAGTCAAGTGCGTTCCGCGATGTGGGAGATGCATCACGGTCCGTCACATCGCCTGCCCCAGAGCCGCGACGACATCCACCGTGCGTGGCTGGCCCGCGGCGCGGCGGACGATCCTGCCGTCCGCGTCCAGGACCAGGACGGTCGGCGTCTTCGTGATGTCCAGCCGGCGCACCAGAGTGAGATGTGCCTCGGCGTCGATTTCGACGTGCGCGACACCTTCGATCATGCCGGCCACCTCGGCGAGGGTGCGGCGGGTTGCGCGGCAGGGCTGGCAGAATGCGCTGGAGAACTGCACGAGCGTGGCCCGCTCCCCCAATTCCACGCCGAGTTGGGCCGCGTCCAGCCTGTCGGCACGTGTCTGCCCGTCCACCGTCGGCCTCCTGTCAGAGCTCATCGCAAAGGGTCAGCACCGAGCGGCAGTGAGACATTCCCGGAGGTTCCACGTGATGAGAATCTCGCGCCCCGTCCCCGCCGGGGCTGGCCACGGCGTCGCGCATGGGGCACGATCGGCCCAATGCCGAAAACCTACGGCTGCGTAACTTCCGCCGGGAGAACCTCCCCAGGCACTGAAGAAGGGTCTTCTCCAGATGGCAGAACTCGTCTATCGGCCGGTCATCGGCGCCGCTCTCACCCTGTTCAAGGCGCTCGACCTGAAGATCGACACTCAGGGTTCGGAGCACATCCCGAAGACCGGCGGTGCGGTTCTGGTCAGCAACCACATCAGCTACCTGGACTTCATCTTCACCGGCTTGGGCGCTCTGCCACAGAAGCGACTGGTGCGCTTCATGGCAAAGGAATCGGTCTTCCGGCACAAGATCTCCGGCCCGCTGATGCGGGGAATGAAGCACATCCCCGTCGACCGCAACCAGGGCGAGGACGCGTATGCGCACGCGCTCGCGTCGCTGCGGTCCGGCGAGATCATCGGGGTGTTCCCCGAAGCGACGATCTCGCAGTCGTTCACGCTGAAGAGCTTCAAGTCGGGTGCGGCACGTCTGGCCCAGGAGGCCGGCGTACCGCTGATCCCGATGGCGCTGTGGGGCACTCAGCGGATCTGGACGAAGGGGCGGCCCCGTAACTTCGGGCGCAGCCACATCCCGGTCACCATCCGGGTGGGCGAGCCGATGGAGGCCCCCACCGACCAGTACGCGGGTGCGATCACCCGGCGGCTGCGGGACCGGGTGCAGGAGCTCCTCGAAGCCGCGCAGCGCGCCTATCCCGTGCGTCCCAAGGACGCCAGTGACACGTGGTGGGTTCCGGCCCATCTCGGCGGTACGGCCCCGACGCCCGCCGAGGTGCGCGAGCAGGGCTGACGCGGTCGCTGACGCCCCCGACCCGGGCGTCAGCCGGGGGCGTGGACGGTGACCCGCGCCCCGGGGCCCAGTTTCTCCAGCGATTCGGCGAGTTCGGCGCCCGCGGCGTCGAGCTCGCCGATCGTCATGGGGGCGAACTGGCGCCAGGGCGCTCGCACGCGGCTCTGAGTGAGCTGCATGACCACGGGGCATGACCACGGGAGCATAGGAAAGCGGTCGACCGGAAGCCAGTGGCTTTTCCGGTCGACCGCATAGGTATGCGAAAACTACTTCGCCATTTCCTCCTTGAGCGCCTGCACGAAGGCGTCGACGTCTTCCTCCGCCGTGTCGAAGGAGCACATCCAGCGGACGTCCCCGGCCGACTCGTCCCAGAAGTAGAAACGGAAGCGCTTCTGCAGCCGTTCGCTCACCGCGTGCGGCAGCCGCGCGAACACGGCGTTGGCCTGCACGGGGTGCAGGATCTCCACGCCGTCCACGCCGCGGACGCCTTCGGCGAGCCGCTGCGCCATGGCGTTGGCGTGGCGGGCGTTGCGCAGCCACAGGTCACGCGACAGCAGCGCCTCCAGCTGGACCGACACGAAACGCATCTTGGAGGCGAGCTGCATCGACAGCTTGCGCAGGTGCTTCATCGCGCGGACCGCGTCCGGGTCGAGGACGATGACCGCCTCGCCGAAGATCGCGCCGTTCTTCGTCCCCCCGAAGGAGAGGACGTCGACGCCGACCGTGTTGGTGAACGTACGCATGGGCACGTCCAGCGACGCGGCGGCGTTGGATATCCGGGCCCCGTCGAGGTGCACCTTCATGCCGTGCCCGTGGGCGTGGTCGCAGATGGCGCGGATCTCGTCGGGGGTGTAGACGGTGCCCAGTTCGGTGTTCTGGGTGATCGACACGACCTGCGGCATCGCCCGGTGCTCGTCGTCCCAGCCGTATGCCTGGCGGTCGATGAGCTCGGGCGTCAGCTTGCCGTCGGGCGTCGGCACGGTGAGCAGCTTGAGGCCGCCCATGCGCTCCGGCGCGCCTCCCTCGTCCACGTTGATGTGCGCGGACTCGGCGCAGATGACGGCGCCCCAGCGGTCGGTCAGCGCCTGGAGGGCGAGAACGTTGGCGCCGGTGCCGTTGAAGACCGGGAAGGCTTCCGAGCTGGAACCGAAGTGGCTGTGCACGACCCGCTGGAGGTGCTCGGTGTAGTCGTCCTCACCGTAGGCGACCTGGTGGCCGCCGTTGGCGAGGGCGAGGGCGGCGAGGATCTCGGGGTGTGCGCCCGCGTAGTTGTCACTGGCGAAGCCGCGTACCTGCGGATCGTGGTGACGACGCGCGTCGGTCTTCACGGTTGCGGGGTCAGCCACAGGCGTTTTCCGTTCACTTCTCCGGCGGGCAGGTCCCAGACGCCGGCGATGGCCTCGGCCAGCTCCTTGACGTCGGTGAAGCCCGCGAACTTCGCGTTCGGACGCTCGGCACGCATCGCGTCGTGCACCAGCGCCTTGACGACCAGGATCGCAGCCGCGGCCTTCGGACCTTCGTCGCCCCCCGCCTTGCGGAAGGCGTCGGCGAGCGCGAGCGTCCACGCCTCGGCCGCCGCCTTGGAGGCGGAGTAGGCGGCGTTGCCCGCGGTGGGCGCGCTCGCTCCCGCCGCGCTGATGAGCAGGTAGCGGCCCCGGTCACTGCGCTGGAGGCCCTGCTCGAAGGCCAGCGAGGTGGACTGGACCGTACGGATCAGCAGCTTCTCCAGCAGGTCCCAGTCGGCGAGGTCGGTCTCGGCGAAGCTACGGCTGCCGCGCCACCCGCCGACGAGGTGCACCAGGCCGTCGATGCGGCCGAATTCCTTCTCCGTCTTGTCCGCCCATTCCCTGGCGGCCGCCAGGTCGAGCAGATCGACGGTGTCGCCGGTGACGGTCGCGCCGCCGTGGGCGTAGCGAGCGGCGTCGACGGCCTCGGCGAGACGCTCGGGGTTGGCGTCGGAGGCGACGACGGTCGCGCCGGCCTCGGCGAGCCTCATCAGCGTGGCCCGGCCGGCCGGTCCCGCCGCTCCCGCCACCGCGATGACCGCGCCTTCGAGTGCGCTCCCGGTGCCGTTACCCGTCGTTCCGGTCATGGACTCCGCCTCCTTGGGACGAGCGCTCACGCGGCTGCCTGCCCGGCATCGGCCGCGGTGATCCCCTTGGTGGAGGCGATCACGTTCTTCAGCTTCTTGGAGAGTGCCTCATAGAACATGCTCAGGGGAAACTCGTCCGGAAGCACGTCGTCGACGAGCTTGCGCGGCGGCTGCGTGAGGTCCAGGGCGTCCGGCCCCTTGGCCCAGCGGGAGCCGGGGTGCGGGGAGAGGTAGGTCGACACCAGGTCGTACGCGGCGAACCAGTGGACCAGCTTGGGGCGGTCGATGCCGTCCCGGTAGAGCTTCTCGATCTCGCCGCAGAGCTGGTTGGTGACCTGCGGTGCCCGCTCCCAGTCGATCTTCAGCGTGTTGTCCGTCCAGCGCAGCACGTCGTGCTTGTGCAGGTACGCGAAGAGGAGCTGGCCGCCGAGGCCGTCGTAGTTGCGGACGCGCTCGCCGGTGACGGGGAAGCGGAACATCCGGTCGAAGAGCACCGCGAACTGCACGTCGCGGCCGTGGGCATTGCCCTCGGCCTCGAGCTTCACGGCCTCCTTGAAGGCGGTGAGGTCGCAGCGCAGCTCCTCCAAGCCGTACATCCAGAACGGCTGGCGCTGCTTGATCATGAACGGGTCGAACGGCAGGTCGCCGTGGCTGTGGGTGCGGTCGTGGACCATGTCCCAGAGCACGAACGCCTGCTCGCAACGGGCCTGGTCGCCGATCATCTCGCGGATGTCCTCGGGCAGTTCGACGCCCAGGAGGTCGACGGACGCCTCGGTGACCCGGCGGAAGCGGGCGGCCTCGCGGTCGCAGAAGATGCCGCCCCAGCTGAAGCGCTCGGGGGCCTCGCGCACGGCGATGGTCTCGGGGAAGAGGACCGCAGAGTTGGTGTCGTAACCCGAGGTGAAGTCCTCGAAGGTGATGCCGCAGAAGAGCGGGTTGTCGTAACGCGTGGCTTCGAGCTCGGCGAGCCATTCCGGCCAGACCATCCGCAGCACGACCGCTTCGAGATTGCGGTCCGGGTTGCCGTTCTGCGTGTACATCGCGAAGACGACCAGGTGCTGGAGACCGTCGGCCCGGCTCTTGGCCGGCTGGAAGGCCAGGAGCGAGTCGAGGAAGTCCGGCACGCCGAAACCTTCCGCGGCCCAGCGGCGCAGGTCCGCGACGAGGGCGCGGTGGTACGCGGCGTCGTGCGGGAGCAGCGGGGAGAGCTCGTCGATCGCGCTGACCACACGGTCGAGCGTCGCGGCGGCCGTCGCGGGCGACGGCGCGTGCTCGGCACCGAAGTCGATGGAACCGTCCTTCGACTGCCAGGGACGGATCTCCTCCACGGCGTCCTTGAGCGCGGGCCAGGCAGAGTGCTCGACCACCCGCAGGGCAGTCGCTATGGCGCCGTCGGTGACGTCGTGCACAAGAATTTCCGTCATAACACTTCCTCCACGGGAGAACCTCGCGTGAAGCAACCGTATCTGTGTGCGGTCACTTCGGACAAGTGGAGGTCCGAAGATTATCCTGTTGACCCCCTGGGCAACCGCTATTTTTCCTGTGACGTGCCGGGGCGGCGCGGGTTCCGTCGGCCTCGCCGAGGGGTCCGCATGCCCGGCGACATGGCGCGGTTGCCGAGTGTGCACGGCCGGTCCTTCCCGAGGGGCGGGCCATTAGGCTCCGCATGCCGTAGTGCCGTAGTGCCGCGTGGGTATGAGCCGCACGCGGGGAGTCGTCGACGGAAGCGAGATTGCCTTGACTTTTCTCACCATCGGCCATCGCGGGGTCATGGGTGTCGAACCGGAGAACACCCTGCGGTCCTTCACCCACGCGGAACAGGCCGGCATGGACGCCATCGAGCTCGACCTCCATCTGAGCAAGGACGGTGCGCTCGTCGTCATGCACGACGCCGCCGTGGACCGCACGACCGACGGCAAGGGGCCGATCGCCGAGAAGACACTGGTCGAGCTGCGTGAGCTCGATGCCGGGCAGGGCGAGCGGGTGCCGGTCTTCGAGGAGGTTCTCGACGCCGTCGCGTCGCCGCTCCAGGCCGAGATCAAGGACGTCGCCGCGGCGCGGGCCCTCGCCGAGGTGATGCTGAGGCGCGATCTCGTCGGCCGGGTCGAGGTGTCGTCGTTCCACGACGAGGCGGTCGCCGAGATCGCGCAGCTGGTCCCGGGCGTACGGACGGCGCTCATCGCCAGCCGCTGGGGCGTCGACGTGGTGGAGCGGGCGAAGGCGGTGGGCGCGGCCACGCTCGCGCTGAACATCCGCCGCCTCACCCTGGAGACCGTCGAGCGGGCGCACAGCGAGGGTCTGAAGGTGATCGGCTGGGTGGTGAACACGCAGGACCACCTCCGCCTGGTGCGCGCGCTCGGCCTCGACGGAGCGACGACGGACTACCCCGAGATCCGCCGCGCGGGCCGCTTCACCGCGTAGGGCGCGTCAGGGGGTGCTCAGGTCCTTGATCAGCAGCTCGAACGCGAGATCGTCGCGCTGCGGAACACCGAAGCGCTCGTCGCCGTACGGGAAGGGGGTCAGCTTTCCCGTACGGCGGTAGCCCCGGCGCTCGTACCAGGCGATCAGCTCCTCACGCACGGAGATCACCGTCATGTGCATCTCCCGCACACCCCAGCTCTCCACGACCGTGCGCTCGGCCTCGGCGATGATCGCCTTTCCGAGGCCCGCGCCCTGAAGCTCAGGTCGCACGGCGAACATCCCGAAGTACGCCGCTTCGCCACGGTGTTCGAGCTGACAGCAGGCGACCGGCGTTCCGTCGCGTTCGACCACGAGCAGGCGGCCCGCCTCCGCGGTCACGACCTCCCGGACGCCCTCGGCGTCCGTCCGCTGCCCCTGGAGGATGTTCGCCTCGGTGGTCCACCCGGCGCGGCTCGAGTCGCCGCGATAGGCGGATTCGATGAGCCGCACGAGTGCGGCCACGTCGTCCTCGGTCGCGTCGCGGAAGGTGAGCGGTCCGGAGTCCCGGGGCGGGGCCGTGTCCATGGTGGTGCTCTCCGTTTTCTGTGCTGCCGACGGTGCCGCACGAGACTAACCCGGCCCGGACCGCCCCCCGCGGGCCCGTCCGCGCTCCCCTGCACCTCAATGCGCCGGGTACAGGAGGTCCGAATCCGGGCATCGATGGGGCGACACCGGTGTCGTACGCCTGAGGGGGAGGTGCGCCGTGCACGGACCGGCGCTGTCCGGCTGGCTGCTGATGGTGTTGTGCGGGGTGGCGGGCGCCTACTGCCTGCTGCGTACGCGCGGCGCGACCGGGGAGGAGCGCAGAGCGGCGCGCGCGGAAGCGGCGATGGGCTTCGGTATGGCCGCGATGGCGGTGCCCGCCGCACTGCTCACACCGCCGGCCTGGACCTGGGCCGTGTACGCGGTGCTGTTCGGCGGCGCGGCGTTGCGCGCCCTCTGGTTCATACGGGGCGGCGGGCACCACCTTCAGCACCATCTGCATCATCTCGTCGGCTCGCTGGCGATGGTCTACATGGCGGTGGCGATGGCACCGGGCGGGGGCGGGCACGCCGGGCACGGTGCCGCCGCGTCCGCCGGGGGCATCCCCCTGCTGACCGGGCTGCTGCTGGCGTACAACGCGTTCTACGTGTTGACGTCGGCGGGCCGGCTGATCCCGGTGGCGGCCACGGCGGGGGCGCCGGGAGACGGCCCGGGCCGGGAGGCGCAGCCGGAGGTGGCACTGGCCTGCCGGCTGACGATGGGCATAGCCATGTTCGCGATGCTGCTCACCCTGTGAGACAGGATGCCGGATGGGCCGTGGCGTACGTCACTTGCCGGGCGCAGCCATACCCGCGACCACACGGCGCTCATAGGCTGACCGCATGTTGGTCTCCCTCGTGCTGCTGCTGCTCGGTGCACTGGCCGCCCTCGTGACCCCCAGCCTGATGGCACGGGCGCAGTGGCCGGAGCGCGAGCCGGTGGTGGCCCTGTGGGTGTGGCAGTGCGTCGTGGCGGGGGTGCTCCTCTCGTTCGGCCTCTCCATGATGTTCAGCGCCTCCGCCGCCTGGCAGGCCGTGCGCGGGCATGTGTTCGCACCCGCGCCGCACGCGGTGGTCGAGGCGTACGCCCTCGCGGCGTACGGCCCCTGGTCCGCCGTGATCGCCGTGCTGCTGGCCCTCGGCGGTGCGTGGACGCTGGCCATGCTGGTGCGGGAGATCCGCCGGGCGCAGTCGCGCCGTGCGCGGCGCCGCACGGAACTGCTGGTCCGTTCGCCGCTGATGCCCGGCGAGGAGCCCGGTGGCGGGCGGCTCGTGGTGCTGGAGGGTGAGCGTCCCGACGCCTGGTGGCTGCCCGGCACCGCGCCCCAACTCGTCATCACCACCGCCGCGCTCGGCCGGCTGAAGGGTCGTCAGCTGGATGCGGTGCTGGCGCACGAGCAGGGTCACGCGCGGGCGCGGCACGACTGGCTACTGCACTGTTCGGGCGCACTGGCCACGGGCTTTCCGCAGGTTCCCGTCTTCGCCGCGTTCCGCGGGGAGATGCACCGGCTCGTCGAACTCGCCGCCGACGACGTGGCATCGCGCCGTTTCGGCCGGCTCACGACCGCGCTCGCACTGGTCGGGCTCAACGAGGACCGGGGCGTGTTCGGCCCCTGTCCGCCGACGGACGCCCAAGTCCCGCTGCGGGTGAACCGGTTGCTGGCGCCCACGGAACGGCTCACGGCCGGCCGCAAGCTGCGACTGACCGCGGCGGCCACCCTGCTGCCCGCCGTACCTCTGCTGGTGGCGTTCGCACCCGGAATCCGCGCGCTGGGTTAGCCGGTCGAGGCGAACGTCGGCGAGGATCACCCCATGCGCCTCATGGACCCCCCACGCCATTCCGACGCCGACCACCGCCGCACCGACCCACGCCTCATGCTGACGGGCACCGTCTGCGCGGCCCTCGCGGTGGCGCTGGTGACCCTGGTGGCGGTGAGCTGGTCCCCGCTCATGTCGGTGGACCGCACGATCGCCGGCACCCTGCATCGCAGCGCCGTGAACGAACCCACTCTGGTGCACGTCAACCGCGTGCTGACGGACTGGGTGTGGGACCCCTGGACGATGCGCGCCGTGATCGCCGTCACGGTGATCGCCCTGTGGTGGCGGGGCGCCCGGTGGCTCGCCGTCTGGGTGGCCGCCACGAGCGCGCTCTCCACACTGGTCCAGCAAGGGCTCAAAGCCGCCCTCGGCCGGAAGAGGCCCCAGTGGCCGGACCCGGTGGACTCCGCGCACTACGCAGCCTTTCCCTCGGGCCATGTGATGACGATGGTGGTGACCTGCGCCCTCCTGCTGTGGCTGCTGCGCCTGCACGGAGCGGCGGCGCTGTGGTGGAGGACCGCACTGGCAGCGGCGGTCGTCTCGGTCCTCGGAGTCGGCTTCACCCGGATCTATCTCGGCGTCCACTGGATGACCGATGTGGTGGGCGGCATACTGCTGGGCGCGGCGGCGGCCGCGTTCGCGATCGTCGGATACACCGCCTTCCGGGCCCGCCAGGAACACAGAAGGGCGGCCTTGCCCCGTAGTTCCTGAGGCGGGGAGGATCGGGCCATGACGTTCACCGGCGCGCTCTTCGACTTCTCCGGAACCCTCTTTCGCATCGAGTCGGTCCACTCCTGGCTGCGTACCGTTCTCGACCAGCGCGGTCTGACCGTCGAACGGCACGCGTTCGAGGGGTACGTCCGCGAGCTGACATCCGCCGGAGCGCTGCCCGGCGGCCCGCCTCCCGCGTGTGTTCCGCCACACCTCACGGCCGCCTGGGCGGAACGCGACCGGAGTGCCGAACTTCACCGGGGCGCCTACACCGGCCTCGCCCGCCAGGTCGCCCTGCCCGATCCCGGTCTGTACGACGCCCTGTACGCCCGCCACATGTCACCGGCGGCGTGGCGTCCCTACCCGGACGCGGAACAGGTGCTGCGCGGGCTGCGCCGTGCGGGCACCGCGGTCGGCGTGGTCAGCAACATCGGCTGGGATCTGCGGCCCGTCTTCCGGGCCCATGGCCTGGACGACCTGGTCGACGCGTATGTGCTGTCGTTCGAGCACGGCATCCAGAAGCCCGACGTGCGGCTGTTCCGCACCGCCTGCGCGCTGCTGGGCCGGGAGCCGGCCGAGGTGGTGATGGTCGGTGACGACCGGCACGCCGACGGGGGCGCGGCGGCGCTGGGGTGCTCGGTGCGCTTCGTCGAGCACCTGCCGGTGGAGGAGCGGCCGGACGGCCTGCTCGCGCTGGAACTGACGCGGACACCATGACACGCCGATCGGAATCAGCCATAAACCTGGCCGATGTGGAGATGTGAGGGATATCCCCGTCGCACAATGTGTCGGATTGTCGGATCGGGGTCGTAGCCTTGTGTCTATGTCCACCTCTCCGTCCCCGTCCGGTTCCGTGCGTTCCGCCTCCGTCGTCAATCAAGCGATTCGCGACCTGTGGCAGCGCTCGGGCGGATACCTGTCTCCGGAGGACGAGGCGGAGTACCAGCGGCTGCTCATGGAGTGGGCCGCTGCGGCGGGGACGAGCGTGCGGTCCGCCGCCTGACGGAGGGAAACGCTCCGCTTCTCCCGACGGCCTGTGTCATGCTGCTGGCATGATCGACCGGCCCCCTGTGCTCATACACCGTCGGGCAGGCCGGGACCTCTCCCCCGCCGACGGGCTCACCGCCCTGCTGACCGCGTACCACCTGCGCACCGAGGCCGAGAAGGGCCGGGCCGTTGAGCGCGCGGACGCACTGCCCGCGCGGTACCGCACGGAGATCCTGTCGCCGCACAGCGCCTTCGCCGACGACGTCGTGGTGATCGCCAGGAGTGAGGGCGCCTCGGTGGGCTGTCTCGTGGTGACCGCCCCGGCCGACGGGCGGACCGAGATCAGACGCCTGTGGGTGGACCCCGCGATGCGGGGCGCCGGTGTGGCGTCCGCGCTGGTCGCGTGCGCGCTGGATCATGCCGCGCAGATCGGCGCGAGCCCGGTGGCGCTCTCCGTGTGGAGCTGGCGCACCGGAGCCATCGCGCTCTACGAGCGGCTCGGTTTCACCGTGGTGGACTCCTGGGACACCCGGGACGGCCTGGTCTGCATGGAACGCGCCTGATTCCCCCATTTCCCGCTTCCGGCGGTGCCCGGCGGCGCCGGAAGCGGGCGAACACCGCGCCGGGGGGGGCCCGGGGGGGGGGGGCCGGGGCCGGGGGCGCGGGGTGGCCCGGGGGAGAGAGGC
>NZ_JBHXQO010000104.1:0-8704 GCF_042717135.1 Streptomyces sp. NPDC058620
GTCGCCGGACTGCTCTCCCACCAGCAGACCGCCACCATCGCCAGCAGCGTGCGAATGTGAACACGACGGCCAAACCTCGGCCCTCGACGCGCACCGCCAACCATGCACGAGCTCGTAAGCGTTGTCCCGTAAATGATCTACGACGTGTTCGCTGGCCTGCTCGTTCGTTCGTCACCCGGCGAGGGCGAGGTTGTGCGGGCGGGTGATGCCGAGCATGGCGTGGTGGACGCCGTCCGCCGTCCGCGATGACCGTGGTCTGGCCGACGGTGGCCTTCGCACCGGACAGCTCTTATGCCTTGCAGTCGTTTCGGTTGCCGGGCGAAGGGCGGCCGACTGCGACCACCAGTCGGGTGTCGGCGTCGATGACGACCTGGTGGTTGTTGGAGTACCGGTGCTCGGCGACATTGTGGTCGCGGGTGGGGACCAGGGTGCCGTCCACGATGAGCACGGTGTCCTTGTGGAACCGCTTGCGTTGCTGGAGCGCGAGCGATGGCCCGAGGTGGTCGATGATGCGGTCGGCGGCGGACTTCGACACCCCGAACAGCGGCGCCAGCTGCCGCAGGGTCAAGTTCGAGCGCCAGTACGCGGCGACCAGCAGCACGCGGTCCTCCGGCGGCAGACTTCACGGCCGGCCGTTGCGCACCGGATCTGCACCCTCGCGCCGGAGTGCGGTGATCAGCCTGCCGAACTGGCGCGGGCTCAACCCGCTGAACGGGGCTGTCCAAGAGGGCTGCGACGTCGTGATCACACCAGACACGCCAAGATCATCTCACCCCTGACCAGCAGTCACGGGACAGGTCTTAGGAAGTTGCGCCAACCTGCGGGCATGGGAAACCCCCGTCGACTGTGGGAGTGGTGCGGGCCGGTCGTACTGCACCCAGGACGAACCTGTATGACACCGGGCCTACTCCGCATCTCCGACCCCTTCCGTGTGGAGCTCCCCACCGCACGAACCCCGCGACAGCACTGAGCTACCGCGTCAGTCCCCGCTGCTCCCTCCGCCGCCGCAGCTGTAGGCGCTGCCTCCGTCCGTGTCCGGATCGGGGTGGGAGTGATCGAGGGCTTTACCCATGCGGATGAGGCTGCGTCCGAGTCGGTGGGGGATGGGCTGGGCGCTGAGCAGTCCATATTGGACAGGCCCGCGTTCGAGCTCGGTGGGTCCTTTGAAGACATGCGCGGGTATGCCTGCATGAGACGTGGCCACTGCCAGATGCCGTCGTCCCGCGCGCGTGGGACGACCACGCCGGCGGTGAAGGAGGCCTTCAAGGACGAGCCGACGGGCAAGCGCGTCGATTTCCGGGCAGAGCCTCAGGCCCTCGATGACGTCCGTGACGCTTCTGCTGCGAGAGCAGGCCGCTATGAGCGCGCGATCGATCGGATGCGCAGGCTGCTCATCGCGCACGGTGCGCACCCGAGCGGCACGCATGGACAGAGTGCCACGTTCGATCAGGGCGACTAGCGCGCATTCCACCACCCGCCGTCCGCCGCCGGCGAGGAAGGCGTACTCGTACAGGCCCGGCACCCCGCCTCCGTGTTCTGCCTGGGGCAGCTGATTCTCCCGGCTCATTCGGTCCCCCTCGGATTCGAGCACTTTCTCTCGCATGGTCCCCCGGAGAGGTGGTGCCTGCCTTCTCTCCGGCCGTGTTGAGAGCTTCATCTGAGCTTCCCCCAGAAGCGCCCTGGGCTCCTGTGCCCTCCCGGCCTGCCGCCTACCCAGCGCCACCGCGACACCTTCGGGGAGCTGTTCGCCGCAAGATCCCCGCTATAGGACTGGGCAGGCGCGTCAGTCAACTCACCGAAGAGCAACGAGCGCTTCAGAACCACTCGAAGGGGCTCGTTCCAACCTTCGCTTCGCAGACAAGCGTACTGCCGAGCTGAAAGCCCAGTTCCTCGAAGCGTGAATGTCACCCGCTGCGCTCCTGGTCCTTCCCGCCCCGGCGGGGGTGAATGTCGGGGAAGGCATACCGAGCTCAGGGTCGGGCGGGCGTGGCATGCATGGGCTGTCAGGCGCAGGCTGGCCGGCGCGCAGGGCAGCCCGCTGTAACGCCCCGTGCCGCGGCGAGGCTGCACGGGCTTGGAGTGATGAACACCGCGAGGCAGCGGAACTCGCCTTGTGCGCCCTCCAGTTGTATTGACGGGCGCCAGGCGGGCGTGTAGGCGCCGCGTAGCACTGGGGTGTTGTCCGGGTAGGAGCCGCCGGTCCGCAGCAAGGTGCCGCTGAGTTCGCTGCCGTGGTGGATGTGGAATTCCTCGTCCATGGTCGGTCTCCTGCGCTGCCCGGCGCCACAGGAGTCCTGGATCTACTGTGGCCCGAAGGAAGAGGCGTCACTGCCCGGATCAGCGAGTGAACGACCCTGGTGGGGAGACTGCCGAGCAGCAGGCGTACCTCACGGGCTAACCCCGCCCCGCCGCCAGGGGAATCCTCCTGCGTGCGGGGCTGGCTCATGCCAGGCGGTGGAATGGCGGAGAGGTCCGCGCAAGTACCCCCGGGGGCCGGATCGGCCACCTCCGTGGCGGCCGGATGAGGGGTGCCAACCCAAGTCGCTTCCACCCTGGCATGGACTCGACATGACGGGGGCAGAGCAATAGGCGTCGTGGGTTGGCCGTTGAGCCAGTGGGCCGGTGGCGGCGGCAGCGGATGTCCCCGGTGGCGTCCGGGTAGACCCTCACGTGCCCCTGCGGTCCGGGCCCATGAGGCATCGGCTGGTCCAGGAAGAGTCTGACGCTGCCTGGCGGTTGATGGCCGAGCGGCTCCAGAAGGCGGGCAGAACGGTCCCACCTCACCTCCTTTCGCGCACCAACTCGTTATGCCGTCACATGGCGGCACATGGCGGCACACGGCGTCACGCGGCCAAGCGGAGTGCGGCGTTCTCTGTCCGGAGGCGCACGGTTAGCACTGTCGCGTTGGCGGCGGTGAAGAGCAGTGCGGTGATCCAGGCGTTGAATACGAGGGGAAGCGTGACGCCCTCGATGGCTACGACGAGGGAATTAGGGTGGCGGAGCCAGCGGTACGGCCCCTTCCGGATGAGGGGGCGCCCCGGGATGACGATGACGCGAGTGTTCCAGTGGGGGCCGAGGGATCGCACGCACCACCAGCGGCCGGCGTGGACGAGGGCTTGCAGGCACAGGGCCGGCCCGCCCAGAGCCGGGACGAAGTGTCGATGAAGCAGGGCTGTTTCGGTCACGATGCCAAGGAACAACCCAACATGGGCGGCGACCATGAACGGGAAGTGCCGCTGTCCGAACTCCAGGCCGCCGAGCGACCTTGCCCATCGCGCGTGTCTGCGAGACAGCCACAGCTCGGTGAGGCGCTCGCTCACGACAGCGGATAGCAGCAGGGACAGCCCCAGCGGGAGGGCGGAGGGGTCCGCGAGGGTCACGGTTCTCCTTTTGTGTCAGTTGGCAGGGCCGCCGCCGCTTGGTCAGAACTGTCCGGCCGTGTGAGGGGTAACGATCGCCGGTTCGGGTCAGTAACGGGCGTGCTGCCTTGCGGTGCTTGAAGTCTCCCGAGGGGGTGACAGGGCGTTTCTTCAGTTCTCTGCGTGCGTTGGTCCGGTGGCGCGCTGATGTGCCAACACAGGGGGGTGAGTGGCGTGCCGGACGTGCTGCGGGAGTTGGAGCCATCGGTCGAGCGGCTGCTGGAGCGGCACCTGGCTGCCGCACGGGACTGGCTGCCCCATCAGTTCGTGCCCTGGAGTCAGGCACGGGACTTCGACGGGCCGCTGGACGGCGCGGCCTGGGATCCGGAACAGTCCCCGTTGCCGCGGGCCGTGCAAGACGCGCTGGTCATCAACCTTCTCACCGAGGACAACCTGCCCAGCTACCACTTCGAGATCGCGGCGCGACTGGGGCGAGACGGTGCCTGGGGGACGTGGGTTCACCGGTGGACGGCTGAGGAGGACCGTCACTCGACCGTGCTGCGTGCCTTCATCCACGCCCGACGGGCGGTAGACCCTGTCGCTCTTGAACGCCTTCGGATGAGCCATGTGTCGACCGGATGGTCCGTTCAATGGCTTACTCCGCTGCACTGTCTGGCGTACGTCACCGTCCAGGAGCTGGCGACCAGGCAGGCGCACCGCAACACGGGTGTGCTGTGCGGAGATGTGGTGGGCGAGTCGTTGATGGCCAGGATCGCGGCCGACGAGAACCTGCACATGCTGTTCTACCGGGGGTTGTACGCAGATGCGTTGCGAGCGTTTCCCGACGATGCGATGGCAGCCCTGGCGGACGTGCTGTGCGGCTTCGAGATGTCCGGGACAGGAATTGCCGGGTTCCGGGCGCGAGCCGCGCGCGTGGCGGCGGCGGGCATCTGCGGCACTACGGCACTCGCCGTCCTGCGCAAAGGTCTCGCACGGGTGCTGACCGCCGAGGGGATCACACCCCCAGTTGCTCGGGAGCGCCTCCGGCACCACGAACGAGAACCGGGCGCTGCGCGAGCACGACGGCACGGCACGTGATCAACAAGTTCTCTCCCGTGGGAACCTGCGGACCAGGACGATGACGTGAAGCCGGAGGTACACCGCCCATGGCGGCGAACAACAATCCCACTGTCAGGAGACGGCGCCTGGGGGCCGAGCTGCGCCGGTTCCGCCAGGCCAGTGGGCTGAAGAGCACAGAAGTGGCCGAGCGGCTCATGGTCTCCCAGCCCAAGATCAGTCACCTGGAGAACGGCCGCCGTGCCATCAATCCCCGAGATGTGCGCGATCTGTGCGGGATCTACGGAGTGGTGGATCAGCAGGTCATCGACTCGCTGATGGAGATGGCCAGGGAATCCGGCGAGCAGGGATGGTGGAGCGTCTACGGAGACCTCCCTCACGGCGTCTACATCGGCCTGGAGACGGACGCTGCCTCGATCCACACCTACGAGCCCCTGGTGGTGCCTGGCCTGTTGCAGGCCCCCGCCTACGCCCAGGCCGTCATCGAAGAAACGATCCCCCTGCTCACCGTCGAACAGGCGGCCGTTCGCCTGAAGGTGCGGCTGCGCCGTCAGCACCGGATCTACGACCCGGCGTGCCCGCTGCGTCTGTGGGTCGTCCTGGACGAGTCGGCCCTGCGCCGTGTCGTCGGCTCTCCCGACGTCATGCGCGAGCAACTGGAGCACCTGAACGCGCTGAGCGGCGAGCCGCACATCGCCGTGCAGGTCCTCCCGTACGCGGTGGGGGCTCACCCGGGCCTGTCGGGGCAGTTCTCCATCCTGAGGTTCGCCGACAGCCCCGAGGCGGGAGTGGTGTATCTGGAGCAGTTCACCAGCGACCTCTACCTGGAGAAACCATTCGACGTGCAGCGTTACAGCATGATGTACGACCACCTCCAGGCCCAGGCCCTCGACCCTGACCGCAGCCGCCGGTTCATTACCGACCTCATCAAGTCGCACATCTACGCGGGCCGGCCCTGAGTTCGACGGCAGCGACTGCACGAGGAGTGTCCTCTCAGCTTGTCATCTATGGTCCGGTATCGAATGAGGCTCGATCAGGGTGTCCTGCGGGACGCATTCGCGGAAGTGTCACACTTCCGGTCGGAGTTGTACGCGTGCATGACCGCGCGGGGCGACGCGTTGTTCGAGTTGTGCGACGCGCTGTTGCGCTCGGATGGGCCGGTGCGGACGCTGGTTGATCTCGCGCTCGCGCCAGAGCATCGTCGTGGTCACGGAGCACTGTATGGCGGGCTCAACCAGGGGCGCATCGATGTCGCACGGCTGCGTCGCGCCCCGGTCGGGGTGCCGTTGCCAAGGACGGGCGGCTGGTGCTGGCTGTGGATGTCTCGCCGTGGCTGCGGCCGGACGCCAACACGTGTGCAATACCGGGCTTTTGCCACACGTTCGGCTGGGGTGAAGGCAAGCACCAGATGATCCCTGGCTGGCCGTACTCGGTCGTGGCCGCGCTGGAGACCGGCCGAACGTCCTGGACGGCGGTGCTGGACGCGATCCGCCTGGAGCCAGGCGCCGACGTTTCCGCGGTGACCGTGGTGCGGGTCCGCGAGGTCGTCGAGCGGCTCGCTGCCGCAGGCCACTGGCAGCCGGGCGACCCGGAGGTCTTGGTCGTGCTGGACGCCGGATACGACGCCCCGCGCATCGCCACCTGCTGGCGGGACCGCCCGTAGAGATCCTCGGTCGGCTCCGTTCAGACCGCGTGATGCGGCGGCCGACACCGCCTCGGGTCTACGACCCCAGGCCGGCCGCCAAAGCACGGCGGCGAGTTCGTCTTCGGAGACCCGGCAACCCGGGGTATGCCCAGCGGCGGGGTCAACAAGCCGGTATGGCTGTGGTGGTCGGGGCACCGATGCGACCGAAACGGATGTCGACCGCGGTTGACAGTCCTTCCTGTGACGCTTCGACATCGAGCACACGCTTTCGCCTGTTCAAGCAGACACTCGGATGCACCAAGCCCCGACTCCGCGACTCGGAAGCGGCCGACCGGTGGACGTGGTTGGTGATCGCCGCCTACGTCCCGCTCCGGCTCGCCCGCCCTCTGGCCACCGACCTGCGGCGGCCTGGGGAAAGGCCGGCCGAACCGAACAGACTGACACCCGCCCGTGTCCGCATAGGCTTCAGGGACCTGCACGCCAAGACTGGGTCACCAGCTGGTGCACCGAAACGTCCCGGCCCGGACCAGGTCGGCCCCTGGGTTCGAAGAACCGTCGCCAAGCCACCCGTCATGACGTGGGCAGAGTCCTCGCCACCGGCGGGGCATACGGCCGACCCGCCCATCACAAGAAGGGCACGAAGCCCCGACGCACAGCATGGCTACCAGTTCGGCGCTGCCCGACCCCGCTGTCAGACACGCTCCGTATGCTGCCGCCCATGAGCATGAACGGGGAGTACCTACGCGTCACACCCGCGGAACTGGACCGGGTGGTGAAGGATCCCGAATGGGCTCTGGACCTCTCCGAGGAGATTCAGGACGCGCAGGAAGAGTGCGAGTCCGCACCGGCCGAACTGCGGCACTTCACCACGCACCAGACATGGCACCTGCTGGGGTTCCTCCTGCAACGTTCCGCTTTCCCTGTCGACATCGTTCACGGTGAGGAACCCCTCGCCACCGATGACTGGGGCTACGGACCGCCGCAATACCTGACCCCAGACCGAGTACAGCTGGCCGCTGAGACCCTGCAGCAGACGACGTATGACCAGCTCATCCAGGATGTCGACCCCTCCGAACTCACCAAGGCCGAGATCTACCCCCAAATCTGGGACTCGCCCGCCTCACTGGACTGGGCCCGCGACCTGTTCACTCCCCTGACAGAGTTCTTCCAGGGGGCTGCGTCCACCGGTCACGCGATGCTCATCTGGCTCGACTGATCTACCCCTGAGCGGCCTGGATGTTGAACGACAAGCTCAGTGCCTGTCTCTGACCTGTATCAGCAGGTCAGGGGCCATCAGCCTGGACGCCGAGTCCGGCTTCCTGGCCGTGCTCCTGAAGCTGGACGCGGCCAACACACTGCGCGTCGCCCGCCCTGGCCCGACGGCGGCACACTTGCTGGCGGTTGCCGGATGATCGAACTCATGGCGCGCGCAACCGCCTGATTCGGATGGAGCAGGGGGCATGGAGACGCCGCTCGTGGGGTACCTGAGGCGTGATCAGTTTCGAGTGACTGTAGGGGTTGCGCGCGCGGTGATCCGGGACGCGGCGTGCTCCTGACCAGGGGGTACCGAGATGCACAGCAGCTTTTTCATACGTCGGCGGAGATGGGGTGTGGCGGGCGGTGCTGTCGCGCTCCTGCTCACCATGGGTGGGGTGACGGCCCTGTCCGCAGCGGCGGCGACCGCAGTACCTCAGCGGGTGACCTCGTACGCGTTCACCAGCGAGGAAGGCGACTGGGTGGGGGAGGGGGTACCGGGGAACTACCGTGCTCCCGCCGATGAGATCGTCGTCACCGGGCCTGCGTCGAATGTCCAGGTGTCGGTGCCTGATGAGGAGGGTGGTTGGGACATCAACCTCACCCCGCCCGCCGGACACCCGGCGCTCTTCCCCGGCGTCTACAAGGATCCGGGTTCGACTGTCGGGCGGGTGCCCAACCTGGCTGTCAGCGGGCACCACCGTGCCTGCAACGTGACGTACGGGTCGTTCTCGGTCAATCAGATCGAGACCGACGCCTCCGGTGAGGTGACTGTCCTGGACTTCAGCTATGTCCAGCGGTGCGAGTCCGCGGATGCGCCGGCCATGCGAGGGTCGGTGAAATACCGCGCCTACCCCCTGTCGTTCCGTTACGACGGCGAGCCGGGCGACTACCCCAGCCGTGGACGCAGCGGCACGCATACCGGTGCCAGCAGCGTGTTCGTACTGCGGGAACGGGAGAACACGCCGGATGGGCAGATCAGCTTCCAGATCGAAGGCAGAGGCGAAACCTGGGGCGGCATCGTGGCCGCGCCCCGAGGCGAGTCCATCGAGGTCGGCCGCACCTACCAGGCGAACGGTCTCGGAGACGACGGCGAGGCACGGCTCGATGTGAGTGGTGCGGGAGGCGGCTGCAACGGCACCTCGGGAGAGTTCACCGTCAGCCGGATGAGCGTCGACGGACGCGGCATCATCACCGCCTTGGCGCTCAGCTTCACCCAGTACTGCGAAGACTCGACCGCGGCCCTGCGCGCGACGCTGCGCTACTACGCCTGACCAGCTGTTCCGTACGAGGCGCGGGGCCCGCGCCCCGGGCGGGGGGGGGGCGGGAGGGGGGTAGATGCCCGGGGCCCACCCGCGGCAGCGCCGGG
>NZ_JBHXQO010000104.1:8714-11417 GCF_042717135.1 Streptomyces sp. NPDC058620
GTGTTCTTCTTGCGGCGTCGCCGCCCCGGCTTGCGCGGCGTGGGGGGTGGCCGCCCCGCCCCGCGCCGCGGGGCGGCGCTGCGCCTCGTGGGTTGTCGATGCACGGGCACCACCTGCTCCAGGCCCTGGGGGCGTTGGACACCTCAGGGGCGTCCTGAGGGCAGATTATTAAGAGGCGGGAGGCGGGAGGTGGGAGGCGTTTCGCGTTGACGCGGAACGTGTCCTTGCGGGTGGGTGGTGCGTTGGGTCGTGTGACGCACGTACTGGTTTGGACCCTCACGTCGGGTCGGTGCAGTCCGCGGCCCCCGATTCCGCGCTCTGGCGACGGGGCCGCGTCAGCTTCCCCCGAGACATACGAAAGTCCTGGCCCACCCCGGGCGGTCAGGGCCTTCGTGCTGCCGGGCGTCGTTCCGTACGGGCCTGGCAGGGTGGTGGAGGTGGGGCTGCGGACCGGGGCCCAACCACGGAGCCGGTTCGCAGCCCAGGAGCGCGGCTCATGGGCACCTCTCGGCTCCTTGGGGGTGCGGTGCGGGGGTGGTGGGGGCCGCGCCTGCACCGCGCGGTCAGCGTCCGGCCCGGGGGTAGCGGCGGGCGAGGATCGTCCACTCCTCGTCTGGCAGGCATGGGCGAGGTGGCTGTCTGTCTCCCACTGCTCGGCGAGCCCGGTGAAGATCGGCTCCATTTCGGGGAGGGGATCCGTCGCGCTGCATGCCGATGACGGCTTGAGCCGCACAGTCGTGGTCACGCCGGGTGCAACGCCGCCTAAGCCGTCGGGGTGCCCACGCGACGGCCTGGTTTCCTGGAGGATGGCGCGGGCACCGCCGGCGGCGAGGAGCAGGCGAACTTGCACTCCGCCCGGCCAGGGAGGCCCTCTTTCGACTCCGGTTGATGCACCTGGAGATCACCGTCGTCCGGGCCGACCGCGCGTACGCGGGCTAGCTCGTGACCTGGGCGAAGAGGCATCTGAACCGAACGATCAAGGCCGTCTCCCGGACGAACCCGAAGGGCTCCTTCGGGTTCGTCCTGCTGCCCTGCCGCTGGGTCGTCGAACGCTCGCGGGCCTGGATGATGAACGCCCGCCGCCACGTGGGGGACTATGAGCGGCTGATCCAGCACTCGGAGACCCTATTCACCTGGGCGGCGTTCACCCTGATGCCCCGCCGTCTGACCCGCTTGGCGAACAAGAACAGTGGGGTTGGGTCTGGCAGCCTGACTCAGCTGATCTGACGGCCGGCCACGTCTCCTCCCGGGTCGTCGGCGAGCACCACAGCAGCCTTGACCCGTTTGCCCACCGGCTCGCGATGCACCTCGATGCTTCGGCAGACGGCCATCACGAGTTCCAGCCCGTGCTGGCCCACACGCCCAGGGTCCGCTGCCCTCGCGGTCGGCAGCACCGGCTCGCTGTCCCAGACCGTCACCTCGATCGCGCCGTCACTGACCTCCAGCGTCAGCAGACACGGACCCGGAGCATACTTTCGGGCATTGGTCACCAGCTCGCTGACCACCAGCTGGACCATGCCCATCACACGGTCGGACACCGGAAGCCCGTGCACCGCCTGCACATCCGTCAGGAAGGAACGGGCCAGATCACGAGCCTGGGCGATCTCCTCACTGCCCTCGAACGCGGCGGACACCGCAATCCGCATGTCGGCCAGTGCCTGCTGGCCCTCACCCTCTTCCGCCTGTTCCATGCGCCCCGCCTCGCCCCCTGAGTATCTTCACCCGACCCACACCGTTTGCCCCCTCAATCCAAATACAGACGCGACAAACAGGTTGATTCCAAAACGTTACTCAGCGTTGCCTCCTCAGAAAGCGGGCTCGAGAAATAACTTCTCAGCTTGTCGTCTAACGTCGCAGGCCAGCTACGGCGCGGTCCCAGGCTCGACCTCTGGCGCCGATCTCCCAACGCGGAAGTGCCGGACCTGGAGTGCCGGATCCTGCACTTTAAGTGCGAGGCGATAGGCGATGGGCCCGATCTGCCAACCGGGGTGATGGTCGAAGTGAGGTTAAGGCCCCGCGGCGTTGTGTGCGAGCTTGCCGACCAGCTCAGCGAGCCGGGAGGGCAGATGCTCCGCGAGTCGGTCTTCGCTGCCCAGACTGCGCCGGCGGACGAGGTCGAACAATTCGCGGCCAGACTCCACTGGGTCTGGTCGGCCGCCATCTCCAAGGCTGCTTCAATCTCAGAAGTCCTGCCCAGGCCAGCGAAGCTGCCTCAAGGGCATGGCCAGCCCATGTCGCCGGGTGTTGCTGCCGTTCGAACAGGCATCGCCCCCATTAGTGAATATTGTCCGCTCTGCCGCTTCTCATTTCACGTCATGACAACGTTGAAGGTCAGGGAACAACGGCGTTTGGGGCGGTCTCGGCCATCGGTTCAGGCCGACTCGAACGAGGCGTCGAACTTGACCGGAAGGCCCCGATCAGCGGAGGCCGCTCATTACTCGACGGACGCGTCTGTCCAGCTCACGCGACGGCCGTGTGAGCGCCAGCGGTCGAGCAGGGCTGTCAGCAATCGTTGAGCTCGACGCGGACGACGACCTCACTGAGACGGGGCTCCTAGTACTGCAACGGTGTTTGGTGTGACTGGTGGCCAGGTTGGTCGTTGGGCTGGTTATGGGTGGGGTACTTGGTGACGTGAGGGCGTGGGCGGCGGGTCTGGGAGAGTTGCACGAGCGGTTCGTGCACCGGTTTGCCCGGTCGGAGCCG
>NZ_JBHXQO010000105.1:0-11381 GCF_042717135.1 Streptomyces sp. NPDC058620
GGACAGGCCCGTGCACCGGGCCTGTCCGGCGGCCGGGGAGACGGCAGGGCCACGAACGGCGGACCGTGGGCCCCTCGCCCGCCGAAGACCCTAGATCTCGCCCAGCGTGACCTCGGCCGTCTTCCGCGCGTCACTGCGCAGGTAGGTCACGGTGACCTTCTGGCCCGGCTCGTCGTCCGCCAGGGCCTCCGACAGCGAGGTGATCGTCGTGACCTCGGCGTCGCCGATCTTCGTGATGATGTCTCCCACCCGCAGCCCCGCCTTGTCGGCTGCGCCGCCCCTGGCCACGCTGACCAGCGCCACCCCGGCCGGCCGGTAGTCGTCGTCGACGACCGTCCGGCCGGTGATGTTCAGGGCCGCCCGGCCGGAGTCGGTGACCCTGCCGTCCTTGATGATCTGGTCGGCGACCGTCTTCACCATCGAGACGGGAATCGCGAATCCGATGCCGGGGGCCGCGCTGTCGCCCATCTGCGGGTCCGTCGCGGCCAGGGTCGGGATGCCGATCACCTCGCTGTCGAGGTTCACGAGCGCCCCGCCGCTGTTGCCCGGGTTGATGGCCGCCGAGGTCTGCACCATGTTGGCGATGGTCGCCCCGGTGCCGCCGCCCGCGCGGCTCTCGGTGACGGTCCGGCCGAGGGCCGAGACGATGCCCTGGGTGACACTGCTGGACAGGCCGAGCGGCGAGCCCATCGCCATCACGATCTGCCCCACCGCGACCTTCTCCGAATCGCCGAACTTCGCGGGCTTCAGCCCTTCGGGCATCTCGTCGAGCTTGATGACGGCGAGGTCCTGCTGCGGATAGGCGGAGACCAGGGAGGCGCCGATCACCTTCTCGCCGGTGGCGACGGTGACCTTGAAGGTCTTCTCGTCGCCGACCACATGGGCGTTGGTGACGATGTGGCCCTCGGCGTCGTAGACGATGCCCGAGCCCAGGCCGCTGGAGGCGTCGATCTGTACGACGGACGGCAGGACGTTCTTGATGACGGTCTGGTAGTCGCTCTGCAGATCGTTGGTGGCCCGGGGCACCGGGCCCTGCCGCGCGGAGTCCGACCGGGTGGCTTCGGGCGCGGCGGAGTCGGCGTCCGAGCCGGCACAGCCGCCCACCAGGGAGATCGCGCAGACGCCGGCGGTCAGGGGCAGCAGCAGTCGGCGCAGTCGGCCGCGAGGGGATGCACGCATGTCCGGAGTATCACCAGCGGCCCCGCGCGGAGCCTGCGCTGATACGCCGGTCGGGCGTACGGCGCCGACGCCCCGTACGGCCGTTCCGGGGGTGTCAGCCGCGTACGCCGCAGAGGTGCAGCAGCGCCGCCACCCGGCGGTACGGGTCGGTCCGCCCCGCCCGGTCCTCGACGTCCAGCAGCCGTGCGAGCTCCGGCGGGGCCGGGAGCTCCGCCTCGTTGCTCACGTTGTCGCAGAACACCCGCACCCCGTACCAGGCGTGCAGCGGCGCGGCGATCCCGGCGAGCGTGGCGGTCAGGGAGCCGAGCCGGTCGGCCCGCACCGTGACGCCGAGCCGGTTGGTGTACGTGTCCGTGTCCGTGTCGAACGCGGCGAGTGCCCCGGCGAAGTCCCCGGCGTTCCCGGGCCGCATCGCCAGCGCGTCCGCGTTCCGTACGAGCAGCGAGAGGAGCCCGCCGGAGGCCAGCATCCGGGCCAGGCCCGCCAGCATCGGATCGGGCTCCTCGACGTACATCAGTACGCCGTGGCAGAGCACCAGGTCGAAGCTGCCGGGCAGGAAGTGCACGCCCGTGTCCTGGCCGTCACCCTCGATCAGCCGGACCCGCTCCCGGATGCCCTCGGGTTCGCCCGCGAGTGCTTCCCGGGCGGCCTTCAGCATCGTGCCGTCGGACTCCAGACCGGTCACCGAGTGACCGGCCCGGGCCAGGCGCAGGGCCTGGGTGCCCTGCCCCATGCCGACGTCGAGCACCCGCAGTCGCCGCCCCACCGGGAAGCGCGCGGCTATCTGCTCGTCCAACTGCCGGGCAACGAGCTCCTGGCGGACCGCGTTACGCAGTCCGCCCAGACCCTTCATCCATGCCGGTGCGGCCCCCGTGAAGCCGGAGGCCGCGCTCAGGGCCGCTCTCCGCGCTTGACCTGCGGCTTGGGAAGCCGCAGCCGGCGCATCTGGAGCGTACGCATCAGGCCGTACGCGACGGCGCCGCGCTTCGGGGTGTCGGGGAAGCGCTCCCGCAGCTGCTTCTTGAGCCGGAACGCCAGACCGATCGAGTCGACGACGATCAGCACGATCACACCGAGCCAGAGCAGCAGGGAGATGTTCTGGATGTTCTGGATCTGGATCACGCTGAGGATCAGGATGATCACTGCGAGCGGCAGGAAGTACTCGGCGATGCAGAAGCGCGAGTCCACGAAGTCACGGACAAAGCGCCGGACCGGCCCCTTGTCACGCGGCGGCAGGTAGCGCTCGTCGCCCGTCGCGAGCGCCTCACGCTGCTTGGCCAGATCGGCGCGCCTGGCTTCGCGCTGGCGCTTCATGGCCTCCTTGCGGTCGGTCGGCGTGCTGGAGGCACGACGGCGCTGCGTCTGGGCCTCGCTGCGCTTGGGGGTGGGGCGACCCTTCGGTGACTCGGGGTCGCGGGGCTGCTTGGAGAGGTCCGCCGTCACCTTGCCGGTGGGGGCCTTCTCGTCCTTGGAGGAACGGCTACGGAACACAAAACCCAAGGGTACGGGGTCGGCCGGGAGGAGAACGGACCGGGCGGGAACGATCCGGCAACGGCCCGCGTCCTTAAAGGCATCCCGACAGGGGCAGAACGGACGATGCCGCTCGTTTCCCTGACCTTCACCTACTCCCTGCGCGGGAGCGGTGACCGGCGGCAGTCGTCCTTGGGGAGGAGCACATCCGTGCTCCGACAGTGCGGTAATAGAGACAGGGCCCGTACTGTGGGTTCTGTTGGAGTGCCGGAGCTCAGTCCGTCAGAAGGGGGCGCGCGAAGCCCATGAGCGGTGTCATGAAGCGTATGGGAATGATCTTCCGCGCGAAGGCAAACAAGGCCCTTGACCGGGCCGAGGACCCGCGCGAAACCCTCGATTACTCGTACCAGAAGCAGCTGGAGCTGCTTCAGAAGGTGCGTCGCGGTGTCGCCGATGTGGCGACCTCGCGCAAGCGGCTGGAACTGCAGCTGAACCAGTTGCAGGGCCAGTCGTCCAAGTTGGAGGACCAGGGCCGCAAGGCGCTCGCGCTCGGCCGCGAGGATCTGGCCCGTGAGGCGCTGTCGCGCCGCGCGGCCCTCCAGCAGCAGGTCACGGATCTGGAGACGCAGCACCAGACGCTGCAGGGCGAGGAGGAGAAGCTCACTCTCGCGGCCCAGCGGCTCCAGGCCAAGGTCGATGCCTTCCGTACCAAGAAGGAGACCATCAAGGCGACGTACACGGCGGCCCAGGCGCAGACCCGGATCGGCGAGGCGTTCTCGGGCATCTCCGAGGAGATGGGCGACGTCGGCCTGGCGATCCAGCGGGCCGAGGACAAGACCCAGCAGCTCCAGGCGCGCGCCGGAGCCATCGACGAGCTGCTCGCCTCCGGCGCCCTGGACGACTCGTCCGGCACGGCGAAGGACGACATCGCCGCCGAGCTGGACCGGATCTCCGGTGGTACCGATGTAGAGCTGGAGCTGCAGCGCATGAAGGCCGAACTGGCCGGCGGCTCCTCCGCTCAGCAGCAGGCCATCGAAGGCGGTACGCAGGACGCCGCACCGCAGTCGCAGCAGAGTCCGCACAAGTTCGACAAGCAGTAAGGGCAACGTCATGATCGTACGGATCATGGGGGAGGGCCAGCTCAGGCTGGCCGACAGTCACGTCGCCGAACTCAACAAGCTCGACGACGAGCTGCTCGCCGAGATGGAGAGCGGCGACGGCGCAGGTTTCCGCTCCACCCTCCAGGCACTTCTGGACAAGGTGCGAGAGCTCGGTTCACCTCTGCCGGACGACTCCCTGGAGCCGTCCGGACTGATCCTGCCGTCGTCCGAAGCGACCCTCGAAGAGGTGCGCGCCATGCTCGGCGACGGCGGCCTGATCCCAGGCTGACCTGCCACCCGCTCCAGCACCCGCCTCTGTGCCCCGCCCGGTCCGCCGGCCGCGGGGCACGGTGCTGTAGCGCAATCCGCGCACGTACGGGACGTGGCGGCGCGCGACACGCCGTACCGTAGCTCGACGTGACCACCCTCGGAACCGGCTTCGCGCGTGCCCACCGCTGGCTGCGTGGCCATCCCCTCGCCCTCGACGCGGGGCTCGCCCTGGCTGTGCTCGTCTGCATGATCTGCGCTTCGTTCGCCGACCCGAACCACGGGGCGAACGGACCCTCCTTCGGTACGCGCACCCCCGAACCGCTCAGCGTGTTCCTGATGGTGCTCGGTGCCGCCGCGCTCGTCCTGCGGCGGCGGAGCCCGATGGCCGTGCTCGCCGCCACCGGGGCACTGTCGGCCGCCGAGTTCGTGGTGATGGACCCGCCCGCCCCCGTGGTGATGAGCGCCGTGATCGCGCTCTACACGGTGGCCTCCCGCACCGACCGCCCCACCACCTGGCGGGTCGGCCTGCTGACCATGACGGTGCTGACCGCGGCGGCGATGTTCTTCGGCTCGGCCCCCTGGTACAGCCAGGAGAACCTCGGTGTCTTCGCGTGGACCGGGATGGCGGGCGCCGCGGGGGACGCCGTCCGCAGCAGGCGCGCGTTCGTGGACGCGATCAGGGAGCGCGCCGAACGCGCCGAGCGCACCCGTGAGGAGGAGGCGCGCCGCCGGGTCGCCGAGGAGCGGCTGCGGATCGCCCGGGATCTGCACGACGTCGTCGCCCACCACATCGCCCTCGTCAACGTCCAGGCGGGCGTCGCGGCCCACGTCATGGACAAGCGCCCGGACCAGGCCAAGGAGGCGCTCGCCCACGTCCGGGACGCCAGCCGATCGGCACTCAACGAACTCCGTGCCACCGTCGGACTGCTCCGCCAGTCCGGTGATCCGGAGGCACCCACCGAACCGGCTCCCGGGCTCGCGGTACTCGGCGAACTGGTCAACACCTTCCGCAATGCCGGACTCCCCGTCGAGGTGGCCTGCACCGACCGGAACACCCCGCTGCCCGCCGCCGTCGATCTGGCCGCCTACCGGGTCATCCAGGAGGCGCTGACCAATGTGCGCAAGCACGCGGGAGCGGACGCGAAGGCCGAGGTGAGCGTCGTACGGGTCGGAGCGACCGTCGAGATCACGGTGCTCGACAACGGCAGAGGCCGCACCGGCGAAGGCCCGTACGCGGCCGAGCGCTCCGGCGGTACGGGCGACGGCGGCGGCCACGGACTCATCGGCATGCGCGAACGCGTCACCGCCTTCGGCGGCACCCTCACCGCGGGCCCCCGCTACGGCGGCGGATTCCGCGTCCATGCGATCCTGCCGGTCAAGGCCCGCACGGGTGAGCAGGCGACGTCCGGCGCTCCGGGCGGAACGGGGGGACAGGCGTGAATCCGATCAAGGTACTGCTCGCCGACGACCAGGCGCTGCTGCGCAGTGCCTTCCGGGTCCTGGTCGACTCGGAGCCCGACATGCAGGTCGTGGGCGAGGCGGCGGACGGGGCCGAGGCCGTGGCGCTTGCCCGGTCGACGCGCGCCGACGTGGTGCTGATGGACATCCGGATGCCCGGCACCGACGGGCTCGCCGCCACCCGCATGATCAGCGCCGACCCGGACCTGGCGGACGTCCGGATCGTCATGCTCACCACGTTCGAGGTGGACGAGTACGTGGTGCAGTCCCTGCGCGCGGGTGCGTCGGGTTTCCTGGGCAAGGGCGCCGAACCGGACGAACTGCTCAATGCCATCCGTATCGCGGCGGGCGGCGAAGCGCTGCTCTCCCCGGCCGCCACCAAGGGGCTCATCGCCACCTTCCTCGCCCAGGGCGGGAGCTGGGGCGAGGGGCCGGACGCCGCCGCGTACTCCGAACGGCTCGCCGCTCTGACCGTGCGCGAACGCGAGGTGCTGGTACTGGTCGCGGGCGGGCACTCCAACGACGAGATCGCCGAGCGGCTCACGGTCAGCCCACTCACCGTCAAGACCCATGTGAACCGGGCGATGGCGAAGCTCGGCGCCCGGGACAGGGCGCAATTGGTGGTAACCGCTTACGAATCGGGCCTGGTGCGTCCCCGGGCCGAGTAGCGGGCCCGGCGAGGGTGGAGACGGGGTGTACTCCACCTGCGGTATGCGCGGCATAAGAAAGCAGCCCCGGGGCCGACGATTCGGTCATCGGGAGCGGCGATCGTATAAGCGGGCGGGGCGTGTCCCCCTTGATCGCCCGCCCGTCTTCCGCGTACGCCACAGAAGAGAGACCCACCCATGTCCTGGCTGTCCAGATTCAGCCTCGCGCAACGGGCCCTGATCGGGCTGATCTCGATCGTCGCGCTCGTATTCGGAGCCATCGCGATCCCGCAGCTCAAGCAGCAACTGCTGCCCACCATCGAACTTCCGATGGTGTCGGTGCTCGCCCCCTACCAGGGTGCGTCCCCCGATGTGGTCGCGAAGCAGGTCGTAGAACCGCTCGAGAACTCGATCAAGGCCGTCGACGGCGTCGAGGGCATCACCTCGACCGCCAGCGAGGGCAACGCCGTCATCATGGCGACCTTCGACTTCGGTGCCCAAGACACCAAGCAGCTCGTCGCCGACATCCAGCAGGCCGTGAACCGCGCCCGCATCCAGCTTCCCGACGACGTCGACCCGCAGGTCATCGCCGGTTCGACGGACGACATCCCCACGGTCGTCCTCGCCGTCACCTCGGACAAGGACCAGCAGGCGCTCGCCGACCAGCTGGACCGCACGGTCGTCCCCGCCCTCGACGACATCGACGGTGTCGGCCAGGTGACGGTCGACGGCGTCCAGGACCTCCAGATCTCCGTCACCCCGGACGACAAGAAGCTCGCCGCGGCCGGTCTGACCGTCGGCTCGCTGTCCCAGGCCCTCCAGTCGGGCGGCGCCACCGTCCCGGGCGGTTCGTTCTCCGAGGCGGGCAAGAGCCGTACGGTCCAGGTCGGCGGCGGCTACACCTCGCTGAAGCAGATCGAGGACCTCACGCTCACCGCGCAGAACCCGGCGACCGGCAAGCCCGGCAAGCCGGTCCGTGTCGGTGACATCGCCACGGTGAAGGAGGAGCCGTCCACCGCGGTCTCCATCACCCGTACGAACGGCAGGCCGAGCCTCGCCGTCATGGCGACGATGGACAAGGACGGCAGCGCCGTCGCCATCTCCGACGCCGTCCGCGACAAGCTCCCCGACCTGCGCAAGGACCTCGGCGCGGGCGCCGAGCTGACCGTCGTCTCGGACCAGGGCCCCGCCGTCTCCAAGGCGATCTCGGGTCTGACCACCGAGGGCGCGCTCGGCCTGATCTTCGCGGTCATCGTGATCCTGGTCTTCCTCGCGTCCCTGCGCTCGACCCTGGTCACCGCGGTCTCCATCCCGCTGTCCGTGGTCCTCGCGCTGATCGTGCTGTGGACCCGCGACCTGTCGCTGAACATGCTCACGCTCGGCGCGCTCACCATCGCCATCGGCCGGGTCGTCGACGACTCGATCGTGGTCCTGGAGAACATCAAGCGGCACCTCGGCTACGGCGAGGAGCGCCACGCGGCGATCATCACCGCGGTCAAGGAGGTGGCCGGAGCGGTCACCTCGTCGACGCTCACCACGGTCGCCGTGTTCCTCCCGATCGGTCTGGTCGGCGGCATGGTCGGCCAGCTGTTCGGTTCGTTCTCCCTGACCGTCACGGCGGCGCTGCTGGCCTCCCTGCTGGTCTCGCTGACCGTGGTCCCCGTGCTGTCCTACTGGTTCCTGCGCGCCCCCAAGGGTGCCGAGGAGAACCCGGCGGAGGCCCGCCGCAAGGCGGAGGAGAAGGAGGCGAGCAGCAGGCTCCAGCGGCTGTACGTCCCGGTACTGCGTTTCGCGACCCGGCGCCGGATCACCAGCATCGTCCTCGCCGTCGCCGTGCTGTTCGGCACCTTCGGCATGGTCCCGCTGCTGAAGACCAACTTCTTCGACCAGGGCGAGCAGGAGGTCCTGTCCATCAAGCAGGAGCTCACCGCGGGCACCAGCCTGGCGGCGGCCGACGAGGCGGCGCGGAAGGTCGAGAAGGTACTCGCCGACGAGAAGAACGTCGAGGACTACCAGGTCACGGTCGGCTCGTCCGGCTTCATGGCGGCCTTCGGCGGCGGTACGGGAGCCAACCAGGCTTCCTACCAGGTGACCCTCAAGGACTCGGCCGCCTTCGACGCCACCCAGGAGCGGATCGACGAGGCCCTCGGCAAGCTCGACGGGATCGGTGACACCACCATCGCGGCGGGAGACGGCTTCGGCAGCCAGGACCTGAGCGTCGTGGTCAAGGCCGCCGACGGGGACGTGCTGGAGAAGGCGTCCGAAAAGGTACGCGTCGCGGTCGCCGGGCTCGACGACGTCACCGACGTCCAGAGCGACCTGTCGCAGAGCGTCCCGCGCATCTCCGTGAAGGCCAACGACAAGGCCGCCGCCGCCGGGTTCAGCGACGCCACCCTCGGAGCGGCCGTCGCGGGCGCCGTGCGCGGCACCCCGTCCGGCAAGGCGATCCTCGACGACACCGAGCGCGACGTCGTCGTCACCTCGTCCCGCCCGGCCGCCACCATGGCGGAACTGAAGGACCTCCGGCTCGGCGCGGTCACGCTCAGCCGGATCGCCGACGTCGAACTGGTCCCCGGACCGGTCTCCATGACCCGGATCGACGGTCAGCGTGCCGCGACGATCACGGCGAAGCCCACCAGCGACAACACCGGTGAGGTGAGCGCCGCGCTGCTGAAGGAGATCGACGGGCTGAAGCTTCCGGCAGGCGCCACCGCCACCATCGGCGGCGTATCCGAGGACCAGAACGAGGCGTTCGCCAACCTCGGTCTCGCCATGCTCGCGGCCATCGCGATCGTCTTCATGCTCCTGGTCGCGACGTTCCGCTCGCTCATCCAGCCGCTGATCCTGCTGGTCTCCATCCCGTTCGCGGCGACCGGCGCGATCGGTCTGCTCGTCGCCACCGGCACCCCGATGGGCATCCCGGCGATGATCGGCATGCTGATGCTGATCGGCATCGTGGTGACCAACGCGATCGTGCTGATCGACCTGATCAACCAGTACCGGGCCCAGGGCCTGGGCGTCGTCGAAGCGGTCGTCGAGGGCGGCCGCCACCGGCTCCGTCCGATCCTGATGACGGCGCTGGCGACGATCTTCGCGCTGCTCCCGATGGCGCTGGGCGTCACCGGCGACGGCGGCTTCATCTCGCAGCCGCTCGCCGTCGTGGTGATCGGCGGTCTGATCACGTCCACGCTGCTGACCCTGCTGCTCGTGCCGACGCTGTACGCGATGGTCGAGCTCCGCAAGGAGCGCCGCGCGAAGAAGAAGGCGGCCAAGCGCGAGAGGAAGGCCGGCGTCCCGGGCCCGTCCGGGGAGACCACCTCGGGTGAACCGGAGCCCGCGAAGGCCTGACGCCCTCTGTCACGTACGAAGGCCCCGGCACCGTCTCGGCGGTTTCCGGGGCCTTCTACGTGCGGTTCGGACAGGCCCTCGTGGGCCTGCCGCGCCTACGGCAGCGCCAGCATCCGCTCCAGCGCCAGCTTCGCGTACTTCTCCGTCTCGGGATCGACGACGATCCGGTTGACGAGACTGCCCTCGGCCAGCGACTCCAGCGTCCACACGAGGTGCGGAAGATCGATCCGGTTCATCGTCGAGCAGAAGCAGACCGTCTTGTCGAGGAAGACGATCTCCTTGTCCTCGGCCGCGAAACGGTTGGCGAGGCGCCGCACCAGGTTCAGCTCGGTGCCGATGGCCCACTTGGATCCGGCCGGGGCCGCCTCCAGGGCCTTGATGATGTACTCCGTCGAGCCGACGTAGTCCGCGGCAGCCACGACCTCGTGCTTGCACTCCGGGTGCACCAGCACGTTGACACCGGGGATGCGCTCCCGCACGTCGTTGACGGACTCCACCGAGAAGCGTCCGTGCACCGAGCAGTGCCCGCGCCACAGGATCATCTTCGCGTTGCGGAGCTCCTCGGCGGTCAGACCGCCGTTGGGCTTGTGCGGGTTGTAGAGGACGCAGTCCTCCAGGGTCATGCCCATGTCCCGTACGGCCGTGTTCCGGCCCAGGTGCTGGTCCGGCAGGAAGAGGATCTTCTCGCCCTGCTCGAAGGCCCACTCCAGGGCCCTCTTCGCGTTGGACGAGGTACAGATCGTGCCGCCGTGCTTGCCGGTGAAGGCTTTGATGTCGGCGGAGGAGTTCATGTACGAGACGGGCACGACCTGCTCGGCGACGCCGGCCTCGGTCAGCACGTCCCAGCACTCGGCGACCTGCTCGGCGGTGGCCATGTCGGCCATCGAGCAGCCGGCCGCCAGGTCGGGCAGCACGACCTTCTGATCGTCGCCGGTCAGGATGTCCGCCGACTCGGCCATGAAGTGCACGCCGCAGAAGACGATGTACTCGGCCTCCGGACGCGCGGCCGCGTCCCGGGCGAGCTTGAAGGAGTCGCCGGTGACATCCGCGAACTGGATGACCTCGTCGCGCTGGTAGTGGTGGCCGAGGACGAAGACCTTGTCCCCGAGCTTCTCCTTGGCGACGCGGGCGCGCTCCACCAGGTCCGGGTCGGACGCGGAGGGGAGGTCGCCCGGGCATTCGACGCCGCGCTCGCTCTTCGGGTCGGCCTCGCGGCCGAGCAGCAGCAGAGCGAGGGGCGTCGGCTGTACATCCAGGGGCTGGGCGGTGGTCACGTCACGCACTCTCTCTATTTCTGCGGCGAGCCTTTTCGTCTATTTGACACTATCTATCATAACCGCTTCGTGTCAGTTTGACGATGCCGATAGCGTCGATGTGACGCATCCCCCCGCGGGTGCCGTGTGCGAGCATGAAAAGGAACAGGCAAGCGCCGGCCCGGAATGAATCCGAGGCTCCGACGGTTGCAACGTCGGCAAGCAGTCCGTACAACCCGGGAGAGAAGCAGATGTCCGTATCGGACGAGACCACCACCGTGAGCGACGGCATCCTCCTGTCCGACGCCGCCGCAGCCAAGGTCAAGGGCCTGCTGGAGCAGGAAGGCCGCGAGGACCTTGCGCTGCGCGTAGCCGTCCAGCCCGGCGGCTGCTCCGGCCTGCGCTACCAGCTCTTCTTCGACGAGCGTTCGCTCGACGGCGATGTCGTGAAGGACTTCGACGGCGTCAAGGTCGTGACCGACCGGATGAGCGCCCCGTACCTGGGCGGCGCCTCCATCGACTTCGTCGACACCATCGAGAAGCAGGGCTTCACGATCGACAACCCGAACGCCACGGGTTCCTGCGCCTGCGGCGACTCCTTCAGCTGAGCCCGAGGTTCACGGCACGACGGCGGCGGCGGTCCCGGCATCCGGGAC
>NZ_JBHXQO010000106.1:0-11198 GCF_042717135.1 Streptomyces sp. NPDC058620
TCGTCGGGCGTGCGGATGATCAGGTCAAGGTGCGTGGGTTCCGGATCGAGCCGGGTGAGATCGAGGCGGTGCTGGCCGGCCACTCCCAGGTCCGTTCCGCCGTGGTGGTGGCCTTCGGGGATGTCGAGGACCGTCGCCTGGTGGCCTACCTCGTCCCCGCCGATCAGGCCGCGGGCATTCCGTCCCTCGCCGAGATCCGCGAGTTCGCGAGCACCGGACTCCCCGCCTTCATGATCCCCTCCGCATTCGTGTCACTCGACACCCTGCCGCTGACGCCGAACGGCAAACTCGACCGCGCCGCGCTGCCCGAACCTGACGGCGCACGCGTCGGCTCGGCCGGGGACTATGTCGCGCCGGACAGTGAGGTCGAGCGGATTCTGGCCGAGGTGTGGGCAGAGGTCCTGGGTGTGGAGCGGGTCGGGGTCGAGGACAACTTCTTCGAGCTGGGCGGCGACTCCATCATCAGCATCCGTGTCGCGGCGAAGTCCCGCGAGCTCGGTGTCCACGTGACGGTGGCGCAGCTGTTCAGCCACCAGACCGTGGCGGCCCTGGCCTCGGTGGCCACGAGCGAGAGCCTGGCGGATGCCGAACAGGGCATCGTCGTCGGCGACTTCCCGCTCGCCCCGATCCAGCGGTCCTTCCTCGCCCGCGAAATGCCCCGGCCGTCGCACTTCAACCAGTCGGTCGTCCTGGAAGTCACCGAGCGCATCGACCCCGACGTACTGCGAACGGCGTTGGGCGCGATCGTCGAGCAGCATGACGCGCTGCGTTCTCGTTTCGTGCGGGAGGGCGGCCGGTGGACCGGCCGGCTCCTGGCGGCCGAACCCGCCGACCTGGTCACCACCATCGACGCCTCCGGTCTGAACGGCGACGACGAGTGGCAGTTCCTGGATGCCCGGGCCACCGAGGTGCAGGCCGGTCTCGACCTGGCTGACGGGCCTCTCCTGCGTGTGGCGCTCATCGACCGCGGGGACCGTGAGCAGCTGCTTCTGTTCGTTGTCCACCACTTGGTGGTGGACACGGTCTCCTGGCCCGTGCTCCTTGAGGACCTCACGGCGGCGTATCAGCAGGTCGAGCAGGGCGCCTCCGCCGTGGAGCTGCCTGTCAAGACGACGTCGTTCGTGCAGTGGTCGCAGCGGCTGGCAGAGCTGGCGGTCTCGCCGGAGCTCGCGCTCGAGACGTCCTACTGGCGGGAAGCGGAGTCCGCGGTCGCGCCCCTGCCCCGCGACAGCGACGGAGCGAACCGGAACGCTTCGGTGAGCAATCTGCGGCTGGCCTTGGAGTCCGGACCGACCGAGCGGCTGCTGCGTGAGGTGCCGGCCGCGTACCGGACGCAGATCAACGACGTGCTGCTGAGTGTGCTCGGTGCGGTGCTGACCGAGTGGACCCGGACGGAGTCCGTGGTGGTGGATGTCGAGGGCCATGGCCGTGAGGACGTCGGTGCCGACATCGATGTGTCGCGTACGGTCGGATGGTTCACCAGCGTCTACCCGGTGGCTCTCACGGGAACGGCGGACGGCGACCTGGGCGCGTTGCTTCGCCGTACGAAGGAGTACCTGCGCGGCGTACCGCGCAAGGGCCTGGGATACGGCCTGCTGCGCCACCTCACCGACTGGACCCGGGACACGCGTGCCGGAGCGGAAGTCTGCTTCAACTACCTGGGCCAGTCCGGCCGTCGCTCCGACGACTCCACTGCTGCCGCCCACGAGGACGGCGGCCTCCGCTTCCGTCCGTCCGGCAGGTCTCTCGGTGAGTCGCAGTCCGAGGACGGCGCACGCGCGTACCTGATCGAGGTCAACAGTCAGGTGGCCGACGGCCGTCTGGAGATGGTGTGGACGTACGGCGCCGAGGTGCACGACGAGGCGACGATCGCGGGCCTTGCGGAGCGTTATGTCGAGGTTCTGGGTGACCTGATCGAGTACTGCTGCCGTCCGGGGGTCGGTGGGCACACCCCGTCGGACTTCCCGCTCGCGCGCATCGACCAGTCCGTGCTCGACCGTGTCGCGGAGGACCTGCCGACCGTCATCGAGGACATCTACCCCCTCACCGCCCTCCAGCAGGGCATGCTCTTCCACACCCAGCTCTCCGCCGACCCCGGCATGTACTGGGCGCAGAACGGCCTGCTGCTCGAAGGCGAGCTGGACCTCGACGCTCTGATGCAGGCGTGGGAGCTGGTGTTTTCCCGGCACGAGGTGCTGCGCACCGCGGTCGTCTCGGAGGGCGTACCGCAGCCGCTCGCGGTCGTCTCCCGGTCCGTACCCCTGCCTCTTCAGCTACTGGACTTCGCCCCGCTCGACGAAGAGGACCGGCGGCACGCGATCTCCGAGCACCTGGATGCCGACTGGGCGCGTGGTGCCGACTTCACCGCGCCCACGCTCGTGCGGATCTCCGTGATCCGCCTCGCCGACGACCGGCACCAGCTGCTCTGGAGCTACCACCACCTGCTCCTCGACGGCTGGAGCATCCCCATCGTTCTGGGCGAGGTGATGGAGGCGTACCACGCCTTCCGCGCGGGCGAGGAACGGCCGGGACTGGCCGCACGCGCGCCGTTCCGGGACTTCGTCTCCTGGGTGGCCGCAAAGGACCTGGACGAGGCGCGCGCGTACTGGCGGGACTACCTGGACGGGGTCACCGAGCCCGTCACGCTCGGTGTGGAGCACGCCACCGGTCAGCAGGGGCGTGACGAGCGGCGGGTGCCGCTGCCGGCGCAGGTGGCCGAGTCCGGCCTCGCCGACTTCGCCCGCCGCCACCGGGTCACGCTCAACACCGTGGTGCAGGGTGCGTGGTCGTTGGTGCTCGGCCTGTACGTGGGCTCCGACGACGTGGTGTTCGGTACGACGTCCTCCGGGCGTGGCGGACAGATCGACGGCATGGACTCCATGGTCGGTCTGCTGATCAACACGACGCCCGTGCGGGCCCGGATCGACCGCGACCAGTCCGTGGTGGAGTGGCTTGCAGGGCTGCAGGACCAGCAGGTGCGCGCCCGCAAGTATGAGCAGACCCCTCTGACCACGATCACGGAGTGCAGTGCACTCGCCCCCGGACAGGCGCTCTTCAACACCCTGTACGCCTTCGAGAACTACCCCGACCAGGCACGGGTCGAGGGCGGCGAAGGCGGACAGTACGCGGAGGGAGACGGGCTGCGTGCCGGTGCCAACTACGGGCGCGACCAGTCCAACTACCCCCTCGGCGTGATCGCTTCCTCCGCTAGGGAGCTGGTGGTGCGCCTGTCCTACGACCGCGCCCACTTCGACGACGCCACCATGGAGCGGATGGCCGGCCACCTGGCGACCGTCCTGACGGCCATCGCCACGGACGCCGATCAGCGGCTCGGTGACCTGCCCGTCCTGACAGCGGCCGAGCACGAGCAGCTGGTGCGGGAGTGGAACGACACCGCCGAGGCAGTGCCTGCCGCCGACGGTGTCCACGCGCTGGTGGCCGAGCGGACAGCGGCGGCCCCCGAAGCGGTGGCCCTCGTCGCGGGCGACCGGTCCCTGACCTACGCCGAGCTGGCGGCACGCGCCGGCCGACTCGCCCACCACCTGCGCGATGCGGGAGTGGGCGCCGAGTCCGTCGTCGCCGTGTGCCTAGAACGCGGGCTCGACATGGCCGTCACGGTCCTCGCGGTCTGGCAGGCCGGAGCGGCCTATCTTCCGCTGGACCCGGAATACCCGGCCGAGCGCCTGGAGTTCATGCTCGCCGACAGTGGCGCCACCGTGCTGGTCGGTCACCGGACGGCCGCGGCCGGCCTCACGGCGACCGGCGGACTCGACACCGTGGTGTGGGTGGACGAACCGGCCACCCGTGCGACGCTCGCGGCCCTGCTCGCCACCCCGCCGTCGGTGCCGGTCCACCCTGACCAGCTCGCGTACGTGATCTACACGTCCGGCTCGACCGGCCGGCCGAAGGGCGTCCACCTGTCCCACCGCGGTCTGGTGAACCTCGTCACGGCGCAGCAGGCGGCGCTGGGCACGGACTGCGACGACATCGTGCTCGGCTTCGCGCCCTTCAGCTTCGACGCCTCGGTGTGGGAGCTGGTGATGGCGCTGGCTGTGGGCGCGACCCTGGTCGTGGCCGAGGCGCCGGACCGGGCCGACCCCGCCCGGCTCGCGTCCCTGGTCACGCGCAGCGGGGTGAGCGTGGCGACCGTACCGCCGTCGCTCCTCGACGCTCTCAGGCCCGGCGACCTGGACGGTGTGACCACGCTGGTGACGGCGGGCGAGCGTCTCGACGCCGGCCTGGCCGCCGCGTGGCGGAAGCGGCACCGGCTGTTCAACGCCTACGGGCCGACCGAGACCACGGTCTGTGCGAGCATCGCGGAGGTCGACGCCTCGGGCGGGACGGGCGCGCCGCCCATCGGCGCCCCGGTCGTCAACGCCGGAGTGTTCGTTCTCGACGCGTCCATGCGCTGCGTGCCCGTGGGTGTTCCAGGTGAACTGTTCGTCGGGGGCCCGCAGTTGGCGCGTGGCTACGGAGGGCGTCGGGCACTCACCGCCGAGCGGTTCGTGGCCGACCCGTTCGCCGCCGACGGCTCCCGGCTGTACCGGACGGGCGACCGGGTGCGGTGGTCGGCGGACGGGCAGCTCGAGTTCCTGGGCCGCGCCGACGACCAGCTGAAGGTGCGCGGCTACCGGATCGAGCCACTGGAGATCGAGGCGGCGCTCCTCGCCCACCCGGGTGTCCGGGCGGCGGTGGTGACTGCGTTCGGGGAGAGCACGGACCGTCGTCTCGTGGCCTACCTGGTCCCGGCCGACCACACGGAGGGCCTGCCGGCCGTCGTCGAGTTGCGTGGTTTCGCGGGCGAGCGGCTGCCCGAGTTCATGGTCCCTTCTGTGTTCGTGGAGCTGGCCGAGCTGCCGCTGACCCCGAACGGGAAGACCGACCGGGCAGCCCTGCCCGAGCCTGCCGGATTCCGGACCGGGAGCGGCGGACGGTACGTCGCCCCCGCCACCGCCACCGAGGAACTGCTCGCCGATGTGTGGGCGCGTGTGCTCGGCGTCGAGAGGGTGGGTGTCCTCGACGGCTTCTTCGAACTGGGGGGCCACTCCCTGCTGGCCACCCAGGTCGTCTCCCGGGTCCGTGAGATGTTCTCGGTGGAGCTTCCGCTGGCCGCCCTGTTCGACCGGCCGACGGTACGGGGCCTGGCCTCGTTCGTCGACAGCTCGGCCCGTGACGCCGCACCCCCGGTGACTGTCGTGGCGAGGGACGCGGCGCTGCCGCTGTCGTTCGCCCAGCAGCGTCTGTGGTTCCTGGACCAGCTGGAGCCCGGCTCGGTCGACTACAACATGTCCACCCGGCTGCGGTTCACCGGGGACATCGACCTCCTCGCCCTGGGAGTTGCCCTCGACGCGCTCGTGGCGCGCCACGAAGTCCTGCGGACCCGACTCGTGGCCGGTGCGGACGGGGTGGCGCAGCAGGTCATCGACCCGGCGGCTGCCGTGCCGTTGCCGGTCGTGGACGTGTCCGACAGCGCCGACCCGCGGGATGCGGCCGACCGGCTGATCGGCGAGGACGGCCTCACCCCCTTCGACCTGGCGAACGGTCCTCTCGTGCGCGCCACCCTGCTGCGCCTGGCTCCGGACGACCACACCCTGACCCTCGCCATGCACCATGTCGTCTTCGACGAGTGGTCGGACCGGATACTCCGGCGCGAGCTGTCCGAGCTGTACGAGGCGTTCCGGGCCGGTGAGCCCGACCCGCTGCCGTCGCTCCCCGTGCAGTACGCGGATGTCGCTGCCTGGCAGCGGCAGTGGCTGACCGGTGACGTGCTCGACGGTCAACTCGACTACTGGCGGGCGCAGTTGGACAGGGCACCGGTTCTTGAGCTGCCCACCGACCGGCCTCGTCCCCAGGTGCGTTCCACCGCGGGCGCCGTCACCCGTTTCGCTGTCGCACCGGACACCGCAGAGGCACTGCGTGCGCTGTCCCGCGAGAGCGGCACGACGATGTTCATGACGCTGTTGGCTGCCTTCAGCGTCCTCCTGGGGCGTTACGGAGACACGGACGACGTCGCGATCGGCACCCCGGTCGCGAACCGCTCGCTGGCCGAGACCGAGGACCTGATCGGGTTCTTCGTCAATACGCTGGTCATGCGCACCGACCTGTCCGCCAACCCGTCCTTCGCCGACCTCCTGGGGCGGGTACGGGAGATGGCCCTCGGCGCGTACCTGCACCAGGACCTGCCGTTCGACCGGCTCGTCGACGCGCTGGTCGCCGAACGGGACCGGTCACGCAACCCGCTGTCCGACGTCATGTTCAGCTACGTTCCCGGCGACCCGGGCGACGGCGGGGCGTCGACGGGCGGTTTCGACGACCGCGACGCCTCGGACGTCGCCGGCGTCATGGGTACGGGCCCCGAGCCCGTCCCCGTGAAGTTCGACCTGGTCCTGACCCTGGCGGACGCCGGCGGCGCACTGTCCGGAGAGCTTCAGTTCAGCACCGCGCTGTTCGACACAGCGACCGTCGAGAGGATGGCCGCGCACCTGGTCACCCTCCTCGACGCCCTCGCCGCCGACGCGGGTCAGCACGTGGGCGAGGTCACGCTGCTGCCCGACGCGGAGCGTCACCTGCTCGTCGAGGAGTGGAACGACACCGCCACGGAGCTTCCGCCCACGGGTGGCCTCCACGAACTCATCGCCGCGCAGGCGGCCGCCACACCTGACGTCGTGGCCGTCCTGGCAGGCGAACGGTCGCTCACGTACGGCGCGTTGATGGCCCGCGCGAACCAACTGGCTCATCGTCTGCGTCAGGCCGGTGTGGGACCCGAGTCCGTCGTCGCGCTGTGCCTGGAGCGCTCCGCCGACATGGCGGTGGCCTCGCTCGCGGTCTGGCAGGCCGGGGCGGGCTACCTGCCCCTCGACCCTGCCTACCCCCTCGAACGGCGCCAGTTCATGATGAGCGACACCGGCGCGTCGGTGCTCGTGGCCCACGAGGCGGTGGCCGCCGACCTCGCCGCCGACGGCACCGTGGACACCGTGCTCCGGCTGGACGACCCGGCGGTCCTGGCGGAGCTCGACGAGCTCCCCGCGACCCCGCCCCAGGTGCGTGTCCTGCCCGACCAGCTGGCGTACATCATCTACACATCGGGTTCGACGGGAAGGCCGAAGGGCGTCCACGTGCCTCACCGCGGCGTGACGACCCTCGCCGAGGGGATGCGCTCGTTGCTGCACGCGGGCCCGGGCGACCACGTCCTCGCGTTCGCGTCCTTCAGCTTCGACGCCTCGGTGTGGGAGGTGGTGATGGCCCTGCCGACCGGCGCGACCCTGGTCGTGGCCGAGCGCCAGGACCGCACGCCGCCCGAGCGGCTGACCTCGATGATGCGGCGGACCGCCGTACGCCTGGCCTTCATGACACCGACCCTGCTCGGGGTCCTGTCCCCGGACGACCTCCCCGACCTCGCGACGGTGCTGGTGGGCGGCGAGCGTGTGGAGGCCAGGCTCACCGCGCTCTGGCACAGGCGCCTGAGACTGCTGAACGTCTACGGGCCGACCGAGACCACCATCGCCACGACCGGCGGAGAGGTCACCGCCGACGGCACCCCGCCGATCGGCACCCCGTTCCTCAACGAGCGGGTCTACATCCTCGACCCGTCGCTCAACCCCGCGCCGATCGGCGTGGCCGGTGAGCTGTTCATCGGCGGCGCCGGAGTCACCCGCGGCTACGGAGGCCGGGGTGCGCTGAGCGCCGAGCGCTTCGTCGCGGACCCGTTCGCCGGGGACGGCTCCCGCATGTACCGCTCGGGAGACCGGGCCCGCCGGCTGGCGGACGGGCGTCTGGAGTTCGTCGGACGTGCCGACAACCAGGTCAAGGTCCGCGGTTTCCGCATCGAGCCCGGCGAGATCGAGGTCGTGCTCGCCGACCACCCGGGCGTCAGGACAGCCGTCGTGACGGCCTACGGCAGCGGTACGGAGCGCAAGCTCGTCGCCTACCTGGTGCCCGCGGACATGGCCGAGGGCATCCCGTCCGTCAGTGAGCTGCGCGCCTTCGTGGGCGAACGCCTGCCCAAGTTCATGGTTCCGGCGCTCTTCACCGAGATGGCCGGCCTGCCGATGACGCGCAGCGGAAAGATCGACCGCGGTGCCCTTCCGGCGCCGGACGGGGCGAACGCGGCATCGGCGGACACGTATGTCGCGCCGCGCACCGAGGTGGAGCGCATCCTCGCCGAGGCGTGGGCGGAGATCCTCGGAGTGGAGCGGGTCGGGATCGAGGACAACTTCTTCGACCTCGGCGGGGACTCCATCATCAGCATTCGCGTCGTCGCCCGGGCCCGGGACTTCGGCGTGCACGTGACGGCGGCGCAGTTGTTCGATCACCAGACGGTGGCGGGTCTCGCATCGGTGGCGGCAAGCGAGAGCATGGCCGTCGCCGAGCAGGGTGTGGTGGTGGGCGACTTCCCGCTCTCGCCGATCCAGCGGTGGTTCCTCGGCCGTGCGCTGCCGCAGGCGGCACATTTCAATCAGTCGACGGTCCTGGAGGCCGACGGCCGGGTCGATCCCGACCTGCTGCGGACGGCGGTGCGTGCGCTGGCCGAGCAGCACGACGCGCTGCGTTCTCGTTTCGTGCAGGAGGACGGGGGGTGGGTCGGGCGCCTGGTGGCGACCGAGACGGCCGATCCGGTGTCGGTGATCGATGCCTCCGACGTGGATGGTGTGGACGAGGCAGCGTATCTGGAAGCACGTGCCACGGAGGTGCAGGCGAGTCTCGACCTGGCGGAAGGACCGCTGTTCAGGGTGGCGGTCTTCGACCGTGGCGACCGAGGCCCCCTGGTCCTGGTGGTGGCGCATCACCTGGTGGTCGACGCGGTCTCCTGGCCGGTCCTGCTGGAGGACCTGATCTCGGCCTACGGGCAGGCCGAGGCGGGCTCCACGACAGTGGCGCTGCCGGCGAAGACGACGTCGTTCATGCGGTGGACCCAGCGGCTGGCCGAACTGGCGGCCTCTCCGGAGCTCGCCGCGGAAGCCCCGTACTGGCGGGCCGCCGAGGCCGCGGCGGCGCCCCTGCCACGGGACCGCGCAGGCAACAACAGCGTGACCTCGGCCGGCGAGGTCGTGGCCACGCTCGACACGCACCAGACCGAACGCCTCCTCCGCGAGGTGCCGAGCGCCTTCAGGACCCAGATCAACGACGTGCTCCTCGCCGCGCTCGGCATGGCTCTGACGTCCTGGGCCCGGGTCCCGTCGGTGGTCGTCGACCTAGAGGGCCACGGCCGTGAGGACGTCGGCGACGACATCGACGTGTCGCGGACGGTCGGCTGGTTCACCAGCGTCTACCCGGTGGTGCTCACAGGTGCGGCGGACGGCGACCTGGGCGCGTTGCTGCGCCGTACGAAGGAGTATCTGCGTGGCGTGCCGCGCAAGGGCCTGGGGTACGGGCTGCTGCGCCACCTCACCGACTGGACTCCGGACGGGTGTGCCGAGGTCAGCTTCAACTACCTGAGCCAGAACGCCCAGCGCACCGGCGACCGCGAGCCCGCCACCGATGGCGGAGCCGGCCGGCTCCGCCCGGGCAAGGGCTCGCTCGGCCGCGCATGGTCGACCGAAGGCGACCGCACGCATCTCCTCGACGTCAACTGCCGTGTCTCCGACGGCCGGCTCGAAATGGTGTGGGCATACGGCACCCAGGTGCACGACGAGGCGACCATCGCCGCGCTGGCACAGCGCTACGCCGACATCCTCGACGACCTGATCGAGTACTGCTGCCGACCTGACACCGGCGGGCACACTCCGTCCGACTTCCCGCTCGCGCGCATCGACCAGGCCGCACTGAACCGCGTCGCGGAGCATGTACCGACCGAGATCGAGGACATCTATCCGCTCACCGCCCTCCAGCAGGGCATGCTCTTCCACACCCGGCTCTCCGACGACCCCGGCATGTACTGGGTGCAGAACGGACTCGCCCTGGACGGCGAGCTGGACTTCGACGCGCTGAGGCAGGCGTGGGGTCTGGTGTTCTCCCGGCACGAGGTGCTGCGCACCGCGGTCGTCTGGGAAGGAGTGCCCGAGCCGCTGGCCGTGGTCTCCCGGTCCGTCCCCCTTCCCCTCGACGTACGGGACCTCTCGCACCTGGACGAGGAAGCGCAGCAGCAGGCGATCGGTGACCACCTGGATGCCGACTGGGCGCGGGGCGCCGACTTCTCCGCGCCCACCCTGGTGCGGATCTCCGTGATCAGCGTCGCCGACGACCGGCATCAGCTGATCTGGAGCTACCACCATCTGCTCCTCGACGGCTGGAGCCTGCCGATCGTGATGGGTGAGATGCTGGAGGCGTACGACGCCTTCCGCAGCGGAAGGGGCCGGCCGGACCTGAGCCCGCGTGCGCCGTTCAGGGACTTCGTCTCGTGGGTCGGCGCGCAGGACCTGGACCAGGCGCGTGCGTACTGGCGCGACTACCTGGCCGGGGTCACTGAACCCACGACGCTCGGCGTGGAGCGAGCCACCGGTGACCAGGGCCGCGCGGAAGCTCATGTGGCGCTGTCGAGCACGGCCGCGGAATCCGGCCTGGCGGACTTCGCGCGCCGTCACCGGCTCACGCTGAACACGGTGGTCCAGGGCGCTTGGGCGCTGGTGCTCGCCCTGTACTCCGACGCGGACGACGTGGTGTTCGGTGTGACGTCGTCGGGACGCGGCGGCCAGGTCGAGGGCATGGACTCGATGGTCGGCCTACTGATCAACACGACCCCGACGCGCATACGGGTCGACCGTGAACAGTCGGTGGTGGACTGGCTGGTCGGGCTGCAGGACGAGCAGGTGCAGGCCCGTCAGTACGAGCAGGTACCGCTGGTGACCATCGCCGAATGCAGCGAGCTGCCCACGGGGCAGGACCTGTTCAACAGCCTCTTCGTCTTCGAGAACTACCCGGACCAGGCTCTCACCGAAGGGCGCGAGACCTCCGCTGCCAACGGCCTGGACGCCCACCTCAACTTCGGCCGCGAACAGGTCAATTACCCGCTCCACATCACTGCCGGCGCAGGCCGCGCCGTCAAGATCAAGCTGTCCTACGACCGCGCCCGCTTCGACGCGGCGACGGTCGAGCGGATGGCGGGGCACTTGGGGTCGTTGCTCGAATCGATGGCCGAGGATGCGGGTCGGCGTGTGGGCGATCTGTCGGTGTTGACTGCGGGTGAGCGTGATGTGGTGGTGCGTGGGTGGAATGACACGGGTGTGGAGGTGTCTGCGGTTGGTGGTGTGCATGGGTTGATT
>NZ_JBHXQO010000107.1:0-10400 GCF_042717135.1 Streptomyces sp. NPDC058620
GGGTGGGCCGGGTACTCCGGAACGGTGAGGGAGTCCGCGGCGTCGGTCACGAAGGCGGGAGCGACCGACGTCAGACCGGCCGCTCCGTACGCGGCGTTCTCCGCGGCCGGACGCGCGCTGTCGCCCGCCACGCCGACCAGCCCGCCGGCGAACGGCCGGGTCTGCCCGCCGATGCCCTGCGCCAGCGGCCGCACCTGGGCGGTGACCCCCTGCGCGAACGGGGCGACGGCATCCTTCGTCACGCCGTCCGCCAGCGGCCGTACGTCGGCGACGACACCGTCGACGATGGGCTGCACGTCGGCGACGACACCCGCGGCGAACGGCTGGACCGCACCGGCCACGCCGTACGCCAGCGGCTGCGCCTCGCCCGCCACACCCTGCGCGAACGGGGTGACGGTGTGGCCGACGACGCCATCGGCGAAGGGGCCGGCCTCACCGACGACACCCTCGACGAGCGAGCCGATGTCGCCGAGCGCCTGGCCGACGACCGGGAGCAGCGCGGAGACGGCCTGTCCGGCGATGGGCGGGAGCACGGCGTCCGAGGTCTGGCCGACCGCGGGGCCGGCCTGGGCGGCCGCCGTCCGGGCCGTGCCGCGTGCGGTGCCCTGGGTGGCGCCGAGGACGGCGGGGGCCGTCTCCTGCGCGTAGCCCGGGATCTGCTCGATGGGACCGAAGAGGTAGTCGATCTCGGTCTCGGGGACCGCCGGGAGGTCGTGCGAGGGCTGGCCCCAGGCGGAGAGCGCCCAGGCGGGGATGTCCTGCGCGGACGGGACGTCCTGGGCGTCGGGCAGGTCCCGGGCGCCGGCTGCGTCCTGGATGTCGAGTGCGTGCTTCGCGGCCCGGAGGTCCTGGCCGGCCGGGAGGCCGGTGCGGGCGGTGAGGCGCTCGGTGGCGCCGGTTGCCTTGCCGGTCACCGTGGCGGTGGCCTCGCGTGCCTGACCGGCGGCCGGAGCGGTCCTGTCCGCCGCGGCGGACTTCACTGCCTCGGTGCCGGCACCGGCGGCCTCCCCGGCCTCGGTGGCCGTGGCGCGGACGGTGTCCGTGAGGGCCTCGACGCCGTCGATCCCGTTGACCGCGTCCGTCGCTTCGGCAGCGAGGTCCGGGGTGGACAGCGGTACGGAGACGGGCAGTTCGTCAGCGCTGGCCGCAGCGGTGCCGAGGGCCCACATTCCGGTGGCGGTGGCGGCGACGGCTATGGAACGGCGCATGTTCTTGTGCATGTGTGTGTCAGATCCTTCGAATTCGATCGGCGGTCCGGAGCGTTCCGGACGGCGGGCAGACCTGATCCGCCCCCGCGCGGCAGGTCGAGGCGGGGAACGGCCTGCCCTAGCCGGGGAATTCGAGGATCTCGTCCGATCGGTCGCGGACCGGGGCGGCGGTCGCCGGGAGGCCGGCGCCGCGTACCAGTCCGAAGGAGGGCCCGTGCGCGACCGGTGCGGCCTGCTGATCGCCGCTGCGCGGGGTGTGGGTCTCCGCCGCCGGTGTACGGCCGGGGCCGCCACTGGGATCGACCGGCGAACGGCCGTCTCCCTGCCACGAATCCGGCGCGAATGCCCGGTCCGTGCCATCGCTGACCACGACCGCACCGGCCAGGGGGGTGTGGGAACCGCTGGAGGAGGTCTGCGCCGCCGCCTGTCCGCCGCTGCCGGGTGGTGCGGTGCCGGGTTGGGCGGAAGCCGCCTCGCCGTCCGAGGGGACGACGGGCGGAGCGTCCGTGGTGCCGGGCAGCAAGGGCACGGGCGGTACGGACGGTGCGGATGGCACCAGGTGCGGAAGCAAAGGCAGGGGCGGAAGTGCGCCGGTGGTGGAGCCGAGGACGCCGGTGAATCGCTGGACGGTGCTCCGGGCGGTGCCCTGAACGGTGTCACGGACAACCGCGTGGGCGGACTGTGCGACCGCGGTCCGTACGGGCCGGTCGGCATCTCGCACGCTCTCGGCGACCGTGCTCCGCACGCGCTCCGGAACCGCGGCGGGAGCCGGGCCCCCGTCACGCGCCGGCTCGGGGCTCGCGTCCCGAACCCGCCCGGCCGCTGCCGTGGTGAGGGACCGGGACGGTGACGACCAGACCGTCGGCCGGTCCGCGGCCTCCCCCGGCTGCTCGGCCGCCGTGCGTACGGGCTCCTCGGCGCGGTCCATGGCCCGCCCCGCCGTCGTGTCCGCCTCCGCCGCGATCGCCGGTCCGGCAACGGGGGGCTCCGGAACGGTGCGTTGCGTCGCGTGTGCCTCGCCCCCGCCCCCGAAGAGGAGGCCGAGCGCGAACAGCACCCCGAGGAACAGCACCACGTGCAGCGCGCGTCGGTCTGCGGTCCCGCGCGCGGGGCGCGGGCCGTCAGCCGTACGGGCTGCGGCGGTGGTCATGTCGGGGTGAGCCTTCCCAGAAGGTGCGGACTGCGGAATGCAATCCTCCGCGGGCGACGGGTCGATGCTTGCACGAACCTCCGGGGGTCGCGCAAGTCCCCTGTTACTGATGCGTCTCCTTGTCCGGTATGGGCAGTGGGCGCCTTTCGATCGCCGCCGCCATGATGTCCGGGAAGAGATCGGGGGTGCAGGCGAAGGCGGGCGCCCCCAGAGCGCCGAGGGCGGCGGCATGCTCCCGGTCGTACGCGGGCGCTCCTTCGTCGGAGAGCGCGAGCAGCGTCACGAACTGCACACCGGACGCCTTCATCGCGGCGACGCGCTTGAGCATCTCGTCGCGGATGCCGCCCTCGTAGAGGTCGCTGATGAGGACGACGACGGTGTCGGCGGGGCGGGTGATCTTCGACTGGCAGTAGGCCAGCGCCCGGTTGATGTCCGTGCCACCGCCGAGCTGCGTACCGAAGAGGACGTCGACCGGGTCGTCCAGCTGGTCGGTGAGGTCGACGACGGCCGTGTCGAAGACGACGAGCCGGGTGTCCAGGGTGCGCATGGAGGCGAGCACCGCCCCGAACACCGAGGCGTAGACGACGGACGCCGCCATGGAACCCGACTGGTCGATGCAGAGGATGACGTCCTTCTTCACGGCCCGGGACGCGCGTCCGTACCCGATGAGCCGCTCCGGAATGACCGTGCCGGCGCCGTCCTTTCCGGGAATGGGCAGGTAGTTCTTGAGGTTGGCCCGGATGGTCCGGTCCCAGTCGATGTCCCGGTGGCGCGGCCGGTTGATCTTCGCCGAACGGTCCAGGGCTCCGGTCAGTGTCGCCTTGGTGCGGGTGGAGATCCGCTTCTCCAGATCGTCGACGACCTTGCGCACGACGGCTCGTGCCGTCTCCTTCGTCGTCTCCGGCATGGCCTTGTTGAGCGAGAGCAGGGTGCCGACGAGGTGGACGTCGGCCTCGACGGCCTCCAGCATCTCCGGCTCCAGCAGCAGCGCCGACAGCCCGAGCCGGTCGATCGCGTCACGCTGCATGACCTGGACGACGGAACTGGGAAAGTACGTACGGATGTCGCCGAGCCAGCGGGCGACGGACGGGGCGGACGCGCCGAGTCCTCCCGAGCGCTCCGAGCCGCCCCGGCCCGCGGGCTTGCCCCCGCCGCCGTACAGCGCGGCCAGTGCGCCGTCCATCGCGACATCGCGGCCGGTGAGGGTGCAGCCCGTGCTCTCGGCGCTGTCGCCGCCCAGCACCATCCGCCAGCGCCGCAGCCGTTCCTCGTGGGCGGAGGCCCCCGTGGGCGTCTCCGCCCCCTCCGGCCCTTCCGATTCCGTCGTCGTCACGGTGCGGGTGGTCATGCCGTCGCCCCCAGCGGTCGCTCGGTCCGGTCGTTGTGTGGAGTGGGCTCGGCGTCGAGGCCGAGCAGGAGGCGGAGCACCGGCACCACCGCGTCCGCCCGCGGCTCGTCGAGCCCCGGCCCGAAGCCGGACGGGGATGCCTCGGCGCTGCCGCGGTGCGGCCCCTCGGGGTCCGGGCCGCGACGGACCAGCTCTCCCAAGGTGCGCCGCACGCCGGGCTCGTAGGCCGAGAAGGTGCGCCGCAGCAGGGGCAGCACGTCGGTGAACGCCGATGCCCGCACACCGGTCAGCCAGGCGTCGATCAGGCTCAGCAGACGCTCGTCGTGGACGAGCAGCATGCCGCCGCCCGCGGCTCCGCCGACGAAGCCCTCGATCCACGCAGCGGCGTCGGTGGGAGGCGTGCCGGGCGACAGCGCGAGGCCCATGAGCCGCGCGGCCTCGTCCTGGGTGAGCCGGCCGTCGTCGAGCAGGAGCCGGGCGGCGCGCCCCCGGATGACGCCGGCGACGGTGTCCCTGGCGGCCAGCTTGCGCAGCACGTCCGCCCACCGCTCGCGCAGCCCGTCCGCGGACACGGCTCCGGCGAGCAGCCCGATGGCGGTGTGCACGCCGTCGATCCGGCGGCGCAGTTCCTCGGCTCCGTCGGCGTCGAGACCGGTGCAGGCCGGGGGCAGGCCCACGCAGATCCGCTCGGCGAGCCCGACGGCGACGGCGCCGAGCGCGGCCGTGTCCGTGGCCCGCACGTCCCCGTACCGCAGTGAGCGGGCGAGGGCCGGCAGCGCCTCCGCCAGATGACTGACGTCCGCGTCCAGGGCGGCCCGGTCGGCGAGGGCGTTCATGACGACGGGTAGCGCGTCGGCCAGCTCGGCGAGCAGGCAGCGCTCGGCGAGTGCGGTGACATCGGCGAGTGCGGTGGCCGTAACGGCCTCCGATTCGGCCTTGGCGGTCGCGGCGGAGAGCACGGTAGTGCCCCAGACACCCGCCTCCGCGACCCGTACGTGCAGTTCGGGCTCCCAGCGCAGCCGCCAGGTCTCCCGGAAGGTGCCCGTGCTCCCCCGGCCGGCGGCGCGGTCCCCCCAGCCCACGTCGAGGAGGCGGAGCCGGTGCAGGAGCCTGCTGCGGGCCGCGTCGGTGTCCTTGCGGAGATCGAGCTCCACCTCGCGCTCGGACGCCTCCGGTTTCAGCCGGAGGGTGCGCTGCTGCCGGTTCAGGTCACGTTGCAGCGGGACGGCGGGGGCGCTGTCCGGCACCTCTCCGAGCGTCTCGCCGACGACGAGCCTGTCCCGCACGAGGGCCAGGGGCACATCGGAGCCCTCGCACATCACGGCTCGGATCGCGTCGGTCGTCTCGGTCAGGCCGGGCAGCGGGCGGCCCCGTACGGCCGCCAGACCTCCGGCGAGCCGGACGGCTTCGATGACATGGGCGGAGGAGATGAACCGGTCCTCGTCGCGCAGGAGTCCGGCTACCTTCGTCATCCACCGCTCGACCGGCCGGTCGGGGGCGCCGAAGAGGTGCCCGTACCAGCCGGGCGAGTCGATCCCCGCGCCGTATCCGCTGTGCCGGGCGAGCCTGCGGTGGGTCCAGGGCACCCAGGTCAGCTCGGTTCTGACCTTCGGGACGCCCTTGAGGAGGGCCTTGTCGGCGGCGAGCGTCGTCCTCGCGGCGAGGGCGGGAACGTGCCAGGCGCCGCAGACGACGGCGATGTCGTCGCCGAACTCCTTGCGCGCGGCCCTTAGCTGGATGCGCATGTACGCCTCGCGGACCGCGTCCCTGGGATGGCCGCCGTCCCCGTACACCTCGCGCAGGGCCGTCATGGCCTCGGCGAGGACGGTGAAGGGTGCCAGCGGGTCGCCCGCACCGCCGTCGGGGGCGCGGTGCTCGACGGCGTCCTCCCACCAGCGCTCCGGGTCGTCGTACCCGGCGGTCTCGGCGAGTACGCCGATCGGGTCGACGGCGGGCGAGCCCGGCGGCTCCTCGGTCCCGGGTTCCGTGAGGGCCAGCGAGTGCGTGGCGGGCAGGTCGATGAAGCGCGCCGGGACCTCGTGAGCGAGGGCCCAGCGGATCGCCACCCACTCGGGCGAGAACTCGGCCATCGGCCAGAACGCGGCCCGGCCCGGATCGTCCACGGCGTGGGCGAGCAGCGCGACCGGTGGCTTCATCTGCTCGTCCGCGGCGAGCGGCAGCAACGCGTCGCCCTCGGGAGGGCCTTCGATGAGGACGACCCGCGGCCGGGCGGCCTCCAGCGCGGCCAGGACCGCTCGGGCGGACCCGGGGCCGTGGTGACGCACCCCCAGCAGCAGCGGCCCGGCGGACGCGGCGACCCCCGTCATGCGGAGACCTCACGGCAGGCGCGGTAGAAGTCCTTCCAGCCGTCCCGTTCCCGGACGACCGTCTCCAGGTACTCCTGCCACACCACGCGGTCGGCTGCCGGGTCGCGGACGACCGCGCCGAGGATGCCCGCGGCCACGTCGCCCGGCCGCAGCACGCCGTCGCCGAAGTGGGCGGCGAGCGCCAGCCCGTTGGTGACCACTGAGATGGCCTCCGCCGTGGAGAGCGTCCCCGAGGGCGACTTGAGCTTGGTGCGGCCGTCGGTCGTGATGCCGTTGCGCAGCTCCCGGAAGACGGTGACCACACGGCGGATCTCGGCGAGGCCGTCCGGGGCCGCCGGCAGGTCGAGCGAGCTCCCGATCTGGTCCACGCGACGGGACACGATGTCCACCTCGTCGTCGGGGGTGGCCGGAAGCGGCAGGACGACGGTGTTGAAGCGGCGGCGCAACGCGCTGGAGAGTTCGTTGACCCCGCGGTCGCGGTCGTTCGCCGTGGCGATGAGGTTGAAGCCGCGGACGGCCTGGACCTCCTGCCCCAGCTCGGGCACGGGGAGCGTCTTCTCCGACAGGATCGTGATGAGCGCGTCCTGCACATCGGCGGGGATGCGGGTCAGCTCCTCGACCCGGGCGGTCATGCCTTCGGACATGGCCCGCATGACGGGGCTGGGAACCAGCGCGTCACGACTGGGTCCGTGGGCCAGCAACTGGGCGTAGTTCCACCCGTAGCGGACGGCTTCCTCCGGCGTGCCCGCCGTGCCCTGGACGAGCAGGGTCGAGTCGCCGCTCACGGCGGCGGCGAGATGCTCGGAGACCCAGGTCTTGGCGGTACCCGGCACGCCGAGGAGCAGCAGGGCCCGGTCGGTGGCGAGCGTGGTCACGGCGACTTCGACGAGGCGGCGCGGACCCACGTACTTCGGTGTGATCACCGTCCCGTCGGAGAGCGTGCCGCCGAGCAGATAGGTCGATACGGCCCACGGCGAGAGCTTCCAACGGACCGGCCTCGGCCGGTCGTCGGCAGCGGCGAGCGCCTTCAGCTCGTCGGCGAAAGCATCCTCGGCATGCGGTCGCAGAGCCTCGTTAGCGACGGCGGCGGTGGTTGCGGACACGGTCATGGATCCCCCTCCGGATCGTTCGGCCCGATGTGGTTCCCACCGTGCACCATGCCACTGACAATCGGCCTCCGCCGCAGGTCAGAGGCGATTGTCAGTGGTGCGCCCTACCGTCGTTCCCATGCTGCTATCTCACGGGGGAGAACCCTCGCGCACCTCTGATCCGGTGGCGCGCTGGACGGTGGAGCAGGTACAGGCCCTGGCTCCTGACGAAGCATCACGCAAGGCCGGGAACAAGCTGGGTTCGGCCGGCCCGTGGTCCGAGGTCGGCCACGAGGCCGCGGGCGCGGTATGGGGGCTGTGCAAGGGCAGCGGCAGCAAGCCGTACCGCACCGTGATCGACACGGCCGGGCCCGCGTACAAGTGCAGTTGCCCGAGCCGGAAGTTCCCCTGCAAGCACGCGCTGGGACTGCTGTTGCTCTGGGCGTCCGACGGCGCGTCCGCGCTGCCGGGTGAGGCCCCGGACTGGGCCCGGGAGTGGCTGGACGGCCGCCGCAAGCGCGCGTCTGAGCAGTCCGCCGCCGACGGGACTCCTGCCTCCGGCCCGGCCGATCCGGAGGCGGCGAGGCGGCGCGCCGAGCGGCGGGCGGCGCGGATCACGTCAGGCGCACAGGAGTTGGAGCAGCGCCTGGCCGATCTGCTGCGCGGCGGGCTCGCCGCGGCCGATCAGGCGGGGTACGGGCTGTGGGAGGAGACCGCCGCCCGCATGGTCGACGCACAGGCCCCCGGACTCGCGGCGCGCGTAAGGGAATTGGGCGCGATACCCGCCTCCGGGCCGGGGTGGCCGGTGCGGCTGCTGGAGGAGTGCGCGCTGCTCCACCTGCTGGACACCGCCTGGCTGGGCGTCGACCGGCTGCCCACACCGCTGGCGGCGACCGTTCGTACGCGCGTGGGACTGACCGCCGCCGCCGACGGGACTCCGGTCCGTGACCACTGGCTGGTCCTCGCGCAGTACGACACACCGGACGGCAAGATCGTCACCCGCCGCATCTGGCTGTACGGGAGGGAGTCGGGACGCACCGCACTGCTGCTCTCCTTCGGGGCGGCGGGGCGTTCCCCCGGCCAGGCCCTCCCGGTGGGTGTGACGCTCGACGCCGAGCTCACGCCGTTTCCGGGCGCCGGGCAGCCACGGGCCGAGCTGGGGCGGCAGTTCGATCCGCCCGCCACGAGGGGGACGCCACCGGCCGGGGGGCCGACGGACGCGGCGCTCGCGGCCTACGGGCACGCGTTGCGGGACGATCCCTGGCTGGACTCCTGGCCGGTGACGCTGCGCGATGTCATACCCACGCCGTCCGGCGGCGGGTGGCAACTGGCCGACGCGGACGGCACATCGGCCCTGCCCCTCACACCCTCGGCACTGTCCGGGCCGGGGCTGTGGAAGCTCGTCGCGCTGTCGGGCGGCGGACCCGTCACGGTCTTCGGCGAGTGCGGACACCACGGTTTCGCCCCGCTCGCGGCCTGGACGACGAGCGCCGACGACGACAGCGAGGGGCAGCCCGTTCCGCTCATCTGACGCGTGCGGCCCCGCAAACCCTGGACCCGTGAACCGGATATCCGGCTCCGTGACTCCCTGACACCTGGACGGGACCGATGACCCCACCCCGTACGACCACCGCCACCACGACACGCACGCCCACAACACACACGCCCACGACACACACGGCCGCCACGCACGCGGCCACGACGATGCCGTGGGAGGAGCTCGTCACCTCGGCGCTGCTCGGCACCGACCGCCGCCCGCCGGCCCCCGGGCCCGGGGGCGCCGACGGACCGGTCGCCCTGCTGGACGCGGCGGCGCTGCACACCGTGCGCCGCAGAGCCGGGCTGCTGCCGGCAGAGGCGGCCGGGCGGCCGGAGCCCGCGCCATCCGACCCGCGCCCGCCGCTCCCCGCCGCCGCCCGGCGCCGACTCGTCCAGCTGCTCGCCGACCGCTCCGCCCCGTCCGGGGGCGGCGGGCGGCGCGGCACGGCTCCCGATCTCACGGAGCTCCTTCCGCAGTGGCTGGCCGCGGCCAACCAGCACGGGTTCCGGGCACCGGCGGTCGTGCTGCCGGCTCTGCTGGACGCCGCGCGGGCGCGCACGGACCTCCGTGCGCACGTCCTGGGTTTCGCGGGACCGCGCGGGCTGTGGCTCGCCAGGATGAACCCGGAGTGGAAGTTCGCGCTGCGCGGCGCCCCGGGCGGCTCGCTCCCGTCCGTCGCGACGGACCCGGACGCGGTGCGGCTGCTGTGGGAGGAGGGCCTGTTCGCCGAACGGGTCGCGCTCCTCGGAGCCGTACGGAGACGGGAGCCGGCTGCCGCGCTCGCCCTGCTCTCCACCACCTGGTCCACGGAGCGCGCCGAGGACCGGCTGATGTTCCTCGACTCGCTGCGGACCGGTCTTTCCGGCGCGGACGAGGAGTTCCTGGAGCAGGCGCTGGCCGACCGCAGCCGCAATGTCCGGGCGACGGCCGCCGAGTTGCTGTCCACGCTGCCGCACTCGGCCCTCGCCGAGCGCATGGCCGCGCGCGCCACGTCCTGCGTGAACCCCGACCGTACGGGCGAGGGCGCGTCCATCGCGGTGGAGGCCCCGCACGAATGCGACGCGTCGATGCAGCGGGACGGCGTCGTACCGGTTCCTCCGGCGGGGCGGGGGGAACGGTCCTGGTGGCTCGGCCAGTTGGTGGAGGCCACCCCGCTGACCACCTGGCGGGAGCGGTTCGGCGGGCGTTCCACAGAGGAGATCGTCGGGCTGCCGGTAGCCGACGGCTGGACCGAGGAACTGCACGCCGCCTGGTGCCGGGCCGCGGTGCGGCAACGCGACCCGGAGTGGGCCCGCGCCCTGCTCGGCACCCCCTCGACACCCCCGGCGAACGGCCCCGGGACGGCCTCGCTCGCCGAGCGGTCGAAGCTCCTCGCCACCTTGCCGAGCGAGGAACGGGCCCTCTGGGTGGCCGACTTCATCGCCGCGCACGGCTTGTCGGAGGCGTTCCAGCTGCTCGGCGTCTGTGCGGTGCCCTGGGCTGAGCCGCTCGGCAGCTCGGTGGTCGACGCCCTCGACATAGCCCGGGACGCGGGGAGTTACCCATGGAGCTTCAGCGGGGTGATGGGTCTCGCGGAGCGCTGTCTGAACCCGGCCGAGGCGGACCGGCTCGAAGTCCTCACCACCACGCCGGACGAGCCGGAAGGCGCCTCACCCGGGGCGGGTGGCTACTGGTCGGAGGCGTTCCAGCGCCTGGTCTCCACGTTGCGTCTGCGCTCGGCCATGGACAGGGAGCTGACC
>NZ_JBHXQO010000108.1:0-8999 GCF_042717135.1 Streptomyces sp. NPDC058620
GGTCGCCGGTTAACCCATCGACATGGGTATGTCCCGGAAGGAGTACATCGCGGTGGCCAGTTCCCACCTGCCTTCGCGCAGAGCTCGTTGGAACTCGCCTTCCCGGCCGTGATGATGAGCCCGCCTACCGTCGAGTGACCGTCGTAGGGGCGGGCTCCGACGTGAGGAAAGGAGTTTGCGATGAGCGAGGAAATCGACCAGGTCATGCCCGACGAGCTGCCCGAGCTTCCGCTGCTGATAGATCTTCCGGCCACCGAGTGAACTCCCGGATGTGAGGCGCGCGGTGGCCGACAGGGCCACCGCGCGCTGTTCGGACGCCAGGGCTCGTGCCGACAGAAGGGGGAACGGTCACATGCATATCGAGCCGGACGCGGCCGGGGCCGCGCTCGACCGCGAGGCACTGGGCCGTCGCATCCTCGGTACGCTGCACCGCACCGGACTGTTTACCCCTCAGGTGCAGGCGGAAGGCGTGGCATCGCGTGAACATGAGGGATCGGCCCTGTCCACACGCCCCACCACCATTCCCACCACGTCCGAACTCACCCACCCGGCGGTGATCGAGGTCGCTCACACCGCACAGCACGCCGCCCGTGCCGGCTCGCTCACCGCCCTGCGCCGTAGCGAACTCGCCACGGCACTCGGACAGGCATGGAACCGGTCCACCCCGGCCACCGCCCTCGGCGGCCAGAGCTGGTCGGTGGAAGCAGCCGGACCACAACCCCACCTGGAACGCGCGGTCACCCGCGCACTGGCGAATGTGCCCGAGACCTCCTCCGGCCCAACCGGGGACGCCGCCGTCGTCCCGTGGACGGACTCCGAGCGCCAGGTGCTGGGCGAGGCCGCCGGGCTGCTGCGCAACGTGTGGCCGGCCATGCTCGACGAACTGACGTGGACGGTGCGCCAGGTCGTCCTGCTACGGGGGACGGCCATCGAAGGTTTCACCGACTTCACCGTCCACGGGGCGCTGTTCCTCCACCGAAACCGCCTCGCACCGGGACCCTCGCGATCCGACGGTCCGCTCGAACTGGCGGAGGCACTGGTCCACGAGGGCACCCATCAACGCTGCAACGCCGCCCTCGTGTCTACGCCCCTCTGGAGCCGCGCCGCCGAGCAGGCCGGTTCCCTACGGACACCACTGCGCGCCGACCCCCGTCCTCTTGGAGGGCTCTTCCACCAGATGGTGGTTCTCTCCCGAAGCGCCGCCTTTTACCAACGGCTTCTCGACACCGCCGCTCGGCCCGCGGTCGACAACGACGTGCTGCGTGACCGCCACCGCCAGTGCCTGAACGACGCGGTGCAGGCCGCGACCACGCTCAGCTCATACCGGTCCTCGCTCACCGGGGCAGGCCGCGATCTGTTGGCGCAGGTAGCGGCCAAGGACTCCGTATGAGCACACAGGAGTCAACCGCCCAGCCCTGGGCGGCCCAGTTGTTCCAGCCGTTCCCGGAAGCACCGGACATCGTGTTCGCCCGGGTCGCGGCGCGCTCGGCCCTGTTCACCACCGGCGGCAGCGGCGGGGACGACGTGGTGACTGGCAGTGCGGCCGGACATGACGCCGGAGACACCTCACTTCGGGCCACGGGCGAACTCGTCGAGCGAATGGGCAACATCACCGCCGGACGGACGGCGGAGGCCGAGCAACGCGTTGTTGACACATACGAGAATCTGCGGCGCACGGGCCGGCCCGCCCTCGACCCCGCGCGGTTCGAACGCCACGCACGCCTGTCCCGTGAGGTGAAACGGCTGTGGGTACCCGGCCGCTCGCTGTCGAGCGGGCGCGAAGTCCTCGTTCCCGCAGGAGCGGTGTACCTGCGCCACAGGCCGGCTTCACACCCTGACGTCAGGGCGGGGTCCACCGGACTGGCGGCCCACCCCGATGAGACCCTCGCGGTTCACCACGCCGCTTGGGAGATCCTGGAACGTGACCTGATCCGCCGCAGCTGGTACGGGGAGGCGGACGCCCCGGCGGACGCCCCGGCGGACGCCCCGTACCTCCAGCTGGGGCCCGCGCTGGGCGCATCGCTCACCGCGCTGGGCCTGACAGCAGCGCTCCTCCTCGTGCCCGCCCCACCGGGCGTCGACTGTGTCGTGGCCTGTCTGCACGACGCGGACGGCGACAGCCAGAGCTTCGGTGCGGCCTGCGGACCCGCCAGGCGTCCGGCGACGGCGGAGAAAGCGGTGTACGAGGCACTGATGGTGAGGTGGAGCATGGGCACGCCCGTCGCCCGACGGAGGTGGGCGGAGTGGGCAGGCACGACCCCACCGCGCACAGCGCTCGAACACGCGCTGTGGGCGTTCCACCGGCAGGACAGCTTGCGTGCGTGGCTCTCCGGTACCCGCGCATCCCCGGCCGGCCGCACATCACTCGCCCATCCCGACCCGGCGGCTGTCCTGGCCTCCCACACCGGCGAGGAGGTGTACGCGGTGCCGACACCGTCACGGCAGGCCCTGGAGACAGGGCTGACCGTGGTGCGCGTAGTAGCCCCGGGAGCCTTCCCACTGCCCGGCGGACCTGTCGAGGCAAGCGGACCATCCGGTGCGCACCGGCCTCACCCCTTCGGCTGACCCAGCCCGCCCGTATCGCGCCGACCGAGACGTCACCAGGAGGACCCTCCACGATGCCCGGACAGGAATCGCCCCACTACGCCTCCAATTTCGCCGCCAGGTACGACGACTGGTTTCCGTCCCCCGTCACGGACAGCACCGTCGACCTTCTCGCCACACTCGCGAAGACCGCAGGCTCCGGGCCTGTTCTCGAACTCGGCTCGGGTACCGGCCGAGTCGCTCTGCCGCTCGCCGGCCGCGGCTTGGAGGTCCATGGCATCGAGGCCGCATCGCAGATGACCGAACAACTCCGGGCGAAATCCGGAGGACACGACATCACCGTCACCGCGGGCGACTTCAGCCGCGTGCCGATCGGCGGTGGGTTCAGCCTCGTGTACGTGGTCGGCGGAACGTTCTTCGAACTCGTCCACCAGGAAGACCAGACCCGTTGCTTCGCCGCTGCGGCGGACCGGCTGCTTCCCGGGGGACTCTTCGTTCTCGACGCGCATGTCCCCGAGGCGCTCGCCGCGCAGGAATCCGCACTGCGCGCCTTTCCGATCGAAGGCGGCGTGACGGTACGTATGCGCAGCGTCGACCGTGCCTCTCAGACCTACGCCTCGCACTACCTCATCCTCGATCAGGACGGTGTTCACCATGTGCCGGTGTCCTTCCGGTACGCGTCCGTGGGCGAACTCGACCTCATGGCCTCGATGGCAGGTCTGCGACTGAGGCATCGGTACGGCGGATGGTCGGGCGAGAAGTTCACGGCCTCCAGCGCGTACCACGTCTCCGTCTACGAACAGGCCGTCCCCTGCCCCCTGCCCCCTGCCCCCTGAGCACCGGCGACCGACGGGGGAACGCGTGACCCACCCTCCTTACCGAAGCATGAGCAGGAGCTACCCATGGCCGACTTCGTTCCGAACACCGATTCCCGCCCTGTCGAGCAACACGAACCCCTCGAGGTTCACCTCGGACGGAGCCCACTCGGAGGGCCACTGCGGCAGGTGGTCGACGAAGGCCGTCTCCTCGTGGTCAAGCGGGGTCTGCAGGATTTGAACGCCTTCGAACCGTTGCGCCGCGCCATCCTGCTCGCCGCTGCCGAGACCCTCTCGGCCGATGCCGCCCAGGCCCTCGAACACAAGGGAATCGAGGCCCTTCACACGGTCGCCGACGTCGAGCAGGCAATGGCCCTGCGCACACGTCTGGAAACGGTGCTGCGACCGATCTCCGAGAGGGCGGGCCGTGCGTTCGCCGCCGCGGCCGCTCCTGGAGGGCGACACATATATCTGAGCCGCCACTTCGGTGTCCGGACGATGCTGCCGCACCACGTCGTTGCCAGGCGTACCGATCTCGGCCCGCTGGCGGGCTTCCTCGTGCCCACTGGCCCGCACGTCGACTCGTGGTTCAACACCACACTCAACTCCGTGAACCTGTGGATCGCTCTCGGCCGGGTCCGGCCCGGCAACGGCCTGCTCGTCTACCCCGAGCTCTACCGTGCACCGGTCCGCAGGGCCGGCTACGAGGTCGCCCCCGACCAGCATCTCGGCACACCCGTCCGGTTCACCCTCGATCCCGGCGACATACTGCTGTTCTCGGGTGACCACGTTCACGCGTCGGAGACCAACACCACCGACGAGACCCGGTTCGTCCTCACCAGACGCATCAGTGTGGCGGCCCCCAAGTACAGCCCGGAGGGCACCGGTTGGGTTCCCTACGACGACCCGCGCCTGCGTGGCGCCCTTTCGCCACTGGCCTCACTGCGTTCGCGCACCACCGCGGCGTACGCACGTCATCTGATCCGCACCGCTCTGCGACGCGCTCCGTCCTATGAGGGTGCGCGACGGAACACCAAGCTTCCAACCGAAGGGGCATAGGCTCTGATGCGCATCGCCTACCTGCATGCAGGGAGCATCCCCTCTGTCTACGCCAACGGCATCCACGTCATGCGCATGTGTGATGCGTTCAGCGCCGCCGGGCACGACGTAACCCTCTACGCTCTGCCGCCCTCATACCAGGCCCACGATCCGTACAAGTACTACGGTGTCCGCCACCGCTTCCGTATCCGCACCGTCCCTCTGCCCGACGACACGCACAGCTCGCTCCTGGCCCGCGCGGAAACGGTGCGCGCGATACTGGCGGACGATGTCCCCGATCTGGTGTACGGCCGCGACCCGTACAGCGTCCTCGCTGCGGCCGACCTCGCACCCGCGGTGTACGAGAGCCACCAATTGTGGAACGACGCGCACGCCCTTGAGGTGGAGAGCCGGCTGCTCAGCCATCCCGCCCTCGAACGGGTCGTGGTCATCACTCATGCCCTGGCGCGCGACCTTCAGGCAGCCCACGACGGTCTCGGTCCCCTCCCGACGCTGATCGCCCCGGACTGCGCCGAAGTGCCCGTCACACCCCACGGGCCGACGGAGGCACCGGTACTTCCAGGGCGGTCCGGGGCCGTGCGCATCGGCTATGTCGGACACCTCTATCAAGGGCGTGGTATCGAACTCATCCTCGAACTCGCCGCGCTGCTCCCCGCTTTCGACTTCCACCTCCTCGGAGGAACCCCGAAGGACCGGGCCCATTGGGAGGATCCTTGCCCGCTCACCAACGTGTACTTCCACGGACACCAACCACCCGGAGCAGTATCCGCCTACTTCCCCGCATTCGATGTCGTGATCGCTCCCTATCAGCGGAAGGTGTACACCGCCGACGGAATCGCGGAGACCGGCCGGTGGGCCTCCCCGATGAAGGTATTCGAGTACATGGCACACGGCCGCGCCATGATCGCCTCCGACCTCCCCGTCCTGCGCGAGGTACTTCACGACCGTGTCAATTGCCTGCTGCGCGCACCCGACGATACCCACGCGTGGCTGACTGCCATCCAGGAACTCATGGCCGACGAGGCACTACGACTGGCGCTGGGTAACACGGCCCGCCGGGAAGTACTTGAGCGGTACACCTGGCGCCGACGGGCCGACCACGTGCTCGCAGGCGACTCACTGATCGTTTGAGAGGCTGGAGGTCGGCGCATACGTCCGAGCTGTATTGACCCGCAGGGTTCTTGAACCCCGGTTGATCGGGGCTGGCCTCCGAGTGCTGTGTGGGGCGATGGTAGTTGTAGCTGGGAAGGAGGTCGTCGAGGGCTGCACTCCGCTCAGTGTGGTTGGCGTAGGGAGCCGCAGGTAGGCCCTCTACTCCAGAAGGGTGCGGTTGAAGCGTTCGGCCTTGCCGTTCCTCTGCGGCCGGCAGGGCGAATGCGTTTGTGGGCGATACCTCCCGCGGCCAGGGTCTGGGTGAAGAGCTTGACTTGCAGCAGGGGCCGTTGTCGGTCAGGCCCCGTTCCACGGGCATGCCATGGCTGTTGAACCATGCCTGTGCGCGCTGCCAGAAACCTATGGCGGTGTGCTGGCGTTCGTCGGTGAGAACTTCGCTGTAGGCGAGGCGGGAATGGTCGTCGACGGGGAGTGGATGTAGCTGCAGCCGATCATCGGTTTGCACATTTGCGAGGTCGGTGGCGGCCTGCCGGCTCTGGTTATCGACTGTGCGCCTCGGTCAGAGGTCGGCGAGCACGGGTGCGATCTCCTGATCGTAAATGTCCGGATCCTCGAACTGGGCCTTGTTGTGGCTGACCATCTTGTCTATGCCGCCAAGCTGCTCCGCCACCCAGGACGCGACCTCCGACCAGTCGTAGGCGCCTTGGCCGCCGACTTCGTTTTGATCGTACTGGTTGACCGGGGTGAACAGAGAGACGAAGACCCACTTGGGCTGACCGTCGTTGCCGGTCACCGCCTGGATGATCCCCTCGTACTCGTGCAAGTCGCGAAGGCATCCGAGAATGTTGGTCCGGAACTCGTCCTTCGACGCCCCTCCGCCCGAGGACTCAAGTTCGGAGGTGACTTCCCGGTCCCGGTCCCGGTTGCGCTTGAGTTGGAGGGTGGTGACTCCGGCAGCTTTCGAGTCAGCGAATCCCTTGATGGTGCTCTGCACGACAGGGGGTGTCGTCGCGCTCCGTATCCTGTCCCGAAGGGTCCGTGCATGCGATCAAGTTCGCTGATCTCCGGGAACACCCACAACCTCGCCCCGTACGCAGCCCAATCCACCACCCGAAGTCCTCGGGCCACACCACTGCGCCCACCAGCACAAGATCGACGAGACACGCCCAGTCGCATCCCACAAAGGCCCCAGCGCGATAGCGCTCCACAGGGCGGCCAGGGCTCCGGGGTGGAGCGGCGTCGGGCGCTCCTATTTCAGCGGGCCTTCGGGAAGGGCCGTGACATGCGCGTTGAGGGGCTTGGCCTGGGATGGTCCGCAGCGAGGGCAGCCGTTCGTAACTGTGGGGTGAGGTCTTGGCGGATGAGTGCGTTCACGTAGTCGATGTGCTCGTCGGAGAGGTAGTCGCGGTAGCCTCCGACGACCCCACGCCGAGTCTTGTAAGCATCCGGATCGCCGGGGATGGCAGGACGCAAACGCTCCGACTGCAGAGCGTCCGTGTCCTCCATGGTCCGCATATTGGCGAAGCTCGCGAAGTCGGCAGCCCCGCTGAGTATCTGTTCGCCGACAGACGGCAGCCCGCAGAAGTCCAGTACCCGCCCGAGCTCGCCGGCCGTGTCTGCCGCCAGCCGTTCATAGGAGGTGAGCAGGAAAGATGCCGGTACGCCCCGGTTGGCGTACCAGATGTTCCAGAAGGCCACACAGGTCCTGACGCTGCCCTGCTCCTCGGTCAGGAAGTCCCCGATCGTTCCCGGGTAGGGGTCCTGGGGGCGGCGGGAGCACTGGAAGTAGCGGGAGACCGCGGTGTCCCTCAGATCGCGGACGAGGAGAACGACCTTGCGGTCGTGGTAGAAGCTCTTGTCCGGGGACAGCTGGGCCGGCGTGCGATATTCGACGCGGTCGTCATGCCAGAAGACGATGTTCGGAACAGCGGAGTCGACCTCGTTGAAGCCTTCCAGGTTCAGGTTGCGGGCGAGTTCCATAGGAAGTCCGCGGGCCGTCGAAACGGCTTTGGCCATCAGTACCCGAAGCCAGGTCCGGCCGCATTTGGGGAAGGAAATGACGTAGACGTCGCCGTCGGCGTTGACGGCTTTCACGGGTTCAGTCCGGGACGCGGGGAAGGCTGTCACAGTCGCCATTGTGGTGGGAATTTCTGTCCTCGGCAATGGCGCCCTCGCGGGCTACCGGGGACGAGTTGGCGAGGTTGGCTGGGCGCAGACGTCTATTCAAGAGATCGGCGAGCTCCTCGCCGTCTGGGAGGTCGGCACCTGCGCGGACGTGAAGGCCGACCGGCGCGCTGTACGGGCAGGCAAGATCGCCGCGCTCGCCGCCTCCGAGCAGCAGGGCTGCCCGTCCGTCTCCATGACGACGGCCAGGACCTGCACCTTGAAGCCCGCACGCCAGCCGACGGGCCGGGCTACTCAACGGCCTCTTCGGCCCAACTGCCTGGCCTGCCCAACTTCGCCGCCCGTCACCGGATCGAAAACGGCAAACCGGAGCAGAGCCAAGACCGCGTCGAACACCGCACGCACCCCACCGTCATACGCGGAACCACCGCCGGAGCAAGCGTGCGGGCGTTCCTCATCTATCACCCGCTCTCACAACACAGCCCCTATGAGCGGGGTCCTGGCTGCAGCTGTCCGACCAGGTGGAAGACCTCCTGGGCCGCGTAGCGTTTGAGGCACCGGACGATTTCGCGCCGGGTCCTGCCCTCTTTGATCCGGCGCTCGTGGTGACCTTAAGCGCGTGGGTCGACCCGCAGGCGCGTGTACACAATGCGGCGGAGTGTGGCATTTTCCTGACGGCCGCCGCCGCGGTTGAGACGACGGGGCTGCCGGCGCACTGAGGAACGATCAAGGGGACTGACCCCGCACAGCGCGACGAAGGACGCCTCGCTGTCCAGCCGTGCGTCCCCGATGCGTGTCTACTCCCAAGCCGCCTCCCCCACAGGCCGACGGCGGAGCGGCCTCGGAGCAGGCGACGCACTGGTCACCGTCGAACTGACGATGCCCGTCCTCCTCCCGATCGGATGACGTGTCGCGTTTCCGGTACCGGGCCGCGTCGGGCGGTCAGAATCGTGAGGACGCCATAACAATCGGCAGACCCCTATCGGGACACACCCCGCCGGCCCGGCACCGACAACGCACCATCCCCGGCCAACGGCCGACACTGTGAAACCAAGACACTTCAGTCACACTTCGGTCAGAGATGTCATGAGTCAGACCCCGGACCCGGAACAGCACCCACCCATCCTCCCGCCCCTCACAACACATCGGCCCCTGCGTTCAAACCTGACCGTCAATCGAGAACATTCGACAGCCAACGCTCAGTACCTACGCCACATGCGCGAAGAAGAACAGCGGACAAGCGCATCTGCTTACTGAGATTGAACTCGTGAAGTCATAAGGGCTGACGAGGGGTGTCTGCCTGCGGTATCACGAGAGGATGAGGTATCCACAGGGTGGCGGGTT
>NZ_JBHXQO010000109.1:0-8388 GCF_042717135.1 Streptomyces sp. NPDC058620
GCCCGGGGCCTCGAAAACGACAGACCCTGGTTGCTGAGGGAAATTCCGGTGCGCTGGCCCGCCGTACCCGGCGCCGGCCTCCGGCGTCAGGTTCCCCCCCGTTGACGTAGGTCTTGGTGGTCCACTTTAGGCAGCGTGCGCGCGGGCGCAAACTCTCGGGTTGCACACGCAATCAGCCCTGTCCGTCCATGAATTGAGCACGGCGACGGCGGGGCGGCCCCTGGCGGGGTCCTACTCGGACGCGGGGGCGATGCCCGTCGGGCAGGACCGGCCCCAGTTCGTCTCCGAGGGGGCGCTCAGCTTCGCGCCCGTACCGCCGATGCCGCAGTAGCCGTCCGGGTTCTTGTCCAGGTACTGCTGGTGGTACGGCTCCGCGGGCCAGAAGGTGCGGCCCTGTGCCGGAAGGATCTCCGTCGTGATCTCGCCGAAGCCCGCGCCGGTGAGGACCTGCTGGTACGCCTCGCGGGAGGCGGTCGCGGCCTCGGCCTGCTCGGGGGTGTGGGGGTAGAGCGCCGAGCGGTACTGGGTGCCCACGTCATTGCCCTGGCGGAAGCCCTGGGTCGGGTTGTGGGACTCCCAGAAGAGCTTCAGGAGTTCCGCGTACGAGACGACCCGGGGGTCGAAGACGACGCGGACCGCCTCGGTGTGGCCGGTCAGGCCCGAGCAGGTCTCCTCGTACGACGGATTCTCCGTGTACCCGCCCTGATATCCCACCAGGGTCGTCCACACGCCGTCCGTCTGCCAGAACTTGCGCTCGGCTCCCCAGAAACAGCCCAGCGCGAAATCGGCGACCTCCAGGCCCTCCGGGTACGGGCCGACCAGGGGGTTGCCGAGCACCGTGTGGCGGGAAGGGACCGTGAACTCGGGCGTGGGGCGGCCGCGCAGCGCCTCCTCGGGGGCGGGGAGCTGGGGGGTGCGGTGATTCAGGAACATGCGGGCTCCTCCGGGGCTGGGTATGCAGTCCTTACAACACGAAAGGGGCGCCGTGGATTCCGGCGCCCCCACCGCGGCGGCTACCGGGGCAGCGTCGCCGGGCTGCCGCCGTTCGCCTCGTAGCCCGCGACCGCGAGTGCCCGGTACACGGTGTACCCGGCGGCCGGGTCCGGGTCCTGGGTCCACGGCAGGGCGCCCACGTGGCCGTCGATGTGGACGAGCTGGTTCATCGCCTCGGACCAGCGCTCCATCCGGACCAGGAACATCACCAGCAGATGACGGACGTGGGCGAGCATCGGATCGTCGGCGCGGGCCGCGTGCACCGCGAACAGGGCGCCCTCGACCGCCTTCGTCACCACGACGCCCCGGTAGAAGCCCTGCACCAGATTGACCTCGGGCAGGTGCTCGTACACCGCGAACAGCGGCAGCGCCGCCAGCAGCGAACCCCGCGGGGCGCGGGCGGCCGCCGTGGTGGCGAACCGCTCCGCCTCCTCGCGCGAGCCGTGCCACTTCTCGCACCAGAAGTGCAGCGCCGCGATGTGCGCGCCCATGTGGGCCGGGGCCCGGTCGATGATCTTCGCCCAGAGCTGGTCGAACTGCTCGTGGGAGTAACCGAGTCCACGGGCCACGGCCAGCTCGACGATGTACGGGACGGGGTCGCCCGGCGCCAGCAGAGCGGCCTCGCCGCAGACCGTACGGGCCTCCTCCAGGATGATCCGGAAGTCGTCCTCGCCCGCCCCGGACGAGCGCCACGCCTGCTGCACCAGGAACTCCGCGTGCACCGCCGCGCCGCCCGCGTCCTTCGGTGCCTCCGCCCGCCAGGTGCGCAGCCACGCGCCGCCGGCCCCCGGCCGGCGCATCAGCTCCAGCGAGGCCGCGCCGGCGAACGCCTGCACCCGCTGCCACCGCACCTCGCTCCCCTTGGGCGTGCCGGCCAGCAGCTGGGAAGCGGCCCGCCAGTCCTGGGTGGCCTGCACGACGTTCAGGACGTCGATGAGGTCCTGGTCGGGCCCCGGCATCCGGACGTCCAGCTCCTCCTGGCGCAGGAACCCGTACGCGTCCGGGTCGGCGGCGTCGGGGGAGCCGGGCGCGACCTGACGGATACCGCCCCGACGGCGCAGCACGAAGGGGCCGACGACGGCGGCGAGCATGCACAGCGCGATCAGGAACCAGAGAATCTCCATACGCCCATTGTCCCCGCACGGGCGCAGTGACCCGTGAGCGCCCTCGTGACGAACTACGCTCGGTCCTCATGAGCGACCAGCACAGCTTCGAGACTCTCGCGATCCATGCGGGAAACACCGCCGATCCCCTCACCGGCGCCGTTGTTCCGCCCATTTACCAGGTGTCCACGTACAAGCAGGACGGAGTGGGCGGGCTGCGCGGCGGCTACGAGTACAGCCGCAGCGCCAACCCGACCCGTACCGCCCTGGAGGAGAACCTGGCGGCCCTGGAAGGCGGCCACCGCGGGCTCGCCTTCGCGTCCGGCCTCGCCGCCGAGGACTGCCTGCTCCGTACGCTGCTCACGCCCGGCGACCACGTGGTCATCCCGAACGACGCCTACGGCGGCACGTTCCGGCTGTTCGCGAAGGTCGCCTCGCGCTGGGGCGTGCAGTTCTCCGTCGCCGACACCTCGGACGTGGGAGCGGTCAGGGCGGCGATCACGCCCCGCACCAAGGCGATCTGGGTGGAGACCCCGTCCAACCCGCTCCTCGCCATCACCGACATCGCTGCCGTCGCCGGAGTCGCCCGCCAGGCGGGGGCGCGGCTGGTCGTCGACAACACCTTCGCGAGCCCCTACCTCCAGCAGCCGCTCTCTCTCGGCGCGGACGTCGTGGTGCACTCCACGACCAAGTACATGGGCGGCCACTCCGACGTCGTCGGCGGTGCGCTGATCGCCGGCGACCCCGCGCTGGGGGAGGAGTTGGCGTACCACCAGAACGCGATGGGCGCGGTCGCCGGACCGTTCGACGCGTGGCTGGTGCTGCGCGGCATCAAGACCCTCGCGGTCCGCATGGACCGGCACGACGAGAACGCCACCAAGGTCGCCGACCTGCTGACCCGCCACCCCAAGGTGGACAGCGTCCTGTACCCGGGTCTGCCCGAGCACCCCGGGCACGAGATCGCGGCCAAGCAGATGAAGGCGTTCGGCGGGATGGTGTCCTTCCGCGTCACGGGCGGCGAGGCGGCGGCCGTCGAGGTCTGCAACCGCGCCAGGCTGTTCACGCTCGGTGAGTCGCTGGGCGGCGTCGAGTCCCTCATCGAGCACCCCGGCCGGATGACGCACGCGTCGGCCGCCGGCTCTCCGCTGGAGGTCCCGGCCGACCTGGTCCGCCTCTCCGTCGGCATCGAGAACGCGGACGACCTGCTGGCCGACCTCACCCAGGCGCTCGGCTAGGACGACCGGCGCGGTGTTCCGTCCGGCGGTGGTGAGCGCACAGCCCACCGCCGGGCGGGCCCGTTCTTCTCGGAGGGTCTCAGACGGTGGCCTTCTCGTCCTCCAGCGAGGCACGGACCTCCTCGCGCAACTGCGGGCTGTCGGTGTGCTCATGGACCGATACGGCGTGCTCGGTGGCCGCTCGTACGACTTCGTCCTCCTCACCGGAAATGGTGAGGGTGCAGTTCGAGACGCTCGGATACTTGCGGCAGTCGGCGATCTTCCTGGTCATGAGGGCCTCCTCGGCTGGTACCGCATGCCGGTCCTTCCAGGATAGATCCGGCAGACCGTCGCGCGAGCGGCCGCGTCACCAGCCCTCCAGCGGCGGTGTCGTCCCGGCCGGCGGGATCTCCCACGGCCGGGTCACCGCCGCCCACACCACGAACGCCACCACCGCCGCGCACATCAGGCACATCGCCGCCCGGCGCGCGGCGCGGTGGCGGCGCAGCAGCCGGGCACCGCTCTCCGCCGACCGCAGCGCCAGATCGGCGGGTACCTGCGGACGCGGAACCTCCAGCATCCGGCGGACCTCGTCCACCTTCCGGTCGGGACGGTCGCGGCGCCCGCTCATCGCGCGCCCCGGAGCAGCCGCGCGACGGGGCGACCGGGGCGGCCCGGGTGTTCCGGCGGTTCCGGGGGTGCGTACATCGTTCCGACGGCCCGGGTGCAGATCGCCCGCACCCGTTCCGCCGGCAGCCCGAGCAGTGCCGCTGCCTGCTCCTCCGCGACCCCTTCGTACAGACGCAGGACAAGGACCAGGCGCTCCTGCGGGGTGAGCCGTTCCAGCAGACCGCCGCGCGGCCGGTGGTGACGCCAGGCGTCGCGCGCGAACCGGATGACGAGTTCCTGGCGGGTCCGGTCGTACGGGTCGTCGCCGCGCAGCCGGTCCCACTCCGCGTAGGTGTGGGCCAGCGCCGCCGTCAGCAGGCGAAGGGCGCGGAGGTTCGCCCCCGCAGGCTCGGCGGGCTCGGCCGTGAAGAGCGTGGCGGTGTGCAGCAGGCGGCCTGCCGCGCCCGCGACGAAGTCCTCGAACTCCTGGGCGCGGCGGCGTTGCCGGTCGGCCTGCCGCTCTCGCATACCCCATCGGAGACCCGGAAGGAGTTCCGGGTCAAGAGGCGTGCGCGACCGGCGGGCGGTGTCAGTCCTCCGGCTGGGCCTGGTGCGCGGCCTGCCGTGCGGCCAGGGCCGCGTTGAACCGGGTGAGCAGCGTGCAGAACGTGTCGCGCTCCTCGGTGCTCCAGTCGTCGGTGACCTGCGACATCAGCTCGCGCCGCGAGGCACGGACCTCGTCGAGGCGGGCCTTTCCACGCGGGGACAGCTGGAGCACGACCGCGCGGCCGTCCTCCGGGTGGGAGGTGCGCTTGACCAGGCCGGTGTCGACGAGGGGGGCGACCTGACGGGTCACGGTGGAGGAGTCGATGCCCATGCCGGCGGCCAGCGCCTTGACGCCCATCGGGCCCTCCTTGTCCAGCCGGTTCAGGAGCAGATAGGCGGCCCGGTCCATGGAATTGCGGACCTGGCCGACGCCCCCGAGGCGGGTCTGTTCGGCACGGCGGGCGAAGACGGCCACCTGGTGCTGGAGCGCATCGAGAAGGTGGTCGGTACCCGGGTTGCCGGGGGCGGTGCCCCCGGAAGGAGACGCAGCAGTCGTCATGTCCTGAGGGGGCATGGCCGGGCTCTCTTCGTGCGGTGTCGGATGAGTGGGGGACAGAGTACGCGGCCACGGGGCAACGCGTACCAGCGCTGCACAAACCTGTGGACAACACCGCAGTCCGCCATGAGACGAGTCTGCCCCGACCGGCCCGAGCTGCAAGACTTGCTGTCATGACCTTCCGTACGTCCCGCCCCTTTCCTCCCGTGATCCTCGACGATGTCCGCGGGGCGTGGAAGATGCTCTCGGGCGTGGCCAGAGTGACCGCGATGGAGGGCAGCCGGTATCTGACCGAGCTGGTCGGCGCACCGGTCCAGTTCAAGTGCGAGAACCTCCAGCGCACCGGATCGTTCAAGCTGCGCGGCGCGTACGTACGGATCGCGGGGCTCACCCCGGAGGAGCGGGCGGCCGGTGTGGTCGCCGCGAGTGCCGGAAACCATGCGCAGGGTGTCGCACTCGCCTCTTCGCTGCTCGGCGTACGGTCCACGGTCTTCATGCCGGTCGGCGCGCCCCTGCCGAAGGTCTCCGCGACCCGTGAGTACGGCGCGGAGGTCCGGATGCACGGCCATGTCGTCGACGAGACGCTCGCCGCCGCCGAGGAGTACGCGGAGCGGACCGGTGCCGTCTTCATCCACCCGTTCGACCACCCGGACATCATCGCCGGGCAGGGCACCGTGGGCCTGGAGATCCTCGAACAGTGCCCGGAGGTCCGCACCATCGTCGTCGGCATCGGGGGCGGCGGCCTGGCCGCGGGGATCGCCGTCGCCGTGAAGGCGCTGCGCCCCGACGTCAGGATCGTCGGTGTGCAGGCCGCCGGTGCGGCCGGCTATCCGCCCTCGCTGGCCGCCGGTCACCCCGTGGCGGTCGCCTCCCCGCAGACGATGGCCGACGGGATCAAGGTGGGACGCCCCGGTGACATCCCGTTCCGTCTCGTCCAGGAGCTGGTCGACGAGGTCCGTACGGTCTCCGAGGACGAGCTCTCCAGTGCGCTGCTGCTCTGCCTGGAGCGGGCGAAGATGGTCGTCGAACCGGCCGGGGCCAGCCCCGTGGCCGCGCTGCTCAGTGACCCGAAGGCATTCGCGGGTCCGGTCGTCGCCGTGCTGTCGGGCGGCAACGTGGACCCGCTGCTGATGCAGCGCATCCTGACCCACGGCATGGCGGCGGCGGGCCGCTATCTGAGCCTGCGGCTGCGGCTGACGGACCGCCCCGGCGCGCTGGCCACCCTCCTCGCCGCGCTCTCCGTCGCCGACGCCAACGTCCTCGACGTGAGTCACGTGCGGACCGATCCGCGCCTGGGCCTCACCGAGGCGGAGGTCGAGCTGCACCTGGAGACGAAGGGCCCCGCGCACTGCGAGGAGGTGGCCACGGCGCTGCGCGACGCGGGCTACCTGGTGATGAGCTGAATCCTCGGTTTCGCCGCGCGCGCCGGGTGGGACGTCCCTAGGATCTGCTCAGGAAGTCACCCAAAAGCAACTGGGGGAATCCCACATGCCAGGCGCTATATATGCCGAAGGTCTGGTGAAGACCTTCGGCGATGTACGAGCACTGGACGGCGTGGACCTGGAAGTGCCGGAAGGCACGGTCCTCGGCCTCCTCGGGCCCAACGGTGCCGGAAAGACCACCGCCGTGCGCGTCCTGACCACGCTGCTCCAGCCGGACAGCGGCACTGCGGTCGTCGCGGGCATCGACGTGCTGAAGCATCCCAACGAGGTCCGCCGCTCGATCGGCCTCTCCGGCCAGTTCGCCGCGGTCGACGAGTATCTGACCGGCCGCGAGAACCTCCGGATGGTCGGGCAGCTCTACCAGATGAGCGCACGCGACGCGAAGGCCCGTGCCGGACAGCTCCTGGAGCGGTTCAACCTCGGCGACGCGGCCGACCGGACCGCCAAGACGTACTCCGGCGGTATGCGCCGCCGGCTCGACCTCGCCGCGGCCCTCGTCGTCTCGCCGCCCGTCATGTTCATGGACGAGCCGACGACCGGACTGGACCCGCGCAACCGGCAGCAGCTGTGGGAGGTCATCCAGGAACTCGTCTCGGGCGGTACGACGCTCCTGCTGACCACGCAGTATCTGGAGGAGGCCGACCACCTCGCCGACGACATCTGTGTCATCGACCACGGCAAGGTCATCGCGCGCGGCACCTCCGACGAGCTGAAGGCCCGCACCGGAGGCGAGCGCGTCGAGGTCGTCGTCCACCAGCGGGACGAGATCGAACGCGCCCGCGACGTGCTCACCGCCCTCGGTGAGGGCGAGGTCACCGTCGCCGCGCACACCCGCAAGCTGACCGTCCCGGTCAGCGGCGGCGCCAAGCTGCTCGCGGAGGTCATCCGGGACCTCGACGCCCGCGGCGTCGAGATCGACGACATCGGCCTGCGCCGCCCCACCCTCGACGACGTCTTCATGTCGCTCACCGGCCATGCCGCCGAGCTGGAGACGAACGGGGAGACCGGGAAGGAGGCCCTCGCATGACCGCCGTGACGGACGCCGCCGAGGCGCACGCCCCCAGGCCGCGCGGCGGCCTCGTGCAGTCGGTCTCCGACTCGCTCGTCGTCGCCAGACGCAATCTGATCCGGATGACCCGCATCCCGGAGATGGTCATCTTCGGACTCATCCAGCCGATCATGTTCGTGGTGCTGTTCAGCTATGTGTTCGGCGGCTCCATGAGCGTCGGAGGCTCCACCGACCCGGCGCTCTACCGGGAGTTCCTGATGGCGGGCATCTTCGCCCAGACCGTCACCTTCGCCACCGCGGGCGCCGGAGCGGGCATCGCCGACGACATGCACAAGGGGCTCATCGACCGGTTCCGCTCCCTGCCGATGGCACGGGGAGCGGTGCTCACCGGACGTACGCTCGCCGACCTCGTACAGACCGCGCTGACCGTCGTCGTCCTCGCGATCGTCGCCCTGCTCGTCGGGTGGCGCATCCACGAGGGCCTCGCGAAGGCACTGGCCGCGTTCGGGCTGCTGCTCTTCCTCGGGTACGCGTTCTCCTGGATCGGCGCGCTCATCGGGCTGTCCGTACGCACCCCCGAGGCAGCCACCTCCGGCGGGCTGATCTGGCTCTTCCCGGTGACGTTCATCTCGAACGCCTTCGTGGACTCCAGCCAGATGGCGTCCTGGCTCCAGCCGATCGCCGACTGGAACCCGTTCAGCGCGACCGTGCAGGCGTGCCGTGAGCTCTTCGGCAACCCCGGCGTGTCACAGTCCGACGCCTGGCCGATGCAGCACCCGGTCTGGGCGTCCCTGCTCTGGTCGGCCGTGATCATCCTGGTCTTCCGGACCCTTGCCGTCCGCAAGTACCGCTCGGCGACCGTCTGAGCGGCGCCCGGACACAGCAGTGGGCCCCGGCGTTGCGTGCACGGCCGGGG
>NZ_JBHXQO010000110.1:0-2960 GCF_042717135.1 Streptomyces sp. NPDC058620
TCCGCCCGCGGCTTGCGGGCGCCCCCCCGCCCCCCCCCACACACACTATAAAAACTGTACCCACCCCCCGGGCCCCCCGGGGGGGGGGCGGCCCCCCGTGCCCCCCCCCCCCTCCCGCGTTCGGTCCGAGGCGACGGAGCGGATCAGTACAGAGCGCCTCAGTCCGCCCCGCAGATCCGCAGGCCCTTAGGGGTCGCGCACGGCAGGTGGCCGTGGGTCCTGATGACGTCCTGGCCGCTGCCCCGGCTCAGATAGCCGAGGAAGCTGGAGGCCAGCGAGTCGGCGGGCGGCTGACCGTAGCTGTAGGCGTACTCGATCTCGCGGTACGGATAGGCGCTGCTGCCGATCGTGTCGACGGACGGGGTGCTGCCGTCGATGGCGAGCTGGTGGAGCCCCTTCAGTTCCGTTCCGGCGCGCAGTTCGCTGTAGCCGATGGCTCCGGGGAGCCGGGCCACGGTGGACAGGACCTGTTCGGTGCTGTCGAGTTCGCAGCGGGTGACCGCGGACTGCGGGTCGTCCTTGGTGGCGCAGTCGCGGGAGGACTGGGCGGGTTCGTTGCGGCCAAGCACGCGCCGCTGGAAGACCTCGCGGGTGCCGGAGTTGGCGTCCCTGCTTACCAGCAGCACCTTCAGGTCGGGGCCGCCGAGGACCTTCCAGTTGCGGATGTCGCCCCGGTAGATCTTCCGGATGTCCTCCAGCGAGAGGTCGCGCACCGGCACCCGGTCGTTGACGACGAGGGAGAAGAGCGAGACCGCGATGCGGTTCTCGCGCAGCTGCGGGTAGCCGTCCGGCTTCGGGCCGTCGGAGAGGGCGACCAGCGCGGGGGAGCCGGACGTGGCCTCGGCGCCCTGGTCGGCGAGCCGCCGTATGCCGGCGTTGGAGCCGTGCGCGTCCACGTGGATGGTGGAGCCCTCGCACTCCTTCTCGTACTTCTCCGCCAGTTCCCGTACGACGGGGGCGAAGGCGGTGGACCCGGTGACCGTCAGCTCGCCCCCGGCGCAGCCGATCGGCGGCGGGCTGTCGTCCCGTACGAGGATGATCGAGGCGAGCGTGACCACGCAGATGGTCAGGGCCACGGTGATCAGCCGGGCGGCCCGGCCGAACAGGGGCGGTTTCTCGTCGGGGCGGGCGGCCTTGTTCGGCCGCACCTCGCCGTCCCGGATGCCTCCGCTGACGCTGATGGGGCTGCCCACGCTCCCGCCGGTGAGCAGCACGAGCAGTTTGAAGTGCTCGTTGCGGTTGAGCGGGACGCGGGGGAGCCGGATCAGGGGCCCGCTGAGCCGCATGCCGCCGGCCGGGGTGAAGTGCTCCATCAGGTGGTCGGCGTTCGGTGACTGCGTGACGGCTATCCCGCGGACCGTGCGTCCGGTGAACTCGACGGTCAGGCCGTGCAGTTCGCGGCCCGTGTAGTCGCTGTCCCCGATGGACTGCGAGCCGTCGTTCTCGACGCGCAGCAGGACGAGCGTGGCATCGGCCATGTCCGGTGTCTCGTTGAAGAGCCCGAGCCGCACATTGGCCCGCCCCTGACTGACGTCACTGCCGATCGGGGTGTCCATCTGGACCCGGTAGCCGATGCGTTTGCGCCGGGGTACGCGGCGCTCATACCAGAGCACCCCGACGGAGGCCAGTACACCCAGTACGGCGGTGAGTACGGCCACGACGTTCTCGGCGCTGAACCACTCCACGACTTCCTCGCACTCCCCCGAGCACTCCTGCGAACACTCCCGCGACGCGCACGGGCGTGCGCCTGGCGCGGCCAACAGTTCGCGTCACCGTACGGGTGCCGCAAGGGAGTTGAAGGGTGCGAAGAGGTCCCGTCGACTGAAGTTCGCCGGTTGTTCGCCCGCTCCGCCAACCTTGGTCTAGACCTTGACAGGTACAGACCATTCCGCTTGAGTGACGGTCACCCCCCATGGCGGCGTACGGGCATCCCCTGCGCCGCGTCGAAGGAGTGATCACCTTGATCAGACGCGTCCTGAGTCTGCTGACCGCGCTGGGCGCGGTCGTCGCGACGATCGTCATCCTCCCCGCCACCACGGCCGCGGCGGCCACCTGCGCCCCTGCGTGGAACGCCTCGTCCGTCTACACCGGAGGCGGCACGGCCTCCTACAACGGGCACAACTGGTCCGCGAAGTGGTGGACCCAGAACGAGGTCCCGGGCACGGCCCAGGTCTGGGCCGACGCCGGCACCTGCGGTTCCGGCGGCGGTACGGACCCGGGCGAGCCCAACCCGTCGGGCTTCGTCGTCAGCGAGGCGCAGTTCAACCAGATGTTCCCGAGCCGGAATTCTTTCTACACCTACAGCGGACTGACCGCGGCCCTGAGCGCCTACCCGGCGTTCGCCACCACCGGCAGCGACACGGTCAAGCGCCAGGAGGCGGCGGCGTTCCTCGCCAACGTCAGCCATGAGACCGGCGGTCTGGTGCACATCGTCGAACAGAACAAGGCCAACTACCCCCACTACTGCGACAGCAGTCAGCCCTACGGCTGCCCCGCGGGCCAGGCCGCCTACTACGGGCGCGGCCCCATCCAGCTCAGCTGGAACTTCAACTACAAGGCGGCCGGTGACGCCCTCGGGCTCGACCTCCTCCGCAACCCGTACCTGGTGGAGCAGAACGCCTCCGTGGCCTGGAAGACCGGCCTCTGGTACTGGAACACCCAGAACGGCCCCGGCACCATGACGCCCCACAACGCCATGGTCAACGGCGCCGGATTCGGCGAGACGATCCGCTCGATCAACGGCAGCCTGGAGTGCAACGGCGGCAACCCCGCCCAGGTCCAGAGCCGCATCGACAAGTACCGGGCCTTCACCCAGATCCTGGGCACCACCCCCGGCTCGAACCTGAGCTGCTGACCGAGGCCCCCACCCGGACGGGGGGGGGGGGCGGCCCCCGGCCGGCGGCCCCCCCCCGTGGGTTGCCCGGGGGGCGGGTGTGCCGGACGGGGGTCACCAGCGGCGG
>NZ_JBHXQO010000110.1:2970-7995 GCF_042717135.1 Streptomyces sp. NPDC058620
CCCTAGTGTACATCGCGGATAGCACCCGCGGTGAGGGGCACCCCGCGCCCGTCCACCTGGTGGCCGGCCCCGCCCCCCCCCGGGGGGGGGGGGTGGGGGCCCGCGACGGCGCGGCCCCACCCCCCGTTTCGGTGCCCGGAGTGCCGTGAGAGCCGGACGTGTCACACCAGCGGCGGCTTCACGGACATCAGCAGATGCTGGTGCGTGGTGCCCGCGGGGACCGGATCGCCCGTGATCATGGCGCGCTGCCCCGGCCCCAGCAGATGGAGGCGCACCACCGGCTCCTCGAAGGTGGTCAGCGCGTCCATCAGGTACGAGGGGTTGAACGCCACCGTCATCCCGTCGGCGCCCTCCAGCGTGGCCGGCAGCCGCTGCGCTGCCACATCGTCCTCGTATCCCGCCTGGAGCAGCACCGTGCCGTCGGCGGCCGAGAAGGTCAGCTGGATCGGACTGTCGCCGTCCGCCACGACCGAGACCCGCTTGACGGCTTCCACCAGCCTCGCCCGGTCCATCACCGCGAGCGCCGGGTCCGCCATCGCGAAGAGCTTGTCGTGGCGCGGCAGCCGGCCGTCCAGGAGTCGCACGGTCGTCCGCATCCCCGCGTGCTCGAAGCCGGCCGACCCGGCGTCCAGCGCGACGCTGACGAGGCCCGAGCGGCCCAGCGAGCGGGCGATCTCGGTCAGTCTGCGGGCCGACACCACGACATCGGCGGTCGCCTCGGGCTCCGCCGCCTTCCAGGGCAGCGTGCGCACCGCGAAGCGGTACCGGTCGGTGGCGGCCAGCGTCATCGTCGTACCGTCGAGACCGAGCCGGATGCCGGTGAGCGTGGGCAGGGTGTCGTCCCGCCCCGCGGCCACCGTCACATGCGCCACCGCGGCCGCGAACTCGGCCGCGTCCACCGCCCCGCGGACCTCCGGGAGCGTGGGCAGGGCCGGGTAGTCGTCGAGCGGCAGCACCGAGAGCCCGAAGCGGGCGCCGTCCCCCGTGATCGCGAAACGCGAGCCCTCGACCGCACACTCCACCGCACCGTCGGGCAGCACCTTGCAGATGTCGAGCAGCCTGCGCCCCATCACCAGCACCCGGCCGGGCCGCAGCGTCTCCGCCTCCACGTCGATACGGGCCGACGCCTCGAAGTCGAGCCCGGAGATCCGCAGCCGGCCGCCCTCCGCCGCGAGGAGCAGCCCGCCCAGGACGGGCACGGGCGACCGGGTGGGCAGCACCCGGGCCGCCCAGGCGACGGCGTCGGTCAGCTCGCCACGTTCGATGCGGAACTCCATGCCGGGCCTCTTTCGGTGCCGTCGCGTCAGTCCGTCCGACGTTAGACGCCACCACTGACAATCCCCCTCGGCCGGACGGGCCTCGGCCGCGCGGAGACATCGGACGGCCCCATGAGGGCATCCGTCATGGGGCCGTCATCGAGGCGGAGCAGCCGGCCACAGCGACCACCCTCGTGGCGACCTGTGGCCGGCGTGCAGGGCCGCGGATCTCGCTACTTCGTGAAGATGAAGTACTTCCAGCTGCCGTGCGTGGTGCTGTTCACGCTGTCGCCCGAGTACCCGTTCACGTACGAGGGGCGCACTCGCATCTTGTAACCGGTGTCGTGCGGACCGGTCAGCGTGATGGAGGTCCTGCCGCTCGTGGAGAGCTTGAAGTAGTCCGAGCCCACGTCGTACCAGGTGCCCTGGTAGTACAGCTGCAGGGACAGCAGGTGCGAGCGGCCCTTGACGTAGCTCATGGTCGTGTTGAAGACCGGGTTGGTCTTCTTGTGGAAGTACGCGTACGACCTGGTGCCGATCTTCGCGTTCTTGTACTCCTTGGTGATGGAGGTCGAGACCGCCACCCTGGCGTACGCGGTCGACTTCACGGACTTCGGCGCGTAGCGCGCATCACCCCTGAACACGGCGGTGACGGCCGTGTCCCGCTTCATGTCGACGACGACGGACAGGTTGCCCTTGGAGTTGACCGTGCCCTTGCGGGCCAGCTTCTTCGGCTTGTCGGCACCGAAGGGGTCCACCCACAGCTCGACCACGCGGTTCTTGTACGTCGTACCGAGGTGCGCCGTGAACGAGACGTCCTTGCCGTACGAGTAGACCGACTTGTTCCGGTTCAGCGTCAGGGACGGCGTGGCCCGGGAGACGGTGACGGAGTCGTACCCGGAGGACGCGGAGTGCGTGGCGTCACCGGCGTACGCCACCTTGTACGTCACCTTGCCGCCCGCGGGCGGGGAGTTGGTGAACGAGAAGGTGCCGTTCGTGTTCAGGGCCACCGAACTCGGCGAGGTGCCCTTCGGCGACTCCATGTCGGTACGGGTCACCGCGATCCTGGCACCGGCCGGGAACGGTGTGTTCGATGCGACCTTCCCGGTGACGGTGAGCTTCTTGGCGCGGGCCGCCGTCGTCGGGGCGTTCACCGTGACGGTGGTCGCCGACTTGGTGGGCTCGGTCAGGACGCGGAGGGAGAACTCGTTCCGGCTGTTGCTGGACACGGCGAACAGCCGGCTGCCACCGGGCTCCCAGGCCAGGCCGCCGCCGGCCAGGAGATCCGAACCGCTGCTGTCCCCGGTGTTGGGGAAGTCGTACTGCCTGACCGGGGTCGAGGCGCCGGGCTTGAAGACATGGACGTCCGGGTCGTACGAGGAGTCGCTGCCCGCCGCGACCGTGCCGTCGGCCGCGATGGCGACACCGTTCGCGTAGTGCTCGGTGGGGTAGGTCCCCACCTCCGCGAGGTCCGTGGTCCGCCGGATGAAGTGGCGGTCGGCCACGTCGGCCGTGACGAGGTGGCTGCCGTCCGGGGTGAGCGCGAGGTCCTTGGTATGGCTGTACGAGTCGTCCGTGAAGGCGGTGCGGACCGCCGTGCCGGTGGCCACGTCGAAGACCCCGAGCAGGCCCGAGGACGTGGTCTCGTCCCCGGCGGCCAGGGTGTTCGGCGCACCCGGCGTGGCGGCGAGCCTCGGAGCGCCCCGCCAGCCGCTCGCGTCGTCCTGGCCCAGGGCCACCACGGGCTCGGGACCGGACAGGTCCAGCGAGCCGAGGTTGCCCTTCTCCTCGAAGCCGTACCCGAACCAGACCTTGCCGCCCGCGAGGGCGAGGTGTTCCGGATCGGTTCCCTCGCCGGTCGCGTAGCGGGCGGTCCGGGTGACCGTCTGCGTCTCGAAGGAGACGATGGAGTCGTCACCCGGGACCGCCGCGTACAACTGGCCCGAATCGGCGGACAGGGCGAGCCCGTTCACGCCCGGCAGTCCGGTCAGCGTGGCCTGGACCCGGCCCGCGTAGTCGGTGGCGACGAGCTTGCCGCTGTACGGGTCGCTGATGAAGATCCTCTGGTGGACGCCGTCCACCACGATGTCCCCGGCCGTCATGACCGGCAGGATCGCACTGCTGTCGGCGGTGGCCGGATTGGCGGCGCCGCCGACGAGAACTACTGAACTGAAGAGGACCGCGAGCGCTGTCGCGGTCGAAATTCTGCGCGTACGCACAGTGTCTGTTACCCCCACGGTAAGCGGGCCGCGTGGCACCCGGATATGAGAGAGGGGTACGGCCCGGATCGCAGGGTATGGCATGGCGCGGACAGTGAGCGCGGAATATCGGCTGACGGGGGCGGGGCAGTGCCCCGCCCCCGCCCCTTCACTGCTGGAGGTCGCCGCCCAGAAGCGTTCCGCCGTCCGGGGGAAGCCCCAGGTGAGCGGTCCCGAAGGCCACCGACGACGTGTACGCGGGCTGGGTCGTACCGCCGGGCAGCACCCACACACCGCCCCGGTCGTCCTCCCAGGCCGCGCCCACGGCGATCTCGGGCCTGCCGTCGTGGTTGAGGTCCCCGGCGGTCACGGTCGAGCCGAACTGGTCGCCGGTCTCCGCCCCGCCCGGCACCCCGGCCGTGTTCTGCGTGAAGCCGTACGCCCCGGTGCCCAACTGGCCCGTGCGGCGCCCGGGTACGACGGTGACGGCGCCGGCGCCCGGGCTGGTGCCGACCGCCTCACTGGGCGCGCCGATCACGATGTCGCCCACGCCGTCCCCGTTCAGGTCGGCAACGGCCACGGACGCCCCGAACGTGTCGTAGCGCTCGCCCCTGTCGGGTACGCCGGAGGTGTCCTGATGGATGGTCATGGGTGCCTTGTCGTAGGCCACGCCCGTCGCCGAGCCGAACCACACGTGGACGGCACCACCGATGTGGCCGACGGGGCCTTCCGCGTCCGGCTCGTCGGGGTCGCCGACCACCAGGTCCCCGTAACCGTCCCCGTTGACGTCACCGATGGCCGAGGTGAGTCCGTCGCGGAGCTTGCGATCGACGGGGTCCGTCAGGGAGTAGTTCACGAACACGAACCCACCGCTCTGCCCGCCCATGCGTCCGCTGACCACCACCCTGTCGGCCGCCTTGTCCCCGTTCAGGTCGCCGAGTGAAGCGGATCGCGTCCAGCCTGTGCGTTCGTGGAGCGTGGACGAACCGACCACGCCGGTCCGGCTGATCGGACCCTTCAGTTCCGTGGTGGTGCCGTCGTTGACGACCAGTACCCGCGCGCCGTCCGGGCCGGACCACGCGGCCACGTCCTTGCCGGCGTACCGCTCGTTCCGCACCTGTGTCGGCAGCAAGGCCCCGGACACCAGACCGCTCTTGCTGCCCCACAGGACAGTCGCCGAGCCTGCCTGCTTCGCGGCACCGATGCTCTCGTAGATGGAGCCGACCACCAGGTCCGCGTACCCGTCCTTGTCGAGGTCCGCGAGCGCACTGGACGAACCGAAGTGATCTCCAGGAAGGGGCTGGCCGAGCACGTCGGCGCGCTGCCTGCCGCCGAGATCGTGGAGCTGGACTTCGCCGGGGCCTCGGCGGTGGGGGCTTTGATCCGTGAGGGTGTCGAGTGGCATCTGGGGCATGCCATCCACCTCTCGCGCCCGACGCTGGACTGGCCTGACGGACGGCCGGTGGTGACGGCGATGCCGGAGCTGTACGCGGACATGCCGCTCGTACGCACCATCAGGCTGCCCGAGAAACTCTGACCCGGTACGACGCCAGGAGCGCGGGGCCGGGCAT
>NZ_JBHXQO010000111.1:0-7160 GCF_042717135.1 Streptomyces sp. NPDC058620
GTGCCGGGGGCGCGGCGGCGGCCGGACCGCCGTCGCCCGCCGCCGCGCCGAAGACCACGTCCGAGCAGGCGTAGAACGCCTCGGGGGAGTCCGAACGCTGCCAGACGGTGTAGATCAGCTGCCGTCCCGAACGCTCCGGCAGGGTGCCGCCGAAGGTGTACGAACCGTTCTCCAGCTTCGGGTCGGTGGCCTGGGCGAACGGCTTCTCCTCCAGGTCCGACCACTTCAGAGGCTTCGCCGGGTCGTAACCGGCCTTGGTGAGGTAGAGCGCGAACGAGCCCCTGTGCGGCGCGGTGGCCCGGAAACGGAACGTGTGGCTGCCCGCCTTCATCGCGGTCGCCGGCCAGTCGGCGCGCGGCAGGTCGAGCCCTTTGAACTTGTCGTTGCCCGCGCTGCACAGCTTGCCGTCCGGGATCAGTTCGCGGTGCTTGCCCGCCGCGTTGGCGATGTTCACCCCGTTCCAGTCGTACAGCGCCTGTGTACCGCCCGCCGCGACCGCGGCCCGGCAGGCAGCCGACTTCGGGCTCTCCGGCCCCTCGGCGAAACACGCCGAGACCCGGCTGACCGGGTCGGTCAGCGAACCGTGGGCCGCGGCCGGGGAGGCGGAGAGACCGGTCAGCGCGAGCGGCGCGACACCCAGGGCGAAGATCCCGGCGAGCCGGCGACGAGCGGTCGTGATGGCGGTCATGGGTGGCGTTCTCCTTCGACGGGGCACGTCTGGGTGCGGACGTCCGGTGCGGGGGATGCGGGGCAGGGCCCGTGCGGCGGCGCGACCCCCCGTACGGACGGCGCCGACGGGACGGACCCCGTCCCGGTGATCAGCAAACTAGCCGCCGTCGCAGGCGAATCCGGCTGTGGAGAGGGCCTGGAAGCCATCGTTATGGCGGGCTTAAGGAGCCACTCAGAAGCGATTATGAACAGCGCGGTAGCGCCGCTCCGGACGCCCCGTCCCGCCGTACCGCAGTGTCACCTCGGCCCGCCCCGTCTCCGCGAAGTACTCCAGATAACGCCGGGCGCTGACCCGTGACAGGGAACCCGCCTCCGCGCACTGCGACGCGGACAGCCCCTCCGGGTGCTCCCGCAGCACCCGCTCCACCAGATCGGCGGTATGCGCCGCCAGCCCCTTGGGCAGTTCGCGCGAGCCCGGCGGGCGGGTGCCGAAGATCCGGTCCACGTCCTCCTGCCGGGCCTCCTGGTGCGCCTCGTCGAGAGCGTCGAGCCGGTTGCGCAGCGAGGCCACGTGCCGCACCTGCTCCTGGAGCGCGGACGGATGGAACGGTTTGATCAGATAGTGCAGCGCACCGGCCCGTAGTGCCGCCCGCACCACACCCGCGTCGCGGGCCGCCGTGATGAACAGCGCGTCCACACTGTGGCCGTCCGTGGCAGGGTCCTCCGCCGCACGGAGTTCGCGCAGCACACTGATGCCGTCCATATCAGGCAGATAGATGTCGAGCAGGACCAGATCGGGACGCAACTCCCTCGCCGCGCGGAGCGCCTCGGCCCCGCTGTGGGCCGCCCCGACCACCGTGAACCCGTCCATCACGGACACATAGCGGCAGTGCAGCTTCGCGACCATGAAGTCGTCGTCCACCACCAGCACTTTCGTCACGTCGACACGGTAGGGCGCGACCACAACGACCACAACGTCCGTTGATTGCGGAACGGAGACAGCTCGTCAACGCGCAGGCAGCATGTGGGCCACCTCACAGAGAAAGGTGGAACCCGTGCGACTGCGCACTCCCCTCGCCCTGGCCGGGGCGGCGCTCCTGGTGCTCGTGGCACCACCGCTGCTCTCCACGGGCAGCGGCTCCGACACCGGGACCCAGATACCCGGCCTGCGCCTCATGGTCCCCAACACCCCCGGCGGTGGTTACGACATCACCGCACGCACCGCCGCGAAGAACGCCGAGGACGCCGGACTCACCCACAACGTGGAGGTGTTCAACCTCCCGGGCGCCGGCGGCACCGTCGGCCTGGCCCGGCTCGTGGGGGAGCACGGCAACGGCAAGCTCGCCATGTCGATGGGGCTCGGGGTGGTCGGCGCGGTCCACACCAACAAGTCGCCCAAGACACTCGGCGACACGACCCCGATCGCCCGGCTCACCGAGGAGCAGGACATCGTCGTCGTCGCCAAGGACTCCCCGTACAAGACCATCGGCCAGCTGGTCGAGGCATGGAAGGAGAACCCCGCCAAGCTCCCCGTCGGCGGCGGCTCCTCGCCCGGCGGACCCGACCATCTCGCCCCGATGCTGATGGCGAAGGCCGCAGGGATCGCGCCGAAGGACGTCAACTACATCCCCTTCGACGGCGGTGGCGAACTCCTCGCCTCGATCCTCGGCAGCAAGGTCGCCTTCGGCGTCTCCGGCGTCGGCGAGTACCTCGACCAGATCGAGGCGGGAGAGCTGCGGCTGCTCGCCGTCACCGGCCCGAAGCGGGTCCCGGGCCTCGACGCACCCACCCTCCGCGAGTCGGGTCTGGACACCGACTTCACCAACTGGCGTGGCATCGTCGCCCCGCCCGGCCTCTCCGGCGCCGAACGGGACAAGCTCGTCGCCCTGATCCGGAAGCTGCACGACTCACCGCAGTGGAAGGAGTCGATGAAGAAGAACGGCTGGGACGACGCCTTCCTCACCGGCGACGCCTTCGGGGACTTCCTGGACGCCCAGGACCAGCGGGTCGCCACCGTCCTGAAGGAGCTGGGACTGTGACCGCCGGGACTCCCGAACCCACCACCGCCCCGAAGCGCGGCAACTGGCTGCGCGACCACTCCGAACTCGGCGTCTGCGTCCTGCTCCTGGCCCTCGGCGTCCTCGTCCTCACGGACGCCCTCACCATGAGCGTCGACATCACCCAGCGCGGCCCCGTCGGTCCCCGGACCGTCCCCCTCGTAGTCGGCGGCGGACTGCTGGTCATCGCCGTGCTCCTCGCCGTCGACGTCCTGCGCGGCGGACGCGGAGAGGCGGAGGGCGGCGAGGACATCGACCTCTCCGAACCCGCCGACTGGCGCACGGTGCTCCTGCTCGCCGGAGTCTTCCTCGCCAACGCCGTCCTGATCGGCCCGCTCGGCTTCCCCGTCTCGGGCGCCCTGCTCTTCTGGGGTTCGGCCTACGCACTCGGCAGCCGCCACTACGACCGCGATCCGCTCATCGCGGCCGGACTCTCCCTCGTCACCTACTTCGTCTTCGACAACCTGCTCGGAGTCCCCCTGCCGGGCGGCCCGCTGATGGGGGTGCTCTGACCGATGGATTCCCTCAACTCCCTCCTCGACGGCTTCGGTACGGCGCTCACGCCCGTCAACCTGCTCTGGGCCGCCCTCGGCGTCCTGCTCGGCACGGCGATCGGTGTGCTCCCGGGCATCGGCCCGGCCATGGCTGTGGCACTCCTGCTGCCGGTGACGTACGGACTCGAACCGACCGGCGCCTTCATCATGTTCGCCGGGATCTACTACGGAGCGATGTTCGGCGGCTCCACGACCTCCATCCTCCTCAACACCCCCGGGGAGAGCGCGGCCGTCGTCGCCGCGATGGAAGGGCATCCGATGGCGAAGGCGGGGCGCGGCCCACAGGCGCTCGCCGCCGCCGCGACCGGCCACTTCGCGGGCGGCATGATCGGCACGATCCTGCTGGTCGTCCTCGCCCCGACCGTCGCCTCGCTCGCCGTGGGCATCGGCGCCCCCGACTACTTCGCGATCATGGTGCTGGCCTTCATCGCCGTCACCTCCGTCCTCGGGTCCTCCCGAATCCGCGGTCTCGCCTCCCTGCTCATCGGCCTCACCATCGGCCTGGTCGGCCTCGACCAGATGACCGGCCAGCAGCGGCTCACCTTCGGCTCGCTCCAACTGGCCGACGGCGTCGACGTGGTGATCGTCGCGGTCGGTCTCTTCGCCATCGGAGAAGCCCTCTGGGTCGCCGCCCACCTGCGCCGCTCCACGGGGGAGCCGATCCCCGTCGGCCGCCCCTGGCTCGGCAGGGACGACGTCCGGCGCACCTGGAAGTCCTGGCTGCGCGGCCCCGTCATCGGCTTTCCCTTCGGCGCGATCCCGGCGGGCGGCGCGGAGATCCCCACCTTCCTCTCGTACGTCACGGAGAAGCGGCTCTCCAAGCACCGCGAGGAATTCGGCAAGGGCGCCATCGAGGGCGTCGCCGGTCCGGAATCGGCCGCCTCCGCGTCCGCGGCCGGAACCCTCGTCTCCATGCTCACCCTCGGGCTGCCCACCACGGCCGTCGCCGCGGTGATGCTGGCCGCGTTCCAGCAGTACGGCATCCAGCCGGGCCCACTCCTCTTCGAGCGCGAACCGGAACTCGTCTGGGGCCTCATCGCCTCCCTCTTCGTGGGCATGGTCCTGCTCCTCGCGCTCAACCTGCCGCTCGCCCCCCTGTGGGCGAAGCTGCTGCGCATCCCGCGCCCCTACCTCTACGCGGGCATCCTGTTCTTCGCCGCCGTCGGTGCGTACGCGGTCGGCGGTGAAGCCGTCGACCTGGTGATCCTGCTGGTCATCGGTCTGATCGGGCTCGGCATGCGGAGGTACGGACTCCCGGTGCTGCCCGCAGTGATCGGCGTCATCCTCGGCCCGGCCGCCGAACAGCAGCTGCGGCGCGCGCTGCAGATCAGCGACGGCAGCGCCTCCGGGCTGGTCAACACACCGTTCTCCGTGACGGTGTACGGGGTGGTCGTGCTGATCCTGGCCTGGCCCCTCGTGAAGAAGCTGGTGATACGGCGCAGGGCGGCGGTGGAGAAGTAGCCGCGGCCGCGGGAGGGGGCCGCCCGGTACGTCACGGGCGGCCCCCTCGTACCGTTCCTCCATGACAGCTGCCCCGGCCGACGAGATCCGTGCCGCCACCGCCGCCGACGTGCCCGCCGTACGGGCCGTCACCGATGCCGCGTACCGCCACTACATCGCCCGCATCGGCGTGGTACCGGCCCCGATGGAGGCGGACCACGCGGCGGACGTCGCCGCGGGCCAGGTGTACGTCACCGGGGACCCGGACGTCCTCGGTGTGCTGGTCCTCGTCCCGCACGAGGACCACCTCTTCCTGGAGAGCGTCGCGGTCCACCCGGACGCGGCGGGCCGGGGAGCCGGCCGGCGCCTTCTCGCCTTCGCCGACGCACACGCCCGCACCCTCGGCCTCCCCGCGGTCCGGCTCTACACGAACGCACTGATGTGGGAGAACCAGGAGCTGTATCCGCGGTACGGGTACGAGTTGGTGGAGCGGCGCGTGGACGGACCGTACGACCGGTTCCACTACCGCAAGCGCCTCACGGGCCGACCGGTTGTCAGTGGCGGCTGACACCATCGGACGCATGACGATCGACTGGGACGCTGCCGCCGACTCCTTCGACGAGGAACCCGACCACGGGCTGCGCGACCCCGCGGTCCGGGAGGCATGGGCCCGGAGACTGGAGACCTGGCTCCCCGCCACGGGCTCCGACGTCCTCGACCTCGGGTGCGGCACCGGAACCCTCTCCCTGCTCGCCGCCGAGCGGGGGCACCGGGTCACTGCCGTGGACGCCTCGCCGCGCATGGCGGACCGGGCCCGGGCCAAGCTCGCCGGGACCGGTGCCGAGGTGCTGGTGGGGGACGCGGGCCGGCCCCCGGTCGGGGACCGCGGATTCGACGTGATCCTGGCCCGGCACGTGGTGTGGCTGCTGCCCGACCCGGAAGCCGCCCTGCGCCACTGGCTCGGTCTGCTGAGGCCGGGCGGCCGGCTGGTGCTGGTCGAAGGGGTCTGGGACGGGGCGGGCATCCCGGCCGGGCACCTGACCCGGTTGCTCGCACCGCTCGTCGAGCGCGTGCACCACGAACCGCTCTCCGGTGACCCGGCCCTCTGGGGCAGGGAGGTCGACGACGAGCGGTATGCCGTGCTCGCCCACACCCGGCCGCCGCACCGGCACAGCGAGGTCGTCGACGTCCACCTGATCCTGCGCCGCGGCTCCGAGATCCTGCTCGCCCGCCGCGCCGGCACGGGGTACGCGGACGGCCTGCTCCACGCCCCCTCCGGCCATGTGGAGGGCGGCGAGGACGTCCGCGCGGCGATGATCCGCGAGACGGCCGAGGAGATCGGTGTCGCCCTGGACCCGGACGAGCTGCGGGTGGCACTGGTCATGCACCACAGGGGCCCCGGCGGCGCCCCGCGCATCGGCTGGTTCTTCGAGGCGCGGTACGACCCGTCCCGCCCGCCACGCAACGCCGAACCCGACAAGTGCTCGGAGCTCACCTGGTCCGCGCTGGACGCCCTCCCGGACGACATGGTCGCGTACTGCCGCGCGGGGCTGGACGGTTACCGCGCGGGGGAGCGCTTCCTGATCCACTGGCACGAGGACGGCGACCCGATCGCGTACAGCCCGGAGGGGCCGGGGCGGGCGGTGCCGCTGCCGCCGAGCGCGGGGCCGGACGCCCCCTAGGCCAGCAGTCCCGTCAGGCCCTCCGTGCGGGCGAGGTGTTCCAGGTCGTCCAGGGCCCGGGTCGCGGCCCGGGCCGCCTCCGGGTCCCGGTCGACGAGGCCGCTCGCCTCGAACTCGTCCTCGTCCAGGCGGAGGACGGACGAGCCGTCCGCCGACACCCACAGGTCGAGATCCAGGTCCTCGACCAGGAGTTCACCGTCTCGGAGCACCGCCGGGCGGGTCACGTCGCAGTACCAGCCCTTCAGTGTGCCGTCACCGGTGCGGACTTCCTTCACCGCGAACCAGCGGTCGCGCCAGTAGTGTTCGGTGAAGACGTCGCCCGGCTCGAACCGTACGAAGCCGAAGTCGCGGACTCCGGGCGCCGCCCAGGGCGCCCGTACCGTCACACGGTTGCCGTCGTCGCGGACCACGTCCGCCGGGTAGCGGATCTTGGTCCGGCCCGCCTTCGTCAGGGCGACGGTCAGAGCGGCCGGTTCAGGCGAACGTGCGGACATGGCGTACCTCCGTGGCACAGATCTCGTAGCCGAACCAGTTGTTGATGGCGAGCATGGGGCCGTTGCCCGCGTCGTTGCCGGTGTACGCGTCCGTGTACCCCGCGGCCCTGGCCCGGTGCAGGGAGTCGTTCTTCGCGAGCTTCGCCAGCCCCCGGCCCCGGTAGGCACGCCGGGTACCGGTCATGCCCGTGGAGTAGCGGGTCAGGCCGTCCGTGGGGGGCCCGGGGGTCGCGGGCCCCCCGCCCGCCCCCCAAGCGACCCCGG
>NZ_JBHXQO010000112.1:0-6755 GCF_042717135.1 Streptomyces sp. NPDC058620
TCCAGCCCGCGCGACGCGGCGACCATCGCGGCGTTCCTGCGCACCCGGGTGTACCGGCCGGAGTCGCTGGTGTGGCTGGAGGGCTACCAGGCCCTGCTGCGCTGGCGAAAGGAGCACGAGATCACCGGCCTCTACGCCGTCCCGTATGACGTGGAGGTGGAAGTGGGGGTCACGAAGGATTTCCCGCTTGGCCGCTGGGTCCATCAGCAGAGGAAGGCGCTGCGGGCGGGTGAGCTGGAGGAGCGGCGCAAGACCCTGCTGGACGCGCCGGAGGCCGGGATGGTGTGGGAGCCGGGCGAGGAAGCCTGGGAGAACAAGCTCGCCGCGCTCCGCTCCTACCGTCAGGCCACCGGGCACCTCGCACCGCGTCAAGACGCGGTATGGGGCGAGAGCGAGGCCGAGGGCCTGGTGCCCGTGGGGCAGCACATGGCCAACCTCCGCCGCAAGGAAGGCCTCGGCAAGGACCCGCAGCGGGCCGCCGTGCGCGCGGAGCAATTGACCGCGATCGACCCGGACTGGAACTGCCCCTGGCCACTCGACTGGCAACGGCACCACCGCATCCTCACCGACATCGTCGACACCGAGGCCGACGGCGTCCTGCCGGCCATCCAACCCGGAGTGCTCTTCGAGGGCGACGACCTCGGCAAATGGCTCCAGCGGCAGAAGAACCCGGGCACCTGGGCACAGCTTCTCCCCCAGCAGCAAGAGCGGCTGGCCAAGCTCGCCGTGCAACCCGCTGAGGCTCCGTCTCCGGTCCCGGCGGCGGCGCGTGCGACAAAGGGCCCGAGCAAGGCACAGGCAGCGTTCCAGCGCGGCCTTGCGGCCCTCACACAGTGGGTCGAACGGGAAGGCACGGACCGGCCCGTACCCCGCGGCGCAGCCGTCGAGATCGCGGTCGACGATGAGGCGGAGCCAGTGGTCGTGAAGCTGGGCGTATGGGTCTCGAACACCAAAACCCGACGCGACAAACTCACCCAGGAACAGCTGGACGCCCTCGCCAAGCTAGGCATCAACTGGGCAAGGCCGGTGCCGGCCGTCGAAGCCGCCGCAACGTGGACGGTGACGCTCTTCGACGGCGCCGACTTCAGCGGCGAGAAGCTCGTCCTGAACGCCGATTCCGCGAGGGTGGCCCTGAACGACAAGGCGTCCTCGATCGTCATCGAGACGGATGACGAGCCGGACTACGTCTTCGGCAGCAAGAACAACGACGACTGGTTCTACTTCGAGGACCAGACAATGGAGTGACGCACAAGGGGAGGGCCCGTACGACCATCACGGTCGTACGGGCCCTTCTGCTGTGCGGGCGAGGGAAAGGGGACAGGCGCCTCGCGCCCGCCCCATCGTGTCCGGCCGCACGACCCGTACCGACCGCCCCCGGGCGAGCACCGCGACGGCCCGGGCGAGTTCGCTGTCGGAGGGCAGCGGCCGGTGCATGTGCAGGTCGGTGCGCAAGATGTTCGCCAGGGCCAGGGCGTCACTGGGATCGGACTTCCTGCCGCTGACGCCGTGGCGGTCGCGGTAGCGGGAGGCGGCGAGCGGGTTGATCGCGAAGACCTGGCGGTTCCTTGCCCGCAGGACGGCCACGAGCAGGCCGCGGGAGGTCTCGATCGCGACCGGTATCGGCTCGGTCTCGGTGTCTCCGTGCTCGGCAAGCAGGTCCAGTAGCTTGCGATAGCCGGTCACGTCGTCGCTGATCCGGGCCTTGGCCAGCATCTTCCCCGCCTCGTCGACCAAGGCGACATCGTGATGCTTCTCCGCCCAGTCGATTCCACAGAACACACTCACGTTCGCACCTTTCATCCGCTTGTTCGCACTGGTCACGAGCACATGCGGGCCACGCGGCGACCTAATGCCAGGACTCGTCGGTCCGCCATCTCACCAAGCCGTTCGTGGCGCCAGCGCACTGCACGGGCCTCGGTCTTGCCCAGAGCTCACAGGCTCGCGGAGACAAAGGGTGAGGTCACCATGCGGCGGGCTCGCACCACAACGATCAACGTGTGACGCATGCCGATGAGTTTTGGCGGCCGGAGAACGCCGGGGGCTCCCTGTCTTGTCCTAGATCTCAACGGACCGAAGGGGTCTCGGAGTCACCCCGGTGCTCACCAGGACCGCCACGAAACTCAACCCGTACACACCGCATTAGGGGTCGGCCGGGCGGCCCGTGCGCCCCTGGCTTTGTTGGTGAGTTGCGAGAGCGCCTGTTGCTGAGCGCCGAGAGCATCCATCTCGGCGGGCAAAGTGATGTCGCTGGTTTGTGAGAGCGCCTCGGTGTTTGCTTCGGGACCATGGATGTACTCCGCGTTTGGAGAGGGCCCTGCCCCTGTCACGGGCGAACGCTCCCGCCTTACGATCTTGCCCATGTCAATCACATCTTCCATACCCGTCCTGCAGGGACGCGGCGCCACCACCCTGAGCTCGGAGCAGGATGGGCTGGTTCTGGAACGCCCCGGCGAGAAGTTGACGATCCCCACCAGGGCGATCGCCCGTGTCCACGCCGAGGCGCGAAGCCTTACGGTCGAGCTGAGGGCCCTTGCCGGGGCGACACCGTCCGTCCACCGGATCGAGGATGTGAGTCCGGCCGCAGCTGCTGCCTTCGCCGACGCCGTGAACGCACTGCTGCCTCAACGGGTGGAGGACGTTGAGGGCGTTGCCCTCGTCGATGTGCGCACCTTCACCACTACCTGGCTCCAGAAGTTCCGGCGCAGGCTGGGGCGGGCCCTGCTCGGTTGTCTGGGCGGGGTCCTCGCCCTGGCCGTGGCTACCGCCATCGCGGGGGAAGGGCCCACTCCAGTGGGCGGGGCCATGTTCATCGTGCCGTTGGGCGTCATGGCTGTTATAGGCATCGGGCTCGGCGTCGTGTGCGTCGTGCCGTGGTTCCACGAGACTCACCGGCGCAGGCACGGTGTGACCGTTGTCGCGGTGCAGACGGACGAGCCGGGGACGTACCAGTACACGGACAGCACCGGCACCCGCGTCTTCGCTCACCCGAGCACCGAGCCGTCCGTCCAGGCCAGCTACGACCCGCGGGACCCGTCGGACGTGCTCGTACTCCAGGATCGGTCCGCGCGGTTCTTCGAGATCACCCTCGGGCCCTGCTTCCTTCTGGCCGGGCTCGGCGGGCTCGCGGTCGTCATCGGGCTGGCCGTCATGATGATCCTCGGCAAACCGCTCCCTTAGCCGGCCCGACAGGCCCGACGGCTCTCAGGCCTCGACAACACATCAGGCGGGCCAGGAACACATCGTGTTTCCGTGCGGCCCGTTCCCCACCCGCGAGCCCGGCCCGCTCCCCCTGCGTCAGATCCCGGCGGATCGCCCGGTGCAGCGTCGGAATCGACGGCGGCGGAGCCCCCTCGCCCCTGGCCGCGCGAGCGGCCAGCTCACGATGAACCGCCGCAACGTTGCCCTTCCACAGCCCCAGCAGAGCCCGGACCTCATCAGTAACCGTGAACCGCCCGGGATACGCGGCCCGCTCCCCCGGTGCCCGGGCTGGCCTCGTCCCGCTCGGCGGCCGCCAGCCACCGCCACACCGCACGCTCCCGCACCCCGAGCACGTCCGCCGCCGACCTCACCTGCCCAGTGGTCAGCATTCCCTGCCGCCGCAGGGCCAGCAGACGGCGCACCGCCGTTCCCCGCAACGCCCCAACCGACTCAGCCGGCAAAGCCCCACTCGAACCACCACCCGCTCCTTCCGGGGCCGGGCCCTGCTCTCCCTGATCCACACCCCTGAGCACACCAACACCCATCGGCCAGCGGATCAGAACTCACGAAACTGAGACAGCGTCACCCCTCACGCGATAACGCTCCACGACAGCGATGCCCCGTGGATCTCTCACCTCCAAGACAGTGACCTCTCAGCCCCAAAACAACCCACGACCAGCAGCAACGCCCTCAAGCCCCGCTGTCTCTCACTCCACTGTCACAAAACCGAGAGATCGCATGCAACGCCTTAGACGCCATCTCATTTGGTGGGGTCGGTAGGCTGTCGTCAATGGTGGGGATTGTTGAGCGGCTGGTGCCGGATGAGTTGTGGGAGTTGTTTCAGCGGGTGGTGCCGGAGGCGCCATCGCGGCCTCAGGGAGGCGGTCGGCGTCGGCATGGTGATCGTGAGGTGCTGGCTGCGATCGTGTTCGTGGCCACGTCGGGCTGCACGTGGCAGCAGTTGCCCGCCGCTTCGTTCGGTCCGTCGGGGGCGACGGCTCATCGGCGTTTCTCCGAGTGGTCGAAAGCCAGGGTGTGGGCCAAGCTCCACCGCGTGGTGCTCGACGAACTCGGCTCCCGCGGCGAGTTGGACTGGTCCCGCTGCGCGATCGACTCGGTGAACATGCGGGCCCTGAAAAGGGGGACCTGACAGGTCCGAATCCTGTCGACCGGGGCAAGTACGGGTCGAAGATCCATTTGATCACCGAGCGAACCGGTCTGCCCCTCTCCGTCGGAATCTCAGGGGCGAACCTGCACGACAGCCAAGCCCTGATCCCGCTCGTGCAAGGGATACCGCCGATCCGCTCCCGCCGCGGACCGCGGCGCCGCAAACCCGCAAAGCTCCACGCCGACAAGGGCTACAACTACGCTCACCTGCGACGATGGTTACGCTGGCGCGGCATCCAGCAGCGCATCGCCCGTAAGGGAATCGAGTCCTCGCAGCGACTGGGCCGCCACCGCTGGACCGTTGAACGCACCATGTCCTGGCTCGCCGGCTGCCGCCGACTCCATCGCCGCTACGAGCGTAAAGCCGAGCACTTCCTCGCCTTCACGAGCATTGCCTGCACCCTCATCTGCTACCGCAGACTCACCAATTGAGATGACTTCTTAAGGCGTCGACGCGGAACTTGCCTGCGCCGGTGGGCACTTTGGCTGAGCAGGCCACTGCGAGGATGTGGTCAATGCCGCGCTCCTCCAGAGCCGCACGCAGTTTCGAGTTGCTGCCGTAGACCCCGTCGCCGGTGACCCGGCCGACGGAGTGTCCGGCGTCCAGGAACCGTTCGATAATCCTGCAGGCCAGGCCCGGCTTGGTCGCAAAGACAACAACCCGGCCCCGGCCCTTGGGCCACCCTCCGCCGGACTTCGCCGTGCGTGGCCGTGCCGCCGGCGACTTTCCACCTTCCGGTCTGTTCGTGCTGGAGGCGGCAGCGCGCGTCGGTGGACGTCCAGGCAGCGCAGGGGGCTTCGCGTCTCCCCCGCACGCGGGGATGGTTTCTCCTCACGGGTTGCCATCGCCTGCGGTCGGCCCTGATGATCACTGGCATCTACGCTGTAGGCCATCCGGGTGGCTGAACCAGGGACGGGGATTTTCATGGCGGAGCCAACGAACAGCGCCCGAAGAGGCGGCACGGGAACTCCACGCGCATGGAGGTCCCGGCTCGGCTGCCTTACCGGCATAGGCGTCGCACTGGCGATCGTCGGCGGCACTGCCTGGGCGACCCTGGATCTCTTGGGCTACTGGCCGGGATCCTCGATGACGACAGCCTGGGATTCCCGGAGCGAAAACAAGGCACCCGAGGACAGCACCCACCAGACCTGGCTCGTCGGCGACACCCTCGCACTCGCCCGGTACGACGCCGTCACCGGCTTCGACGCCGACTCGGGCAAGGAACGCTGGCAGTTCGTCCCGCCGCGGCGAACCGATATCTGCGCCGCCAGCAAGACCGCCGACGGCACCCGCGTGCTGGTCGCATACACCGGAAAGATCGGAGAAGCCAGCGGGGACTGTGCCGTCGTCACCGCGCTTGACCTCACCGACGGGCGCGAACTGTGGAACACCACCCTCGCCCCGGCGAACGGGGGCACCGCCGACAGATCCGATGCCCTCGCCGCGGGCGGCGGGCTCGGCGTGGTCCTCGACGCCGGGACCGGAACGGACACCACCACCGTGCGCGCATTCGATCTGCTCACCGGCTCCGAACGCTGGACGGCCGCGGTGCCGAAGGGCTGCGCCCCGGCCAGGACCGCCATCGCGCCGAAGCAGGTCGTCGCAGTACTGGCCTGCGGCGAGGAGGTGAAGCTGGCCGCCTTCGACCCTGCCGACGGCAAGGAACGGTGGACCACCCCCCTCGACACCCGCAACGGTGTCACCACCGGCTCGAGCGTGACGATCACAGCCACCGACCCGATCGTGCTGCGAGTCGACGAGGGCGACCGGGGCATCGAGGCCTTCCTCACCTTCGGGCCGGACGGCCGCCCCGGGGCGCGGGTCCAGGTCACCGGCGACGACTACGGCTCGATCGGCCCGGACACGGTCGTCTCCGACAAGCGACTCTTCGCGCTCACCGACGGCGGCCCCTGGGGACGTCTCGTCGCCTTCGACCTGACATCCGGCGACGAACTGTGGCAGAACGACGACATCGGCGGGGCCGCCTTCGTCATCCAGGGACTGCATGCCCATGCCGGTCGGGTCATGGCCGTGAAGGGATCCGACAGGTACGGGGACTACCTGTACGGCTTCGACGCCGCCACCGGAGACGAGGAGGAGGACCGCACCTTCCGGGACAACGCGGGCTCCTTCGACGGCCTGCTCCCGTACAAGGACCGGATCATCGCCGTCCGCTCGGGGAGCTCCGCCAAGCCCTTCACCGCGTACGAGCGCTGGTGACCTCCTTCATGTGGCTGTCCTTACTACGCGGTGTGGGTGGAGGCGGGGTGGTGGAGGCATGTCCCAGACGCGCTTAGGGCCTGTGTGATGTCGTGATCACGCGGTGGTCTTGAGCAGGTCGTCGATCCAGATCATGGAGGCTCGGAGGTGGAGGCCGGCGAGGTAGCTT
>NZ_JBHXQO010000113.1:0-6562 GCF_042717135.1 Streptomyces sp. NPDC058620
GTTTGAAGAGCCGGAAGGTGTGTTCGATGTCGAAGCGTCGCAGGAATGCCTGCCAGAGCAGGTCGACGGTGGTTTCGGTGGCGTCGGTGCCCGACCACCACAGCCAGACCGGCTTCGGTGTCGCGCCGCTGGGCAGGTGCTCTACCTGCGGACGGATCACGGTGCCCTCGATGACCGGCAGGGCACCCAGTTCGGCGGTCCAGGCCGAGCGGTGGGTCAGTCTCGGGTGGAGCCGGCGGGCGGGGGTACTGCTCCGGTGGACGAGCGGGCGGTGATCACGGCCGAGCGGGTGCACGTGGCGGTATCTGCCGCAGTCGTTCGGTATCTCGCCCGCCACTGCGCACCGCCGGTTCACCGCGTGGACCGAGGCCGGGCTGTGGCGCAGGCTGCACCGGGCGGTGCTGGACGAGCTTGGTGCCAGGGGCGATCTGGACTGGACGTCCGCGATCGCGGATGCTGCGTCGGTGCGGGCGAAGGGGGGCGCTGACCGGGCCGAATCCGGTCGATCGCGGCAGGAAGGGTCAGCTCACCCGCGCGATCAGCCACCTCCGACGCGCCCTGACCGACCAGATGGAACGGATCTACATGCTGGAGCGCGCCGCCGGCGCCCGCGCAGCCAAGGAAGCCCGCGGCCTGCCGACGGGGCGTCCGGCGAAGCTGAACGCGACCACCCGAGCCGGGGCAGCTCAGCGGATCAAGGACGGCGCGATCCCCGAGCAGGTCGCCGCCGAGCTCGGCGTCAGCCGCTCCACGCTGTACCGGGAGCTGCGCAAACACCGCGAGGGCGCCATCGTTGAACAAGTCGGACGGGAAGGCTGACCAGCGCTCCAAGCCAGATCCCAGCAGGTCAGCGATATCCGTTGTTCTTGCGGCGGTTACTACGGGGACCCCAGTAGGGGGTGCGTTCAGAGCGTTTTTGATCTTCCGGCGGTTGGCGTGGGCGAGCTGGAAGACGAGCAGAACGGTCTGGGCGGCGAGGCCGCGGATGCGGCCCGATGCCTCGATGGCTTCCGCGAGGGGGTTTTTCGCGTAGCCGTTGTAGCCCTCGACACTGTTGCGGAGGCGGAAGTAGACCTTCTGCCATTGCTCGTCTCCCCGTACTCCAGAGCCTGCCAGTGCTTGGCACCGGCTTCCGGGGCGATGGTGAGGCTCCGCTGGCGGCAGACCTTCACGGGGCCGGCGGGGCTGGGCTCGGGGTCGACGAGCGGGAGGTAGATGCCGCGGCTGAGGCTGCGCGGCTTGAGGAGGCACTGCCCCTTGCCGGCTTCGGCGGGACACATCATGCGCTGGTGGCCTTGCGGGTCCTCGTTCTCCTTGGGTACAAGGCGGAAAGCTTTGCGGGCGGCGATCAGTTTGGTCCAGGTCTCACGGTCGATGCGCTCGGCGTAGAGGTCCTTCGTCGCGTCGATGAGGGGCTGGGGCATGGAGGGGCAGTACCAGGTGCCTTCGACGAGGATCGCGCCGGTGATCTGGGTGGCGCACCAGCGCGGGGAGGACGCCGCGAGGCAGCGACCGGTCCCCTGTTCCGGTCGCGGCCTCGCTGGTGTGGGGATCGGTCATCGTCGGGTCAGCAGCAGCCACTGGTGGCGACAGGTTCGCCCGCGCCGGTGTCGGCGGCGGCCGGGGTGGCGCAGCAGGTGCTGCCTTCCTGTTTGGCCAGGGAGTTGGCGTCCGCCTTGACGACGTACACCTCCCAGGGTTCCTGGCCGGGGCCGTGGACCCAGACCTTGTCCTGGAGGGCGTAGCAACAGGTGGTGTCTTTCTCCTCGGCCGTGGCCAGGCCCGCATCGTTCAGGCGGGTGGTGGCGGCGTGCACGGCTTCGGTGGTATCGACCTCGACGCCGAGGTGATCCATGCGGGTGTCCTCTCCCGCGTTCCCTTCGATGAGGACGAGTTTGAGCGGGGGCTCTGCGATGGCGAAGTTGGCGTAGCCGTCGCGGAGCTTGGCGGGCTCGGTGCCGAAGAGCTTGGTGTAGAACGCGATCGACGCGGCGAGGTCGGGGACGCGGAGGGCGAGTTGTACGCGGGACATGGCGTGCCTCCTGCTAGAGGGGTGGGTGAGGGCTCAGCAGCCGCCGGAAGGTGCCGGGGCTCCTACGCCGATCTGGACAGTGGTGGGAGCGGCGCAACAGCCGCCGCCACCCTCGGACTCGGCCGCGTCGGGCTCGTCGAAGAGGCCCGCGCCGCCGCAGACTCCGGTCTCCGGAAGTGTCAGCTCGACGCGCTCCGCTGCCTCCTGGTCCCCGGCGAGGGCAGCCGCGATGGAGCGGACCTGCTCGTAGCCGGTCATGGCGAGGAACGTCGGTGCGCGGCCGTAGCTCTTCATGCCGACCAGGTAGACGCCCTGCTCCGGGTGGGACAGCTCCTTCACGCCGTGCGGGTAGACCGTTCCGCAGGAGTGCTGGTTGGGGTCGATCAGTGGGGCAAGCTCCGTCGGGGCCTGGAGTCGCTCGTCGAGGCTGAGGCGGAGCTCGGAGACGAAGGACAGGTCGGGGCGGAATCCGGTGAGGACGATGACCTCGTCGACCGGGTCGAGCCGGTGGCCGCCCTCGGCCACGAGCACAAGCCGGTCGTCGGCCTTCTCGACCACGCTGGTCCGGAAGCCGGTGGCAGCCGAGGCGTACCCCTCTTCCACTGCGGCCTTGGCCGCGAGGCCCAGAGCGCCGCGTGCGGGAAGCTCGTCGGCTTCGCCGCCGCCGAACGTGGAGCCGCCGATCCCACGCCGCAGAACCCACACCGCATGCGTTCCGGGCGCGTCCTTGGCGAGGTCGGCCAGGTAGGCGAGGGCCGTGAACGCGGAGGCGCCGGAGCCGATCACGGCGGTGCGCTTGCCGGCGTATCGGGCCCGTACAACCGGGTCCTTGAGGTCGGGTACGCGGTAGGAGATGCGGCCGGAGGCCGAACGCTCGCCCAGGGCGGGCAGGCCGTCGCCGCCGATCGGGCTGGGCGTGGACCACGTGCCGGAGGCGTCGATGACGGCGCGGGCGGTGATCCGCTCCTCCGAGCCGTCGGTGTTCAGGACATGGACGGTGAACGGCTGCTGCTCACGGTCGGCGTCCACGACCCGGTCGCGGCCCAGGCGCGATACACCGGTGACGCGAGCACCGAAGCGGACCTTGTCGCCCAGAACGTCGGCAAGCGGCTGGAGGTAGTCCGCGGCCCAGTCACCGCCCGAGGGGTACGTCGCACCATCGGGCGTGGTCCAGCCGGTCGGGGCGAGCAGCTTCTCGGCCGCCGGGTCGACGACCTCGGACCAAGTCGAAAACAGCCGCACGTGCGACCACTCACGGACGGCACTGCCCGCGTCGGCTCCAGCTTCCACTACCAGGGGCTCGATGCCGCGCTGCACCAGGTGGGCGGCGGCTGCCAGGCCGACCGGACCGGCGCCGATCACGACGACCGGAAGCTTCTGCTCGCTCATGACTGTTTCTCCTTGGTGACGGGCTGTGCGGGAGGCGGGTGTCGGTTCGGATCAGGGAGTGCGGCCGTACAGCGAGACCGAGAGCTCCACACGGTGGCGGTAGGCAACGGACCGGCAGGCGGGATCGCACACCTGCGAGCACGACTCGCAGAATTCGGTGTCCGGCGAGCGGTGCGCCGTGGGGCGGGATCCGACAGCGGTCAGGGCGGTCCGGATACGTGAAGCCATGGCAAGAACTCCCTGATTCGATGCCTGTCTATGCGTCGAGCCTCGCACTTGCATTGACTGTTGTCAACATAGACATGTGTCGAATTTGATGATCCCGCGCCGCCCGGGACCGCAGCGCGCCCTTCTCGGATCCAGGCTGCCGGCCGCCACGATCGGCGGCTTGGTTCGATGTGTGTCAACATAGACGTATGTCGAATGTGAAGGTGTTGCCGCTGCTGGAGCCGGACGTGGCTCCCTGCTGCCCGCCGCTGAACGAACGCCCCCTCACCGGAGAGGAAGCGGTACGCACCGCTGCGATGTTCAAGGCCCTGAGCGACCCGGTTCGCCTGCGGCTCTTCTCCGCCGTCGCCTCGCACGAGGGTGGCGAGGCATGCGTCTGCGACATCTCCGACGTCGGCGTCTCCCAGCCGACCGTTTCGCACCACCTGAAGAAGCTGAAGGAAGCGGGCCTGCTCACGTCCGAGCGGCGCGGCACCTGGGTGTACTACCGGGTCGAGCCGTCCGTGCTCGCCACCATGGGCCACATCCTGGGCAAGTACGCCGCCTGAACGGGCGACGGCAGCGCTCCCTGGTCTTCCGTGCGTGCATTTAATCGACTATCGTCGATAATCGATGAAGAGTACTGAGCGTGGACCGGAGCTGCTGAGCCACGAAGACGCCGTCACCTATGCCGACTGGTTCAAGGCGCTCGCCGACCCGATGCGTGTACGCGTACTGAACCTGCTGTCCGCCGAGCGGCGGCCGATGGCGGTCGGGGAGATCGTCGAGCGGCTCCCCATCGGGCAGTCGACGGTGTCGCACCATTTGAAGATCCTTGCCGAGGTCCGCTTCGTCCTCGCCGAGCGGCAGCGCACCTCGACGCGCTACACGGTCAACGCCGCCTGCCTGGAGTGCTTCCCGGCCGCGGTCCGGGCGATCCTGGGTCAGGAGGCGGACCATGCCTGCTGACGCACCGAAGATCGTGCCGCTGACTACTGTGGACGCCCAACAGGTCCTCGCCATCTACCAGTCGGGCATCGACGAAGGAAACGCCACCTTCGAGCACCAGGCTCCGACCTGGCCCGAGTTCGACGCCGCCAAGCTGCCCGAGCACCGGTTCATCGCCAAGGACCCGGATGACGGAAAGGTGCTGGGCTGGGTCGCCGCGTCCAAGGTCTCCGACCGCTGCGCGTACGCCGGAGTCGTCGAGCATTCGGTGTACGTACATCCGAGGGCACGCGGCAAGGGCATCGCCCGTGCCCTCCTCGACGCCCTCATCGATTCGACCGAAGCGGCCGGCATCTGGACGATCCAGTCCGGCATCTTCCCCGAGAACACGGCGAGCCTCGCCCTCCACGAGCGGGCCGGCTTCCGGGTGATCGGCACCCGAGATCGCATCGGCCGCCATCACGGCGTTTGGCGTGACGTCCTGCTCCTGGAGCGCCGAAGCTCTCAGGTCCTGTGATGCCTTCTAGAAACCCCTCTTGGGCTGCGGCAGGGTGGGGCCTGCAGCCGGCATGAGGCCCAGGAGTTCGGCGATCTCGCGGGTCGCGTCGCGCGCGGGGCGGCCGACGCCGATGAGGGTGGCGGAGGCGGGGCCGGTCCAGTCGCCGTAGCCGAGCAGGTGCAGGCGGGGCTCGTCGACAGCACGGGTGCCGACTGTCGGGATGTGGCCGAGTGAGCCACGCAGTCCGAGCGGGGCGAGGTGGGAGAGGGCAGGGCGAAAGCCGGTACACCAGATGACCGTGTCGGCCTCGGTCCTCGTACCGTCGGCCCATTCGATGCCGTCCGCGGTGAGGCGGGTGAACATCGGCTGAGTCTTGAGAAGCCCCGCATCCCGGGCCTCACGCACCGGCGGTACCGCGACGATGTCCCCGAGAGACGCGACCCCGCCGGTGTCGGTCGTCCCGGCGTCAAGTGCGCGGCGGCGGGCGGTTGCCGCGTCGAAGAGGTCCCGGCCGTCGATGTCGTCGGCGAGGAAACGGGCCGGGCGCTGTGTGACCCAGGTGAGTTCGGTGTCGTACGCGAGATCAGCGGCTATCTGGGCGCCGGAGTTGCCTCCGCCGACCACGACGACGCGCTGGCCGGCAAAGACGGCCGGGCTTCGGTACCCGACGGTGTGAAGTTGACGGCCACGGAAGTCGTCCCGGCCGGGTACAGCGGGCAGGAAGGGCCGCCACCACGTGCCGGTCGCGCTGAAAGCTGGTGGTTCGAGCGTCTGCCGGGCGGGACCGGTCTTTGACGAGAGGTCAAGGCCCCGGAACTACCGAGGTCTCCGCCCGGCAGGGCACAGGCGAGGCAGGGCCGGTCTGAGCAGAGGGATCCAAGCTTCGACCTCGCCTGGTGGCCCCTGCACTCACGCGCCTGGGTTCACCGATGACCTATTAGAACTACCGGTACTCCACCAACCACCAGGTCGTCATCGACGCGGACACCCGGCTGGTCGTCGCAGTCGGCCGTCCTTTGCCCGGCAACCGAAACGACTGCAAGGCAGGGAGCTGTCCGGTGCGAAGGCCGCCGTCGGCCAGACCACGGTCATCGCGGACGGCGGCTACCGGGGCACCGGTCTGGTCATCCCGCACCGTCGCGAACCCGGCCAGAACGAACTCGAGGCATGGAAAGAGGAACACAACACCTCACACCGCAAGGTCCGCGCCCGCGTCGAGCACGCCTTCGCCCGGATGAAGACCTGGAAGATCCTCCGCGACCGCCGCCTCAAAGGCGACGGCGTTCACCACGCCATGCTCGGCATCGCCCGCCTGCACAACCTCGCCCTCGCCAGGTGATAAAGGAACGAGCAGGTCAGCGAACACGTCGTAGATCATTTACGGGACAACGCTTACGAGCTCGTGCATGGTTAGCGGTGGCGCGTCGGGCCCTTGATCGTTGATCATGGACTGTGTGGTGGGGAACCGGGCACGTGCAGCGATCATC
>NZ_JBHXQO010000114.1:0-6385 GCF_042717135.1 Streptomyces sp. NPDC058620
CCGCAGCCACCTCATAGACGGCTGCCTCACCGAGACCGGCCTGACCATCAGACCCGTCTGATCAGCAGCACGACATTCCGAGTTCAACCTCAGTAGCCGCTGTGACGTTTCTCCGACACGACAACCCGCTCCCCTGCTGTCACGGACTCCACGCCGGGCGGGGAATCTCAGACTTTGGGGACGCCCAGCCTGTCCCAGCTGAACCGGCCGGGGATACCGTCGGCGGCGCTGCCCTCGAGACCCAGCTTCTGCTGCCAGGCAGCGTAGGACCTCACATCGCCCGGTCCCCACACGTCGATATCGGTGTTGGACGTGTAACGGTTGCAGTCTTCGGCGACGAGCCGGACGTGCATTCTCGCGATGATGGGTGACTTGCGTCCCGCCTGCAAGAACGATGTACCGGGGAACGGCTCGAACTGGGGCTCAGCAGGGGACGGTCCAGGCGGCTGCGACTCGAACGCCGGCCAGGAACCGGGGTCGACATGGTCGTTTTCCGGGACATGGGCATGGGCGTACCACCCGCCCTGTGACTTCCACTTGTCGGCTGGACACGTATCGCGGGACAGGGATGTCGGTCGACCCATCGGCCAGACCTCCGGTACGCCCCAGGAGCTGATCCAAGCGTTGAGATTGCCCCAGCCCTTGCAAGGGGTGTCGACCAGCCTTGCGAACACCTTGCCGTTGACTCGGCAGTGCGGGAAGAACAGGGCCTCGATCTGGATGACGACCTTGCCTGCCCGGTTGGTACGAGTACCACCGGCGGCGTCGAAAACGGCTCGACTGCGGGAAGTGGCGGGGAAGAACTGGGCGAACGCCCCTGTGAAGGGATCCCAGAGTATGTGCGGAGCCCGGCCCTTACCACTGCCGGTGAAGAAACCCTTGAGATTGGCGAAGGGGACCAGATCCAGGGGGGCCGCGGCAGTGGCCTCCCTGTCCGCCGTGATGTGCGCGATAGCCCTTGCGGGGAACTCGGGGGCACACGGCGCATGGTCCCCGACGTCCGCCCTAAGGGCTTGGGGCATCCATGGATCAGGCATGGTGAGATCCTTCCCTCGCACCGCACACGACAGAGGGGGTGCTGCAGGGGTGAACAGAGGTCGGTATCAGCCCCTCCCTCGCTTCCTACGATGCGTCTGATGGGCAGCTGCAGCAAACGGGGAAGCCGAAGGGAGCGGTTCCCCGGCTTCGGCCGTCGTCAGTGACATGGCTTCCCCCGCGGCCCTGCGAATTGGCGGGTACCCACGGTTCGGGAACAACGAGGAACCCCCGTGCTGGCCACGGCGGTTCCGGCCCGTCCATGGCCAGTCGCTCTCGCGCCTAGCCGGCGCCCTGAGCCGGAGCGCTCCCGCAGTTGTTCCCCTCCCCGGGAGAGGAGACCAAAGCAGCTTCCCAGAGGGCGATTACGCCATTGCTGATGAGGTTTCAGCTCAAATGTTACTCAGCTTTGAATGGTCTAGGACCGCACGGGATCGGTCTCGCAGGCACGGGCGAGCCGCCGGTGCGCGGTCATCCAGGCGAACGTCCGCTCAATTGCCCAGCGCTTGGACTGGGCCTGAAAGCCACGCTGACCAGGCACTTTACGCTGGAGGGTCGTCATCTACCGAGGCCGGTCCGCCGTCGGACGGCCCGGCCCTCCAGGGACGGCGGAACCCTGGTCTGCCTGGTCGGAGCGGAGCAGCGTCACGTGCCAGATCGCACTGGACCGGACATGGATGAAGCCCGGCCCTCTCAGCCGGGCCTCACCGTCGAACGTGCCTTTCCCGGTGATCAGCCGCTGCCCTGTTTCCCCTCCGCCCGTCAGTTCGTCCAGCCAGAACGCACCGCCGTTGCGTTGGCTGACTCGAATCGTGGCCGGACCTCCCAGGTAGCGGAAGAGGTAGGGGCCGTTGGAATTCAGCTTCGTCTCCAGCACCGGCACGAGGTCGTCGAGCGGTTGGAGCCACATGTGCCATGTGCGGTGCGTCTCCAGCCTGACCTGTACCGACTCGCTGCCGTTCGGAGGTAGAGGTACGATCATTCGCCGCACACCGCTGCCGAATTTGATGAGGCGCCGCCTCGCCGGACGGCCCATGAGTTCGGCAGATCCACCGGCATGCAGCCGGATCACGAGGATCACTGGCTGTTCCGTGTCCGGTCGGAGCAGCTCGGTCTCTAGGTTTCCCGACCCTTCTGCACGCTGCGCGGCGGGGGTACCGGGAGGCCACATCCTGTACGGCCGCCAGTTGGTGCCCTGTTCGGGCAGGGGCTGCGTACCGGGAACGGGACGTGGCTGGGCCCGCCGCGTCGGGGCAGGCGAAGGCGTGCGGGGCGCGATCACCGGGGCCTGGCGGGTGGTGCGGGGCGCGGGCACAGGGAGCCTTCCGGTGTCGATCGGCGCGTGCCCCTCCTGGATTCGTATGGCGTCCGCCGCGCAAACATCCACCAGGCGCGGCGCTCCTTCCGGCGGTGACCATCGCACCGCCGCCGTCGACGGACCGTGACGCGGGTCGAAGAAGCACGGTGGACGGCGCGTCGGCAGCAGGTCACCCGCCGCGCGCGCCGACGCGCACGCGAGTGCGTGCCGGCCGTCCGCCAGGGCACGCATGACGTCCTCGGCGTCCTGTCGATCGCGGTCGCCGACGAAGTCGTTCTTCGCCCGCTCGTACGCCTCCAGCGCGCGTCGCAAGTCCTCGGTCACGAGAGCGTCGGAATCCTGTCCGGTTGGAACGAACACGTGGCGGGCGAGCTCTTCTCCGAATGCTGTGATGTCGGCGTCGATCGGCGCCAACTCGTCCGCACGACGGCGCCGGAACAACCCGCGCCAGTCACGTCTGCCCACGCGCCGCCTCCCCGTCCCACTGCTTCCCGGTCCCGCGGCCGGGCGGGCCGCGCACAGGCGATCGTAACTGCCGTGCCGAGGGCGGATGAGCTGCCCAGCAACAGAAGCGAGCGCCCGTCCACCACCTGGCGTTGCGGAAGACGACTGCGCACCGACCGGTCCCGGCGGGACGCCAACTCCCCGAGTCATACGCTTCCGGAACACAGTCGCTTCACTCCCCCAGCGCAGCGCGACGAGCCACGGCTCCTGATCCTGCGGCCGCGATGCGAGGTACCGGCGAGGAGCCCGCACTCGTGTCGGCCTGAAGGGCCGGTGGGTCGTACGACGGCCATCGAAGCACACGGTGAGCGTTCGATGGGCACAAGCGCGTGCGAGCGCGGGCCGGGTCTGGTGGAGCTTCACGAAGTCTTCTTCAGCGCGCAGTTGGGATCCTCGCAGCCGCTCAGCCGCTCTATTGCCACCAAGAGGTGGACCACAGCGTGTCCTCGCTCTTGCTCACCGAACTCGAGCCCCATCAGGGTTACCTCTGAGACACACACTGCCGTGAAGGTGTCCGTCCGCCTACGCAAAGTCGCTCCCACCTGCACCACGATCCACTGGTGAGGCACGCCATAAGCCCTTCGAATGATGCGCCACGCTACCCGGCCCATGGGGCGGCGGTGCACACGGCGTCCCGCCCTCCCAATGCCCCCACCCGATCGGGGTAGCCGAACGAGCAGTCGCCGACCGTCGATGCCCTACCGGAAAAGGAGCACACTCATGCGCCTCTACGCCCAGACCCCGGCACGTCGGTGCCGCCAGGTCCTCGCGGACCTGATCGCCGCGACCCTGATCTACGCCGCGGTGAAGCTGGCCTTGGCCGTGCGCGACGCGATCATGCGACTGGCTGATCCGGGCCGCAAGGCGGAAGACGCCGGCACCAGCCTCTCCGACGGACTCGTCGACGCGGGCGACGCCGCCTCGAAGGTGCCGTTCGTCGGAGACCAGTTGAAAAAGCCGCTCAGGTCCGCCGCCGAGGCCGGCACCGGGCTGGCCGACGCAGGCCGTTCGCTCCAGGACACAGTGGGCCAGGTGGCGACGCTGACCACGGTCGCCCTGATCGTCATCCCGACGGTGTTCGTGCTGCTGCTGTGGCTGCCCCCGCGCCTGCGCTGGATCCGCCGCAGCGCCGTCACCCGGCGAATCGCTGCCGGAGCGGGCGGCGCCGACCTCCTCGCGCTGCGCGTCCTCGCCGGCCCGCCGCGCGAACTCGCAGCGTTGCCCACGCCACCCGGCGGCTTCGCAGCAGCTTGGCGGCGCGGCGACGAGCAGGTCATCGCCGACCTGGCGGCGATCGGCCTGCGGCAAGCGGGTCTACGCTCCTGACGGAGGAACAGTCCCGGAGCAGGCGGTGGTGGTGCTCCAGCAGAGGAGAGGAAGAGAGGGACGCCGAAGCCGGTGCTGGTTTTCTCCACGGTGCAGGAGGGGTCCGGCGATGCCCCTGGCCGAGCGGGAAGCAGCCCTGGTCGAGACGTTGCAGCAGCACGCGAGGACCGGTAGACCCCTGGTCCAGACGGCTCCAGACACCTTGGACTACAAGATCACGAAGGAATGGGATCCGACCGACCCACTGTTCCACGTCAGCCTCAAGGCCCTGGTCAGGGAGGTCAGAACGGGCGGATCGGATCCCCGCCGTCACTGGGTGGAACCCGGCGGACGCTGGGAGCTCATCCTCCCGTTGCTCGAGCAGACCCTCGCCCAGGTCGGGGTGGCCCCCCTCTGGGTGCGTCACGCCGCTGTCATCGACCGCGCGGACGGCGACGGGCAGGTCCCCCCTGGACTCTCTCGCTGTTCGCCGCGGACAAAATCGGGCCCGGCCGGGTCCGGCACCGCCTCAAGGGCAAGCTGATCAAGGGAGGGAAATCGGGGGCGTCTGGGACGAATGGGTCGTCGCCGCCGAGGCATACGAGGCGGCTGGCGTCGCCCGGCAACTCGCCGGCCCCGATGCGTCCCACCTGCTTCCACAAACCCTCGTCTTCCACGGCCGCTACGAACGCTTCCGGGAGTGGGTCAACGGCGAAGAAGGGGCCCGTCTCGGCCTCGCTCCGATTCCGCATGACCCGCTCAACCTGCGAATCCTGCGACGCACCCTGGCCGTCGAGATCGTCCACCGCCCCGGCGGACTTCTGGCCGCAAAGATCCAGCTCAAACACCTGTCCGTGGTCATCACTGAGGGCTGTGCGAACCGGCCCGGCGGAGCACAGGCCAAGTTCCTCGCCGAGGTCGGCGAGTCAGAACACAACCGCAACCTCACCCTGACCCTGCAGGCATTCCGCGACTTCCAGGCAGGCCACCAGTCAGTCGGCCCGGGCGCCCGTGACCTCGTGAGCTTCTTCGAGTCCGTCGAGACCGAACTCCTCCAGGACACGACCGGCCCGCAGATCAAGCGCAGCGACCAGGAAGTGATCAACCTGCTGTCGCAGCGAGCCGGCACCCTGCACCTGGGCATCGCGAACTACTGCTGGTTCATCGACCCGGACAAGGCCCTCTGCCTCAAGCTCGGCCAGACCAAAGACCGCAGCCGGCCCCTGGCCGGGATGTGTGACTCTGCCCGATGCCCGCAGGCCACCCACCACCCCTGCCACCGGCCCGTCTGGGCTTCAGCAGCAGTCAGCAGCAGGGTCTTCATCGGCAAGATCAGCCGGTCCCAGAAAGCCGAGAAGGCACGGCTCACGGCCGAGGCCGAGCGGGCCCCCACATCGTCGCCGCCATCGACGCGGCCCTCACCGCCACCCCTGGAGGAGTGCATGGGCAGGATCAGTGACACCGACCGGACCCGAAACGAGGCAGCCATCCGGGCCGCCATGGACCGGCTCCTTCGCGGCGAACTTCCACCCGGCGGCCGATGCGACCTCAAGACCCTCGCAGCAGAAGCGGGAGTGACCCGCACCGGCTTCTACCCGAAGAAGGACCGCAACGGCAGCGTTCGAGAAGGGCCATACCAGCACCTCAGTGACGAGTTCGTACCGTCTGGCGGCCCTCCGGGAGGCCGGGAAGGCGCCAGAACCCCAGAGACGCCCAGATCGCACGCCTGAAGGCCCAGAGCGCCGAGCTGAAGGACCATCTCGCCGACAGGGACAAGTCCATCGAAGAGCTGACCGCGTTCAAGAAGCTCGCGCTATCCCGGCTCGCCGCCCAGCACGACGAGATCATGCACCTCCGCAGCCCGCAGCCGTCCCCCCGAACCGACTCCACCCGCCAAACTGACCACCGTCCCGCGCGCCAGGACCACCATCATCGGCACCTGTAGCTGACGGCAGGCAACAGAAGCCTTCACAAAGTGAGTTCAGAACGCACGGCAAGCACAGAGCTGGAGCTGGCCAGTACTCCAGCCATAGATCGTGATCTCTGATCGGGGCTGGCCCCAGGGCCTCGGCACACGTGAGGGTGCTCGGTTTTCGGGGCGGGTGCGTTAGCGCAATGAGTGACGCTAACGAGCTCGTGCATGGTTGGCGGTGCGCGTCGAGGGCCGAGGTTTGGCCGTCGTGTTCACATTCGCACGCTGCTGGCGATGGTGGCGGTCTGCTG
>NZ_JBHXQO010000115.1:0-6359 GCF_042717135.1 Streptomyces sp. NPDC058620
AGCCCGCCACCTTGTGGATACCGCATGACTCCGGTGATACCGCAGCCACCGGCCAGCCGTCACCCCTCACGACATCACGAGTTCAGCCTCAGTAACGGCGGACCTCGCAATGAAGACCGATATCGGCAAAGTGTTCGACGGCGTCCCGAGTGGAAACGAGTTCCGGGCAGACTGCGCAAGGGACCGTTTGCACAGCTATTGAACCGAAACGCTTTGGGTTCAGGCTCGTTGATGGTGTGTGAGTGGTCTGGTGGGGGATGCGCGGACGTGGTCGCCGGACGCGCAGGAGGCTGTGCGGTTGCTGGCGGTGTCCGCGCTGGTGGAGGGCCGGGACCGGGTGGAGGTTGCCGCCCTGTTCAAGGTGTCGGCCAGGGCCGTGGACAACTGGTGGGTGAGGTGGCGGGCCGGCGGCCGGGACGCGCTGCTGTCTCGCCCGCGAGGCCGTCGCGTGGGTGAGCACCAGGTGCTGTCGGAAGCCGAGCAGGCCGCTGTCCGGCAGGCTGTCCTCGATCACACTCCCTCCGGCCTGGGGCTCTCCGGACAGCTGTGGACGCGAGGACAGATAGGGGAGCTGATCTTCAAGCTGTACGGAGTCCGCTTCACCGAGCCTGGGGTGGGCAAGTACCTGAAACGCTGGGGGCTGACCTTCCAGCGTCCGGACAAGCGGGCGGTCGAGCAGGATGCGGAAGCGGTCCGCGCCTGGCACGAGGAGACCTGGCCGACGATCCGGGCCAGGGCGAAGGCGGAGAACGGCGAAGTCCTCTTCGGCGACCAGGTCGGGGTCCGCTCGGACCAGGTCACCAGCCGTACTTGGGGCGCCAAGGGCCGGACACCGGTCGCCCGCCGCACCGGGAACCGGTTCTCCGTGAACGCGATGTCCGCGATCAGCACTCGCGGCCGGATGCACTTCATGGTCTTCACGGAGTCGTTCGACGCGAAGGTCATGTGCCGCTTCCTCGCCCGCCTCGTCGGGCACTTCGACCACAAGGTCCACCTGATCGTCGACCGGCACTCGGCCCACCGCTCGAAGACCGTCAGGGCCTGGCTCGCCGCCCACGAGGACGAGATCGAGCTGCACTTCCTGCCGTCGTACTCACCCGAGCTGAACCCGGACGAGCTGGTCAACGCCGACCTCAAACGCAGCCTGCCCCACACCCACCGGGCCAGGAACCAGGCCGAACTCGCCGCCGAAACCCGCAGGTTCTTCCACCGCCGACAACGCCAGCCCCACATCGTCACCGGATACTTCAAAGCCCCGCACGTCCGCTACATCCTCGACGAGTGAACCCCATGAGTTTCTGATCAATAGGACCCCACAGCCCGAGGGCATGGACGGGACCAAGAGAACCCGTATGCCCGCACGTTGCCCGGGTTTGCGCGCGACTCCAATCAGGCGCATGGTAAAAGCAGGGCGGCTGTTTTGGCAAGCAGTGCGCGATCCGAGGGCACGCACCTTTCAGGCAGGCGCGCTGCTGCGCCGACCTGGAGGCTCACCCCATGGCTCACCCCATTACCGGCCTCCAATCCGCTGAGGAGGCACGATGGTTGCTCTGTCCAACGTGCGGTTCGGCAAGCGCAACGATGAGGTCTGCCGCCACCCCGGGGCCATCACCAAGAGTTCCGTGCGCTTCTCGACGCGCTCGGGAGTGGCCCTCGATAAGGGAGGCCTGCGCGTTTGCCGAGCAGCCATGCGGCAGGACCGGTGCACCGAACTGGGTCACGGGAATCGGCAAGGGAGCAAACTTGCTGACGCTCATATTCCGCGAGTCGCCCATGAGGCCGAAATCGGCGAACCGGAACGACGTAAACACAACCGGCCCAGTTCAGTCAGACGGGGCCAGGCTCAACTGTTCGAGCAGCTACGCCCAGGCAATACCCGGTACGTTCGCCGAGAACCACCGGGGGCACGTCTGACCGAATTTACGACCCGGTGGCGAACATCGCCGCAGCAATCAACTACATCTGGCGCCGGTACGGTGACATCTCGCGCGTTCAGCGGGCGAATCCGCACCGTGATCCGGCCCCGTACTGAAAGCAGGGATGGCTATGCCTGCGTTGGCGCAGTTCCCAGGAGCGGAATTCTTCCACAAGGGGCAACGCAGTCCTGTGATCACGGCGATGGGTAAACGCCTGGTGGCGGAAGGATGCGGGAAGTACCAGACTGGTCCCGGTCTCGAGTGGACCGATGCCGATAAACAGTCGTACGCCGCCTGGCAGCGCAAACTCAGGTTCACGGGGTCCGATGCCAACGGCATTCCGGGCAAGACTTCCTGGGACCGGCTCCGCGTCCCGGCGAGGGGCGCAGCGTCTGGTGCCCGCGTCGCATCTCCCGTACCGCGACACGGTGTCACGACCCCCTACCGCAAGAAGGGCTCCATGTGGAGCCTGGGCTATCACACCGGCGCCGACTATGCCGCTCCTGAGGGCAAGCCATGTGTCGCGGTGCGCAGCGGTTCCATAGCCCGTAGCGGACGCGATGACGCCAGTTTCGGCAACTTCCTCGTACTGCGCACCGGCGGTTTCGACTTCTGGTACTGCCACCTCTCCGAGCGGACGGTGAACGGCGGTTCTGTGAGAGCCGGTCAGAAGATTGGAGAGGTTGGCTCCACCGGGAAGTCCACCGGCCCCCATCTCCACTTCGAAAAGCGCCCCGCAGGCGGCGGTTTCGGATCCGACGTGCCCCCGAACTGGTAACCGGAAGACGAGTCGTCCGCGCATGGCTGCTCGGGTGTGCAAGCGTGGCGTCCGCACGGTGATCCCGTCCCAGCGGCCCAGCAAGGCGGTTGCAGCGAGTTCGCGCAGGGTGGCACCGGGATAGTACTTCGGCGAGGCGTCCGACACGACGCGCTGCCTCTCTTCCTGAAGGACTTCCTGCCCCCGCGCACACCGTCGCCGGACGAGACTCTCATCCCCGGTTCGTGCGAGATGCGGCCGGCGGGCCTCGGCGAGTTCGTCTTCCGGGTGGGCCCAGACGGAGACCCCCCGAGCTGGAGGGAGGAGAAATGCGATGGACCTGTTGCCGATCGAGATCAAGGTCAACATCGAGGGTGATGTGGCGGCGGCGTTGTCGGCCCTCAGCGGGTCGAGCAGCCCGATGACGAGGCGTCGAATCTGGTTTGCCGAGGGCCGGGACGGCGTTGCCGAGGGCCGGGTGCCGCTGCTGGACGGCGGCGTGATCGTGCGGTTCAGGATCGGCGGGGGCCCGGGCGACCTGACCGTCAAGTTGCGCCCGTGCACCGGGGAGCAACTGGTCGGCCGGTTCTCCGCCCCGTTTGAAGCGGAGCCGTTCACGTACAAGATAGAGGAGGATTGGTCGGGGAACCGCCGTATGCTCGCCGCCTCTCTGGTGCACGGGGGACCGCCGGGGATGCTGTCGGACGCCGTGAAGCCCGGTGCCGATCCTGCCGCGTCGATGGACGCGGTGCAGGGCCAGTTCCTGCACGCTTGCGCGCCCGCCATCCGGCTCGACGGGCTGGTCGCGCTGGGGCCGATTTTCTCGACGAAGGTCGATGATGTTCCACTTGACGACCTGAAGGTGGATCTGGATGCATGGTCGGTAGCCGACCTAGACTTTCTGGAGGCATCGATCCGGGTGAAGCCCAAGGACGAGGACGACGTCGAGAAGTTCACGGCGCGGGCCGAGCGCAAGCAGCGGAAACTGGAGGACGCGGTGCGGGAGCGCGGGGTGGTGCTTTCCGAGCACCCCGAGAGCAAGACCCGGCGCGTTCTCACCGTCCTGGCGGGGACTGACCAGAGCTAGGCGGCAGCCCGACCGCGATTCCGGTTCAGAGGGCGACTACGGTCAGGTACCTGACAAACCGGAGCGGGGCTGCCGCGGCCGGCTCCGTCATGGCGACCCCGCTCGCCGACCCCGGTCGTCTGCCCCACGGACGGTGCCATGCAGGATCAAGGCCTCCTGCAGTCGCCGCTATGTGCACGCCGACGGCAGGGTCTCCCTTCTCGCTACCGTCGACGCCCTCGTGCAGGCCCGTGTCGGTCGATGGCGGTCGTCGGGGCGTCCCGGACTCCTTCGCTAGTGTCCTGCGCCGGAGATCCGTCGTTAGTTTGTGTGTGACTGCTTCTGAGGATGTGCCGGTGCCACGTCGTGGCCCGAAGTTGGAACCGTTGTTGTTGTCCGCCGACGAGCGTGTGGTGTTGGAGCGTTGGGCCCGGCGGGCGTCGTCTGCGCAGGCCGTGGCCTTGCGGGCCCGCATCGTGCTGGCGTGTGACGGCGCAGATGTTCCACCGACTGTCGTGGTGGCTCGGGAGTTACGGATCGCGGCGGACACGGTCCGCAAGTGGCGTCGCCGGTTCCTGGCCGGTCGGCTGGATGGGCTGGTGGACGAGCCCCGGCCGGGCCGGCCGCCCAGCATCAGTGTTGATCAGGTGGAAGCGGTCGTGGTCAGCACGCTGGAGGAGATCCCGAAGAACGCAACGCACTGGTCGCGCAAGTCGATGGCCGACCGCAGCGGGCTGTCGAAGTCGACCGTGGGCAGGATCTGGCGGAAGTTTCAGCTCAAGCCGCACCTGAGCGACACCTTCAAGATGTCGACGGATCCGTTGTTCGTGGAGAAGGTCTACGACGTGGTGGGGCTGTACTTCAACCCGCCCGAAGGCGCGGTGGTGCTGTCGGTGGACGAGAAGTCCCAGATACAGGCCCTGGACCGTTCTCAGCCGGTGCTGCCGATGATGCCGGGCATGCCCCACCCATGACTATGTCCGCAACGGTCTGACTACCTTGTTCGCGGCCTTCGACGTCGCAACCGGTGAAGTCATCACCTCACTGCATCGCAGGCACCGGGCAGTGGAGTTCAAGAAGTTCCTCATCAAGATCGAGAAAGAGGTCCCGGGACACCTCCAGGTCCACCTGATCTGCGACAACTACGGCACCCACAAGACACCGGCCATCAAGGCATGGCTCGCTGAACACCCTCGATTCCACCTGCACTTCACCCCCACCGGTTCGTCCTGGATCAACCAGGTGGAGAGGTGGTTCGGCTTCCTCGCCGACCAGAAGATCCGCCGCGGCTCCCACAAAAGCGTGCGGTCTCTGGAAGCCGACATCCGCGCCTGGGTCAAGGAATGGAACGAAAACCCAACACCGTTCATCTGGACCAAGACGGCCGAGGAGATCCTCGACTCACTCGCCCGCTTCTGCCAACGGATCTCCGGCGCAGGACACTAGGATGGGGGCCAACGTTGGCCAAAGGGCCAACGGCTCGGAGACGCACCAGTACACGATGCCGATGCCGATGCCGATCTCGAGCTGGGGATGGACCGTGGCTGTTGCGCAGGCGGGCGCGGTCGAGCAGAGGCCGTCCGCCCGTTAGCAGTTCTCGCTGATCACCTGCTCGAGAGTGTCGAGAGACAACTCGTCCTGCTTGAGCTGCTCCTCCAGGCTCGCCAACCTCTGCTCGAGGGCGGAAATCACCTTCTGGTCCGGGTCTGGCTGCCCCTTGAGTTGGCTGATTTCGCTCTGCAGGCGGACGATCTCGTCTCCGCGGCGTTTGATCTCCTGGCGGGCGCTCGCAGCCGCGCGGCGCATCATGGCACAGGGACTTTCCGTCTTTACGGCCTCGACTGCCATCTCATAACTCCTTGCTCTTCCGGCACTTCTATACGGGCTGCGCCGGAGCCCGGCACACGTCCCGTGTCTTCCTTCCTCCGTGCGGAGGAAACACAGCCCACCGCGTCCGGGGAAACGCTTCGGTCCGGCGCCGACGTCTATCCCAGCGGAGCCAAGGTCCAAGGCTGGGGCGGGGGAGGAGCTCCTTCATCTTCTGTCCGCTCCCGCTACACGAGTCGCGGCTCGTCTTCTCGCAGCGTGCGCTCATGAGTCCATCAATAAGCGTCGCTTCGGCGAGCCGCTCGCCAAGATGGTGCGGGCGGGTGAATGCGCGTGATGCTCCCCGGTTCATCTCGGCCCGTCGATGGTCAGAAGCAGCCACGTCCTCTTTTCCCGAGCGCCAATGCCCACGGCGATACCTCTTCGCTACGCGCTACCCGGCACGGTCGGAGCACTCCCGCTCCAGTGGCGTCGCCCCCTCTTGACTGACGTCACTCGGGCTGTGGGCGAGCCAGTGCAGGGGCACCCTTTCCCGCGACGGTCCGAGCCGCCGTGGTTCCCGCAGCGCTTCGCGGCGCATGACGCACATTAGCCTCACGCTTTCATGAAGCGGGCCGTGCGACGGGTGGTCAGGTAAGCGAAAAGTGCCTCTGACCAGCAAGAATGAGGATTGTCGAGGTCCTTGTTCCTGCTCCAGCCGGAGGCACTTCTCAGGTGAAGAAGAGTATCGGGTCATACCCGCGTGTCCGCACCGAGGGCGGCGGCCGGGCGGTGGTCTCGCAGGCCGGGGGTG
>NZ_JBHXQO010000116.1:0-6101 GCF_042717135.1 Streptomyces sp. NPDC058620
GGGGGGGGCGGGGGGGCGCCCCCCCGCGGGGGGGGGGACGCCCGGGCACGCCCGGGGGGGGCGGGCGTATACCGCGGCCCCCCCCCCCCGGGTGGCTCACCGCGCCCCGCCCCCCCGGCCCGGGGGGGCGCGGGCCGGCTCATCGGACACGGACAGGAAACAGGAACAGGGAACAGGGAACAGCTGAGGGGCGGCCGCAGAAATGCGGCCGCCCCTCACCCATAAGTGTTCGGCGTCACGTCTTCAGTCCGTTCCCGAAATGCTCCCGGGGCGGAAGTGCTTATTGGCCCTGTTCGTCACGGCGGCGCTGCCACCGCTGTTCGATCCGGTTCATCACTGATCGGCGCTGCTTGGGCTGTCGGCGTTCGCCTGTCGCCCCGCTCCCCGCCTGCTGTTGTTCCCCGGGCTTGGGCGCTTTGCGCCACCCGGTGACCGCGAGCACGGCGCACCCCAGCATGACGAGGAACCCCACCACGCTGATCCAGATCTGCTGGGCGACCATTCCGGCCATGAGGAGCGCGATACCCACCAGAAAGCCAGCGACCGCCTGGTAGACCCGTCGTCGGGTGTACGTACGCAGCCCGCTTCCCTCGAGCGCTGTCGCGAACTTGGGATCTTCGGCGTACAGCGCTCGCTCCATCTGCTCGAGCATTCGCTGCTCGTGCTCCGAGAGCGGCACGGAGTCCTCCTAGTCGTCGGCCGCGGGGGGCGACCGGTATGCGGCCCTTCCAGGATAGGCAGGGATTCGCCCCCGTGAAACCCGCCCTGTAGCCATTAGCCAGTCCGGACCGCCATGTCGGTTCGTCTGCTGAGGCGTAGATTCCCCGGCGTCCGATCCGTCATGCCGAATGGTGTCACCCGATCATACGGGGCCGGAGCGCCGATCGGGGTCCTGGAGCCGTACTCCGTCTGCGCCTGCGTCGCTGATCAGGCGCGCTTCTCGCCCAGAACGTGCAGTTGGGTCGCGACGGCGTGGAAAGACGGCAGTTCGGCCACGGCGGCCTCCAGCTTGAGAAGCGCCTCGACGGCACCCGGTTCGGTGTCCACCAGGACGCCCGGTACGAGGTCGGCGAAGACCCGTACGCCGTGGACGGCTCCCACCTCCATACCGGCGGCGCCGACCAGCTCGGTGAGCTGGTCGGCGTTGAAGCGGCGGGGCACCGGGTCGCCGTCGCCCCAGCGGCCCGCCGGGTCGCTCAGGGCGCGCCTGGCCTCGGTGAAGTGACCGGCGAGCGCCCGCGCCAGGACCGCGCCGCCGAGCCCGGCGGCCAGCAGGCTGAGGGCGCCGGACGGGCGGAGCGCGTCCACCGCGTTCCGCACGCCCTCGGCCGGATCGTCCACGTACTCCAGGACGCCGTGGCACAGCACCACGTCGTAGCCGCCGGGCTCCACCACGTCGAACAGGCCGAGGATGTCTCCCTGGACCCCGCTGACCCGTTCGGCCACACCGTCCTCGGCGGCGCGGCGCTCCAGCGCGAACAGCGCGTTGGGGCTGGGGTCGACCACGGTGACCCGGTGGCCCAGCCGGGCGACGGGCACCGCGAAGTTGCCGGTGCCGCCGCCGGTGTCCAGAACATCCAGGGTGTCCCTGCCGGTCGCCTTGACCCGACGGTCGAGAGCGTCCTTGAGGACCTCCCAGACCACGGCGGTACGGAGGGAGGCGCGGGGGCGCGGCTGGTCCGACACGGCAGTTGACTCCTCGGCACGGTGCCGCCACTGACGGGCGGAGCGTGAACAGTGCAGGTGGTACGGGTCCGTCCACCCTATTGCCTCGCGCCGCCGCCCCGGTCACCCCGCTTCGGTCCGCCCCTTTCTCGGCTGGGGAAGCGCCGGCTGGAGCACCAGCAGCCGTTCGACCAGCCGAAGGAACATCGCGGCGTCGCGGAGCAGATCGTCGGCGTCACGACGGGTGGCCGCCCCCGGTATGCCGGCTTCCGCGCGGGCCCTGCGGACGGCCCCGGAGGCGAACAGGGCGCTCCATTCGGTGAGCTCCGGGGCGATCTCCGGCAGGACCTCCCAGGCGCTGCGGATCCGCTCCCGGCGCCTTCTGCTGGTCTCGGGGCGGCCACGGGCCGCGAGCACGGCCGCGGCGGTGCGCAGCGCCGCCAGGTGGGCGGTGGCGTACCGCTCGTTCGGCACGTCGAGGATCGCGGCCTCGTCGAGGCCGCCGCGGGCCTTGGCGAGCAGGTCGAGGGCGGCGGGCGGCGCCGTGGCGCGGCGCAGCACGGGGTGGACGTCGCTTGCCGGACCGGTCGGTGAGGGGGCAGGGCTGCCTGGGCGGCGCCGCGGGGCGGCGGCTGCGGACGAGCTGGCCATGACGAACCTCCTGTCGTCGTGTGACGGTTTCGTGGCCGTCTGTATCCATCGTGACGGTCACCACTGACAATTCCGGTTGATCCACCCCTGACCTGGGCTTTTGCTTCGATCGCGAGTTCCCGCTAAGTTTTTGCACTGACTGGTCAGTTCAAAAAGGGGAGGGTCTGTGGACAGCCCGCACGGGGCAGCCGTCAGCGCCGAGGATCTCGGACTCAGGGGACCGCGCGGCTGGGCCTTCCGGGGGGTCGGCTTCACCGCCGAGCCCGGATCGCTCCTCGCGGTCGAAGGTCCGTCCGGCTCGGGGCGCACCTGTCTGCTCCTCGCGCTCACCGGCCGGATGCGCTCCACGGAGGGCCACGCCGAGACGGGCGGCCTGCGTATGCCCGGCAAGCTCGCCGCCGTCCGCCGGATCAGCGCCCTCGGCCCGGTTCCGGGCGTCAGCGAGCTCGACCCCGCGTTCACCGTCGCCGAGCACCTGCGCGAGCGGGCCCTGCTCCAGCGCCGCTTCGACGGCTCGCTGCGCACGCTGCTCCGGCCCCGCGCCGAACGGGCCGCCGCCGCGCGGACCCGCATCGACGCCGCCCTGGACGCGGCCGGGCTCGACCTCGCCGCCCTGCCCAAGGCCGAACGGACCTCCGTACGCGATCTGGAGCGGCTGGAGGCGCTGCGCCTGTCCATCGCCCTCGCCCTGATCGCCCGCCCGCGGCTGCTCGCCGTGGACGACACCGACCTCAAGCTCTCCGACGCCGAGCGCGCCGACGCCTGGGCGCTGCTGCGCACCATCGCCGACGACGGCACGACGGTGCTCGCCGTGTGCAGCGAGGCCCCCGAGGGCGCACTCACCGTCCGTACCAACACCACGACCGAGGAGGGGACGGCCGATGCGATCGCCGAAACTGGCCGCGCTTGAGCTGAAGCGGTTCGGCAGGGGGAAGCTGCCGCGCGCCGCGCTGGTGGCGCTCCTGCTGCTGCCCCTGCTGTACGGGGCCCTGTACCTGTGGTCGTTCTGGGACCCGTACGGGCGCCTCGACAAGATCCCCGTCGCGCTGGTCAACGACGACAAGGGAGCGACCGTCTCGGGGAAGCGCCTCGCCGCCGGGGACGAGATCACCGGAAAGCTGCTCGACTCCAAGGTCTTCGAGTGGCACGAGGTGAGCTCCGCCGAGGCCGGCCGGGGCGTCGAGGACGGCACGTACTACCTCTCGCTGACCATGCCGTCCGACTTCAGCAAGCGGATCGCCTCCAGCTCGGGCGACTCCCCCGAGACGGGCGCGCTTCAGGTACGGACGAACGACGCGAACAACTACATCGTCGGGCAGATCTCCCGGACGGTGTTCTCCGAGGTACGCACGGCGGCTTCGACGAACGCCTCCCGCGGGTTCCTGGACCGGATCTTCGTCTCCTTCTCCGACATCCATGACGCCACCGAGAAGGCGGCCAAGGGGGCGGACGACCTCAAGGGCGGGATCTCCACGGCCAAGAAGGGCTCCGAGGACCTCGCGAGCGGGCTCAAGGACACCAAAGCGGGCAGCGGCAGGCTGGCGGGCGGGATCACCAAGCTTGACAAGGGCGCGGGCGACCTCGAAACCGGCTCCAGGCAGGTCGCGAACGGTACCCAGCTCCTCGCCGACAAGGTCAACGGCATCGCCGCCGACGTACGTCCGTTCCTCAAGGACAACGGCAAGGCGATCGGCGACACGGCCCGGCTGGTCGCCGATTCGTCGAAGACCGTACGGGACAACCTCGACCTGCTCGTGAAGGCGGCGCCCACCGCGGCCACCGCCGCCCACACCTCCGCCGACGAACTCACCGAGGTCCACCGCACCCAGTGCGAGGACGAGCTTCTGCCCGATCCCGGCGTCTGTCCGCCACTGAAACGGGCCGTGACGGCCGCGGCCGATGTCGCCGAGGTCGCCGACGACGTGAACGCGCTGGTCAAGAACCAGAACGGGGACCTGAAGAAGCTCCGCGGCCATCTGACGACGCTCCAGCAGCAGGCCGAAGTCCTCGCGAAGCGCTCGCCGAGCCTGGACACCGACCTGGAGTCCGCGGTCTCGAAGATCAACGCGCTCAACACGGGCGCCCACAAGGTCGCCAAGGGCGCCGACGCACTCCACACCGGCCTGGGCACCGCGAAGACGGGCTCGTCGGACCTGGACACGGGCGTCGGCAAGCTCAAGACCGGCGCCACCGACCTGGACAGCGGGCTCTTCCGGCTCGGCGACGGATCGGCGTCCCTGGCCCAGGGACTGAACGACGGCGTCGGCAAGATCCCCGACTACTCCGAGAAGGACCGCGACGCGCGTACGGGCGTCATGGCCGACCCGGTAAAACTGGCGTCCTCGTCCCTGCACGCGGCCCCGAACTACGGCACCGGCTTCGCCCCGTACTTCATACCGCTCTCCCTCTGGGTCGGCGCGATGGTGGCGTACATGCTGATCCAGCCGCTGAACAGGCGGGCGCTCGCCGCCGGGGCCTCCGCCTGGCGGATCGCCTTCGCCGGCTGGCTGCCCGTCGTCGCGATCGGTGTGCTCCAGGTCGCCGCGCTGATGTCCGTACTGCACTGGGGGCTCGGCCTCCAGATGGCCCACCCCGCTGCCACGATCGGCTTCCTGGCACTGGTGACCTGCTGCTTCGCCGCGATCGTGCAGTGGCTCAACGCCCGCTTCGGAGCAGCGGGGCGCATCCTCGTCCTGGCGGTGCTGATGCTCCAGCTGACTTCGGCGGGCGGAACGTACCCGGTCCAGACGAGTCCGGGATTCTTCGGCGCGATCCACCCGTTCCTGCCGATGAGCTACATCGTCGAGGGGCTGCGCCGGCTGATCACCGGCGGCGGCCTCGGCCCGGTCTGGCAGGCGTGCGCGGTCCTGGCGGCGTTCACCGCGGGCGCCCTGGCCCTGACCGCCGTCTCCGCGCGGCGCAAGCAGGTATGGACCCTGGACCGGCTGCATCCGGAGCTCAGTCTGTGAGCGCGCCCGGACCTGTGAGAATCGACCGCATGGAAAGCAGTAGCACCACGCGCCGCCAGGCCACCCGGCAGAAGCTCTACGAGGCAGCGGTGACCCTCATCGCCGAGAAGGGGTTCTCCGCCACCACGGTGGACGAGATCGCCGAGCGCGCCGGGGTCGCCAAGGGCACGGTCTACTACAACTTCAAGAGCAAGACCGAGCTGTTCGAGGAACTGCTGCGGCACGGGGTCGGGTTGCTCACGGCCTCGTTGCGCTCCGCGTCGGAGGAGACCGAGGAGCGCGGCGGCACCCGGGTGGAGGCCCTGGACGCGATGATCCGGGCGGGCCTGGTCTTCATCGACCGCTACCCGGCCTTCACCCAGCTGTACGTCGCCGAGCTCTGGCGCACCAACCGTGCCTGGCAGGCGACGCTCCTGGTGGTGCGTCAGGAGGCCGTGGCCGTCGTCGAGGACGTGCTCAGGGGAGGCGTCCGCAACGGCGAGCTGAGCGAGGAGATCGACATTCCGCTGACGGCGGCCGCGCTCGTCGGCATGGTGCTGGTGGCCGCCCTCGACTGGCAGGCGTTCCAGCCGGAGCGGTCGATAGACGATGTGCACTCGGCGCTGTCCCTGCTGCTGCACGGGCGGGTCAGCGGGCGCTGACGCGGAGCCCGGGAGGCACCGCGCGGTCCGGACACGAAGACGCCGGTCCGGTGGAGTTCGATCCCCCTCGAACTCCACCCGACCCGCGGTTTGAGGGGAGCCCGCGGCACCATACCCCCGTGCCCCCGGCGTCCCCCCAGGGGCCGGGGCCACCCCCCGGGACCCCCCGAGCGTC
>NZ_JBHXQO010000117.1:0-5475 GCF_042717135.1 Streptomyces sp. NPDC058620
TGCACACAGTTGGCAGACCAGGCTCCGCGAAGCGACGCACGAAGAAGTCAACGACCCCGCGTCCACGCCGCACAGGTTAAAGATCAAGCTAAGGGTTGTCCCATATCTGCTGCTCGGGTGTCGCGACAGATACCCGGGCTGGCTGCCGTGCGGGTACTTCATAGCATTTGCCTACGGGCCGGCTGTGTTGTCAGTGGCTCGGAGTACGCTGCGGTGTGATGGGCCGGACGGAGATCGTGAGGGACTCGCGGCCATGGGGGGTGGGTCGGACAGGCCCCGGCAGCCAGCTCGGGACTGGAGGTATTTTGCCGTGACCCCACCCCCCAAATCCGCGCACTGGCTCAGGCACTGTCGCGAGAAGCAAGGTTGACCAGCCCATACACCGGAAGTGGATGCCGCGGGTGCCATGATCTTGCTGTGGCTGGTGTGATCACGGCGTCGGAGCCGTCCTGGACAGCCCCGTTCTCCGGGCTGAGCCCACGGCAGTTCGGCAAGCTGATCACCGCGCTGCGCCGGGAAGGTGCGGATCCGGTCCGCGGGGGCCGGCGGCCGTGGAGCCTGCCGCTGGAGGACCGGGTCCTGCTGGTCGCCGCGTACCGGCGCACCAACCTCACCCTGCGTCAACTTGCTCCGCTGTTCGGGGTGTCGAAGTCGGCCGCATCATCGACCACCTCGGCCCGGCACTCGCGCTCCAGCCCCGCAAGCGGTTCGGCAGGGACAGCGTGCTGATCCTGGATGGAACCCTGGTGCCCACCCGCGACCACACGGTGGCCGAGCATTCGAAGAACTACCAGCACTCCACCAACCACCAGGTCGCTATCGACGCCGACACCCGGCTGGTCGTTGCCGTCGGCCAGCCGCTGCCCGGCAACCGCAACGACTGCACGGCGTGGGAGCTGTCCAGCGCCTAGGGTGCGGTCGGCAGGTCCACGGTGAGCGCGGACGGCGGTTACCGCGGCACCGGCCTGGTCATCCCGCACTGCCGCAAACCCGGTCAGACCAAACTCCCGGCCTGGAAAGAGGACCACAACCGCTCACACCGCAGGGTCCGCGCCCGGGTCGAGCACGCCTTCGCCCGCATGAAGACCTGGAACATCCTACGCGATTGGCACCTCAGGGACGACGGCGTCCACCACGCCATGCTCGGTATCGCCCGCCTGCGCAACCTTACCCTCGCTGGATGACCGGGAAACAAGGCTGGTCAACCAGCATGACGCGCAGTCGTATGGCCTGCGGTTATCGGCGACCATCCTGTTTGCGCTGGCTGCGCCGCAGGGCCCGACGCTGCTTGCCTGGCAGGGTGGCGGCCAGCTCGCCCACCAGGGAGACGTCGTGGCACGTGCCATCCCGGCCGCCCCGGCACCACCACACCGGTGGGCCTGCTGAGTCCGCTTCGCTCTGGTACCAGCGGTCGGTGGTTCCTGCGGGCCGAGGGTGCATTCCGATCTTGTGTGCCGAGCAGATTGGCCAGACCCGCCAGAGCAGCTCCATGATGGTCTCCTGCGCCGCACCCGCGACCAGGGCGAGGACTGTCGTCGCATCGTCCGGCTCTGGGGGGTCGCCCTCCCCCAGGTCGCACGAATTGACCATGTTGCCGTGCCAACGGCCCTCCGGCATCGCCACGTAGATCTGGTCTCTATCCATGGCGCCTCGAGGTAGCGGCTCCCAGGACGGGACAAGCAACATGATTAGCGCGTCCTGGCCCGGCAGGGTTGCCAACAGGTCCCGGTTGACCACGGCGAGCGCAGCCTCCAACTTCGGCCACTGGCCGGGCTCGACTCGCCTGGGCTCCGGGAGGTGCTGCCGGTCGTGACCAGGACCGATACTGAAACGCGAGAAGTGGTTCACCGAGGCATCGTCCCAGCCGTTCCGATACTGAGGGCGAAATTTTCTCCCTGCTGGGGCCGTTCAGGTCTCTGGCCAGCGGGGTGTGTGGGTTCGAGGCCGAGGAGGTCGAGCAGGTGGAGCTGGATACCCCGGGTGATGGCGATGACGGGTGGGTCGGTGGCCCTGCCGACTCGTAGCCGTAGGTCGGAGAGGTGGTAGCGGAATGATCGAATGCCGGCCGGGCGCCCGGCTGTGGGGCCCCGACGACGAGGACTCCGGGTGGGTACCCTCCATCGATCTCTTCCTGCTCAACAGGGGCAACGCCTACGACGGCCTGGCCTGTCTCTTCGGAGTCCGCAATTCATTCGGCTTCCGCCCCCTGGCGGAAGACCGCGGCCTCCCGGATACTGACTTCAGCTCGTCAGGGTGACGTTGGTGTGTCGAGGGTGAGGCCGGTCCCGGCTATGAAGCCGTCGAGGGTGTGGGGCCGGTACTGAAGTCGTTTGATGCGGTTGCGGACGAGTGTTTCCAGGCGGTCGAGGGCGACGACTGCGAGGTTGGCGAGGCTGTTTTTGACGTGGGCCCATACGCCCTCGACGGGGTTCAGGTCGGGTGCGTAGGCGGGCAGCAGGAATACCGTCAGCCAGTCCCGGTGGTCGATCATCCGGCGTATTCTGCGGGAGACGTGCGTGTTCAGCCGGTCCCAGACCAGTACGAGCGGGGCGCGCACGAGGTGGTGCATGCCGTCGATCAGGGCGATGAAGTCGCTCTCGCTCATGCTGCGGCGCTTACTGTTGCCCGCCGGATGGGCGAGGAGACGGCAGGACAGGCGGGTGCGGGAGCCGGGCCGCATCGCGATCAGTCCGGCGACCGACAGCCGGCCGGAGCGGCGTCCGCTGACCGTCACGACCGGGGTGCGGCCGCGCCGGCCCCAGGTGCGTCCACGGGGCGGCCGCCGGGTGAAGCCTGCCTCGTCCTCGAAGCAGATGTAGCCCCCGCAGGCCGCCCGAGTCCTTTTACCTCCGCCCAGGTCGCCTTTTTCCACACCGTCACGGCCTCCTCGTCCCGCTCCGCCGTCCGGCGCGCGGGCATCTGCGGGGAGAACCCGAGGCGGTGCATCAGCCGGGTGGCGCCCGAGATGCTGTAGGAGACGTGGAACTTCCGCCCGATCAGCGTCGCCACCCGCGCCGCGGTCCACACCTGGTCCTCCACCCACCCGTGCGCGGCCGGCCCCTCCTCCAGGAAGGCCGCCAGCTTCCGAAGACTCCGAGGCGACAGCCGGCACCGCGAACCGCTCGCGCCCTGCGAGACCAAGGCTGTTGCCCCACCCTCCCGCCACGAACGGTGCCACTGATACGCCGACTTCCGGCTCACCCGCAGCCGCTTCGCGACCTCCAACGGCCCGATCTCCTGCTTGAACAATGCGACAGCCCGCATCCGCACCGACTCGCGACGCCGACGACCCTCAGCCGTCAGCCCGCACTCATCGGATCATCCGGATCTGCGAACGCCAGGGCGTCCCCATCCTGGCCGACCGCGCCTACACGGGTGCCGGCCCCTGGGTCACCACCGGACGCAGACGCCCACCCGGCGGGCAGCTGACCCCGACAGAACGGACGGTCAACCGGGCACTGGCCACGTCCCGAGCGCCCGTCGAACGCGGGATGGCACGACTCAAGTCCTGGCGCATCTTTCGCAGATCGCGATGCAGCCCGAATCGAATGACGTCAATCGCCAAGGCCGCCCTCACCCTGGAGAGGCAGCGCTGAAAACGCTCAGTAACGCCCTTCTGGACCTGCCTCGGGCGGGCGGCGACCACCAGCGGATGCCGGCTGTGCTGAGATTCCCGGAAGGATACGGCTTATCCTGGGCGCTCGCCCATGTCCCGGCCGATGCCGGGGCGGCGAAAAGGTTGGTTTGCGGGGCCGACGGAACCGGGTAACGTATTTGTCATGTTCTTCCAGCCGCCGATTTACGAGTGAGAGCGTGATGGGCCCACGCTGACGTCCTTCGACGTCGCCGCCCGTCCCCCACCGATGAATCCGTAGATCACTTCACATCATTACCGGGAGAACCCGTGACCGTGAGCAAGAACATCAACAACCCCGTTGGCATGGGCGGCGGCCAGCGCAAGAAGCTGTCGCGCGCCGAACGGCAAAACAACGGTCCGCACCGCAACCTCGACCGCCAGGGTGCAGCCGACCAGAAGGCGGAGCTGGTGCGCAAGATGCGCGAGAAAGCAGGCGCAGCTGAGGGCGCCGGGCAGGCGGGCGACGACACCGCTCAGAGCTGACGCATCGCCGCCGCAGAGCGGCACCGCACGGGGGCAGGGCCCGGACCGCGACGCGCGGTCCGGGCCCTGCCCCCGTACCGGGCGCGGCCGGTCCCACTCAGCTCTCGGCCACCACCCGGAGCACCCCTGTCCTCCAGGGGCAGCCCCAGGGCCGGCCGCACCGCACACCATCGGTGCCTTCGCGCCGCAGCGCCGTCACGAGCTTCGCGAAGTACCGCGGCTCAACCCGGTGACGGGGCCTATCCAGGACGACTCCGGCGCCGTGACCACACCAGCCACATCAAGATCATCCCATTGCTTCGGGTTCTCCCTGAGTGAACGCGGTGCGGCAGCGTTCAACCTGTTCGACCACCTGCTCCCTGAACCGGTGCGTGATCGCGTAGGGATGACGTGCTCGTCATGGCTGTGAATGTGGATCGTCGGTTCCAGGTCTGGATCCTCGTCGGGGATGTATGGTCCGCTGCACCATCCCGGACAAGGCCGACCAGGCGCGCAACCGCCAGAAGCTCGGCTCCCGTGGCGGTCGGCCTCCGCATTTCGATGCGGTGGATTACCGCGAGCGCCATGCGATCGAGTGCGGGATCAACCGACTTAAAAGGCACAGGGCAGTGGCCACGAGGTACGACAAGCTCTCCGTCCGCTACGAGGCGACGGTGCTGTCCGCAGCCGTGAACGAGTGGCTGTGACCAACACCGTCGCAACGACCCTCAGACGACGTCGAATTCGTTGCTCTCGGGGTCCTGCATGGCGGCGGCGTAGAGGCCCATGTCCGGCTCATCCTTGATCCGCAGCACGGTGGCGCCAGCTTTGACCAGCCGTTCCACCGTAGCCTTGACCCGCTGCGTACGGACGTCCAGTGGAACGTCACGGCCCCCACCGACCTTCAGGTCGAAGTGCCACCGGTTCTTGGCGACCTTAGGCTCCGGAACCTGCTGGAACCACATCCTTGGCCCACGCCCCACGGGATCGATGATCGACTCCGGAATATCCCCAGCCCCGGCCGGCAACTCTGCCTCGGGCACCCCCACCGCCGCCCAGTAAGCACGCCACGTGGCGTGCCCGCCCGGCGGAGGCTCAGGCACGTAGCCCTGGGCCTCGCCCCAGAAAGTCACCATTCTCTGCGGATCGGAGCAGTCGATCGTCAGCTGCACTGTCATCTCCATGCTCGGAGCGTCCCAGGCAGGTCTGACAGACGACCCACTTTCGCACCAGGCCCTAGTGTTCTGAGTCGGGAATTCTGTTCAGATAGCTGGCGAGGCATTCGAGGATTTCGTCGGCGGTCTTCGTCCAGACGTAGGGCTTCGGGTCGGTGTTCCAGGCGGCGATCCAGTTGCGGATGTCTTTTTCCAGGGCCT
>NZ_JBHXQO010000118.1:0-2565 GCF_042717135.1 Streptomyces sp. NPDC058620
TGGTGCGGGTAGGCAACACTAGCGAGGACGCTGTGAACGACCGGTCATATTCCGACTCGGTCGTTCCGCTCTCGTGGTGTCGTCCCGATTACGGGAAAACATTCACGGAGAGTTTGATCCTGGCTCAGGACGAACGCTGGCGGCGTGCTTAACACATGCAAGTCGAACGATGAAGCCCTTCGGGGTGGATTAGTGGCGAACGGGTGAGTAACACGTGGGCAATCTGCCCTTCACTCTGGGACAAGCCCTGGAAACGGGGTCTAATACCGGATAACACTCTGTCCCGCATGGGACGGGGTTAAAAGCTCCGGCGGTGAAGGATGAGCCCGCGGCCTATCAGCTTGTTGGTGGGGTAATGGCCTACCAAGGCGACGACGGGTAGCCGGCCTGAGAGGGCGACCGGCCACACTGGGACTGAGACACGGCCCAGACTCCTACGGGAGGCAGCAGTGGGGAATATTGCACAATGGGCGAAAGCCTGATGCAGCGACGCCGCGTGAGGGATGACGGCCTTCGGGTTGTAAACCTCTTTCAGCAGGGAAGAAGCGAAAGTGACGGTACCTGCAGAAGAAGCGCCGGCTAACTACGTGCCAGCAGCCGCGGTAATACGTAGGGCGCAAGCGTTGTCCGGAATTATTGGGCGTAAAGAGCTCGTAGGCGGCTTGTCACGTCGGATGTGAAAGCCCGGGGCTTAACCCCGGGTCTGCATTCGATACGGGCTAGCTAGAGTGTGGTAGGGGAGATCGGAATTCCTGGTGTAGCGGTGAAATGCGCAGATATCAGGAGGAACACCGGTGGCGAAGGCGGATCTCTGGGCCATTACTGACGCTGAGGAGCGAAAGCGTGGGGAGCGAACAGGATTAGATACCCTGGTAGTCCACGCCGTAAACGTTGGGAACTAGGTGTTGGCGACATTCCACGTCGTCGGTGCCGCAGCTAACGCATTAAGTTCCCCGCCTGGGGAGTACGGCCGCAAGGCTAAAACTCAAAGGAATTGACGGGGGCCCGCACAAGCAGCGGAGCATGTGGCTTAATTCGACGCAACGCGAAGAACCTTACCAAGGCTTGACATATACCGGAAAGCATCAGAGATGGTGCCCCCCTTGTGGTCGGTATACAGGTGGTGCATGGCTGTCGTCAGCTCGTGTCGTGAGATGTTGGGTTAAGTCCCGCAACGAGCGCAACCCTTGTTCTGTGTTGCCAGCATGCCCTTCGGGGTGATGGGGACTCACAGGAGACTGCCGGGGTCAACTCGGAGGAAGGTGGGGACGACGTCAAGTCATCATGCCCCTTATGTCTTGGGCTGCACACGTGCTACAATGGCCGGTACAATGAGCTGCGATGCCGCGAGGCGGAGCGAATCTCAAAAAGCCGGTCTCAGTTCGGATTGGGGTCTGCAACTCGACCCCATGAAGTCGGAGTTGCTAGTAATCGCAGATCAGCATTGCTGCGGTGAATACGTTCCCGGGCCTTGTACACACCGCCCGTCACGTCACGAAAGTCGGTAACACCCGAAGCCGGTGGCCCAACCCCTTGTGGGAGGGAGCTGTCGAAGGTGGGACTGGCGATTGGGACGAAGTCGTAACAAGGTAGCCGTACCGGAAGGTGCGGCTGGATCACCTCCTTTCTAAGGAGCATCTAGGTTCTCTTCGGGGAATCCAGAGACCATTTCGTCGGCAAATGTTCGACGGTGGTTGCTCAAGGGTGGAACGTTGACTATTCGGCACGACAGGTTGGTTTTCTCGAGTACTGCTTCGGCGTGGAAAGAGGGAATCGGTCGGTCGGGTCGGGCACGCTGTTGGGTATCTGAAGGTACGGGCTTTTTTGTCTGGATCTTCGGTTGCCGGCCCCAGTGAACTCGCCTGTAAGGGTGGGGTGATGGGTGGCTGGTCGTTGTTTGAGAACTGCACAGTGGACGCGAGCATCTGTGGCCAAGTTTTTAAGGGCGCACGGTGGATGCCTTGGCACCAGGAACCGATGAAGGACGTGGGAGGCCACGATAGTCCCCGGGGAGCTGTCAACCAAGCTTTGATCCGGGGGTTTCCGAATGGGGAAACCCGGCAGTCGTCATGGGCTGTCACCCACTGCTGAACACATAGGCAGTGTGGAGGGAACGCGGGGAAGTGAAACATCTCAGTACCCGCAGGAAGAGAAAACAACCGTGATTCCGGGAGTAGTGGCGAGCGAAACTGGATGAGGCCAAACCGTATGCGTGTGATACCCGGCAGGGGTTGCGCATGCGGGGTTGTGGGATCTCTTTTTCATGGTCTGCCGACTGTGAGACGAGTCAGAAACCGTTGGTGTAGGCGAAGGACATGCGAAAGGTCCGGCGTAGAGGGTAAGACCCCCGTAGCTGAAACATCAACGGCTCGTTTAAGAGACACCCAAGTAGCACGGGGCCCGAGAAATCCCGTGTGAATCTGGCGGGACCACCCGCTAAGCCTAAATATTCCCTGGTGACCGATAGCGGATAGTACCGTGAGGGAATGGTGAAAAGTACCGCGGGAGCGGAGTGAAATAGTACCTGAAACCGTGTGCCTACAAGCCGTGGGAGCGTCGCTGTTG
>NZ_JBHXQO010000118.1:2660-5163 GCF_042717135.1 Streptomyces sp. NPDC058620
ACAGCAGTCGTGACTGCGTGCCTTTTGAAGAATGAGCCTGCGAGTTAGCGGTGTGTAGCGAGGTTAACCCGTGTGGGGAAGCCGTAGCGAAAGCGAGTCCGAATAGGGCGATTGAGTTGCACGCTCTAGACCCGAAGCGGAGTGATCTAGCCATGGGCAGGTTGAAGCGGAGGTAAGACTTCGTGGAGGACCGAACCCACCAGGGTTGAAAACCTGGGGGATGACCTGTGGTTAGGGGTGAAAGGCCAATCAAACTCCGTGATAGCTGGTTCTCCCCGAAATGCATTTAGGTGCAGCGTCGTGTGTTTCTTGCCGGAGGTAGAGCACTGGATAGGCGATGGGCCCTACCGGGTTACTGACCTTAGCCAAACTCCGAATGCCGGTAAGTGAGAGCACGGCAGTGAGACTGTGGGGGATAAGCTCCATGGTCGAGAGGGAAACAGCCCAGAGCATCGACTAAGGCCCCTAAGCGTACGCTAAGTGGGAAAGGATGTGGAGTCGCAGAGACAACCAGGAGGTTGGCTTAGAAGCAGCCACCCTTGAAAGAGTGCGTAATAGCTCACTGGTCAAGTGATTCCGCGCCGACAATGTAGCGGGGCTCAAGCGTACCGCCGAAGTCGTGTCATTCATACACATATCCCCAACGGGAGTATGGATGGGTAGGGGAGCGTCGTGTGCCGGGTGAAGCAGCCGCGGAAGCGAGTTGTGGACGGTTCACGAGTGAGAATGCAGGCATGAGTAGCGATACACACGTGAGAAACGTGTGCGCCGATTGACTAAGGGTTCCTGGGTCAAGCTGATCTGCCCAGGGTAAGTCGGGACCTAAGGCGAGGCCGACAGGCGTAGTCGATGGACAACCGGTTGATATTCCGGTACCCGCTTTGAAACGCCCAGTACTGAATCAGGCGATGCTAAGTCCGTGAAGCCGGCCCGATCTCTTCGGAGTTGAGGGTAGTGGTGGAGCCGATGAACCAGACTTGTAGTAGGTAAGCGATGGGGTGACGCAGGAAGGTAGTCCAGCCCGGGCGGTGGTAGTCCCGGGGTAAGGGTGTAGGCCGTGTGATAGGCAAATCCGTCACACATTAAGGCTGAGACCTGATGCCGAGCCGATTGTGGTGAAGTGGATGATCCTATGCTGTCGAGAAAAGCCTCTAGCGAGTTTCATGGCGGCCCGTACCCTAAACCGACTCAGGTGGTCAGGTAGAGAATACCGAGGCGTTCGGGTGAACTATGGTTAAGGAACTCGGCAAAATGCCCCCGTAACTTCGGGAGAAGGGGGGCCATCACTGGTGATCCGATTTACTCGGTGAGCTGGGGGTGGCCGCAGAGACCAGCGAGAAGCGACTGTTTACTAAAAACACAGGTCCGTGCGAAGCCGTAAGGCGATGTATACGGACTGACGCCTGCCCGGTGCTGGAACGTTAAGGGGACCGGTTAGTGCACTTTCGGGTGTGCGAAGCTGAGAACTTAAGCGCCAGTAAACGGCGGTGGTAACTATAACCATCCTAAGGTAGCGAAATTCCTTGTCGGGTAAGTTCCGACCTGCACGAATGGCGTAACGACTTCTCGACTGTCTCAACCATAGGCCCGGTGAAATTGCACTACGAGTAAAGATGCTCGTTTCGCGCAGCAGGACGGAAAGACCCCGGGACCTTTACTATAGTTTGATATTGGTGTTCGGTTCGGCTTGTGTAGGATAGGTGGGAGACTTTGAAGCGGCCACGCCAGTGGTTGTGGAGTCGTCGTTGAAATACCACTCTGGTCGTGCTGGATGTCTAACCTGGGTCCGTGATCCGGATCAGGGACAGTGTCTGATGGGTAGTTTAACTGGGGCGGTTGCCTCCTAAAGAGTAACGGAGGCGCCCAAAGGTTCCCTCAGCCTGGTTGGCAATCAGGTGTTGAGTGTAAGTGCACAAGGGAGCTTGACTGTGAGACCGACGGGTCGAGCAGGGACGAAAGTCGGGACTAGTGATCCGGCAGTGGCTTGTGGAAGCGCTGTCGCTCAACGGATAAAAGGTACCCCGGGGATAACAGGCTGATCTTCCCCAAGAGTCCATATCGACGGGATGGTTTGGCACCTCGATGTCGGCTCGTCGCATCCTGGGGCTGGAGTCGGTCCCAAGGGTTGGGCTGTTCGCCCATTAAAGCGGTACGCGAGCTGGGTTTAGAACGTCGTGAGACAGTTCGGTCCCTATCCGCTGTGCGCGTAGGAATATTGAGAAGGGCTGTCCCTAGTACGAGAGGACCGGGACGGACGAACCTCTGGTGTGCCAGTTGTCCTGCCAAGGGCATGGCTGGTTGGCTACGTTCGGAAAGGATAACCGCTGAAAGCATCTAAGCGGGAAGCCTGCTTCGAGATGAGTATTCCCACCCCCTTTGAGGGGTTAAGGCTCCCAGTAGACGACTGGGTTGATAGGCCAGATGTGGAAGCCCGGTAACGGGTGGAGCTGACTGGTACTAATAGGCCGAGGGCTTGTCCTCAGTTGCTCGCGTCCACTGTGTT
>NZ_JBHXQO010000119.1:0-5128 GCF_042717135.1 Streptomyces sp. NPDC058620
GCTGATCTACCGGCCCCGCCGCGACGACGGCCGGCGTGACGGGCGCAAGAGCTTCTCCTGGCGCGACTACCGTGACCTGCTGATCGCCGCCCACCGCCGGCGGCCCGATCGTGCTGGTCTGGGACAACCTCAACGTCCACAAGGCCGCCGGACTGCGGGAGTTTGCCGAAGCCCGGGACTGGCTGACCATCTACTACCTGCCGCCCTACGCGCCCGACCTCAACCCCGTCGAAGGGATCTGGTCGCTCCTACGGCGCGGGTGGCTCTCCAACGTCGCCTTCAGCACCCCAGAACATCTTGTCCAGACCGTCCGGCGCGGCCTACGGCACATCCAGTACCGCAGCCACCTCATAGACGGCTGCCTCACCGAGACCGGCCTGACCATCAGACCCGTCTGATCAGCAGCACGACATTCCGAGTTCAACCTCAGTACTAGCAATGAGCCCCACCTCGTTCCATCGAACTACCCATAACGCACAGGCCAGAGTGCCCAGGCTCACCTGCGCCGCGAATCCCCGCGACCCTGCGACTGCATCCGCTGGCCGAGGCTCCAGCAACGGGAACTCAGCCTCAAGCCTCTCCCGGAGCCCACGCTCCTCGGCTTCCAACTGAACGAAAGAATGGTTCGGCTCCGTCGTCGATCTGCGGCGATGGGCCACTCAGCACGCCCTTCATCGGCGAATCAGCAACGGCCGTGCACGCATCCCAGAGAGATACCGGAAATGACGATTACCAAGCGCAACGCCAGGGCCATCCTCCTGGCCGGCGACGAGCTCGTTCTCATCAAGCGGACCAAGCCCGGCCGGGACGCGTACTGGGTGACCGTCGGTGGCGGCGTCGAGGCCGAGGACGCGAGCATTGAGGACGCCCTGCACCGCGAGGTGTTCGAGGAGCTCGGAGGCAAACTGAGCAAGGCTGAGCTCGTGCACCTGATCACCGACTCGCTGGAAGACGGCCTGGGTGTCCAACACATCTTCGCCGCGCGCCTGGAGCAGATGGACATCGCGGCCCGTACGGGCGCCGAGTTCGACAAGCCCGAGCGGGGCGGCTACGAGGTCGTGCACGTACCGTTCACCGCAGAGGCGATCCGGCAGCTCGACCTGATGCCGCCGGCGCTGGCCGAGTTCATGGCCAGCAACGTCGAGGCCATCACGGCCGTGCTCGACACCCAGATCAGCGCCCCCTGACCGTCGTCATGTTCCTCAGCCTCAACGGCCCGGACAACGCCGGCAAGATCACGCAGCTACGTCTGCTCGGCGCTCGCTTCCCCAGCGTCCAGCTACTCGGCTCCGCTCACGAGTACGATGCCGCTTCGTGGGGGCGAGTGGTCAGTGAGGACTACGCCGCGTGGTGGTTCGAGCAGTCCACCACCGCCGAGCTGACCGGTCTGCTCCTCACCAGTTCCAAGAAGCAGGCAGCTGCGCTCGAGGCCGGTCGCGTCGGTCTCCTCGACCGAGGGATGCCGATGCTGATCGCCGTGAGCGCGGCCACTGCCTCGGTCAAGGAAGACTCGTCCACCGCGGACGGCGTGGGCGAGGCGGGCACCATTCTTGCAACAGCCGACGACAGGGAAAGTTGCGGTGCTCCGTGTTGACGGACGGATCGTGTCGGCGGGGCTCTTCCTGATACGGTCGTCCGTTCGCCGAGGAGGTCGTGATAACTGGATCCCTGCCCGTTGCTGCCCAGGTGGACCTGCGCCGTCAGCCTGTGGAAGACGTGCTGGAGCGCGTGGAGGAGGCCCTACAGGTGCGACTGGTTCGGGAGGCCCTGGTGCGCAAGCGCCGTTCCTTGGGTGGCCGTACGGGCCGGGGGACGTGGGTGCGTATCGAGCGGCGGGGATTTGAGCGGATCGGCCCGCAGGGTTGGAACGGGACCGAGGCTGCTGCTGTGCTGCAAGGGGTGGCGATGCCCGAGTGGTACCAGGGCGTGGCGTGGCGCGAGGCAGGCGAGCCGGTGATGTGGCGCGCGGATGAGCTGGAGCTGATTGCGTCGCCGTCTGTCGGCAGGGGTGCCCTGGTGCTCGAAGACCCGGGCCTGCCGGAGGAGTGGTGGGGGGCGCTGAACGCTTCGCTGGACGCGCTCGCCTCACAGCAGACGCCGCGGATCGCGACGCCGGACACGGTGACGATCACGCAGGAGCACGTGACCCAGACCCTCAAAGCTGTCTTCCCTGGGGTGGCCGACACGCGGATCGAGCGGTGGGCGCCGGCTCATGCGGATCTGACCTGGGCCAACGTGATGGGACCGGAGTTCTCCCTCATCGACTGGGAGGACTGGGGCATGGCGCCCCGGGGCCTGGACGCCGCAACGCTGTGGGGCAACGCGCTTGCCGTCCCGGGGCTCGCGGACCGTGTCCACCAGGAGCGGCGTGCGGACTTGGAGAGCCGGGACGGCAAGCTGATGTCGCTGTTTTTCCTGTCGAAGATCGTCGGACCCTACGCGTACGAGGAGGATCCGCTGCTGGCGCCGGCCCGGAAGGAGGCCGAGCGCCTGGTGGCCGAGCTTCAGCTCTGACGGTGCCCATGGAGGGCCCGCAGGTACTGACTGACGGCGGCGGTATCCACCTCGGCGCCCAGGGCCTGGACCAACTGGGCCAGGTGCCCGGAGACGTCGGTGCCGACTGCCATCGCGGAGGTGCTGGGCAGGTGGAACGCGGTCCGGAACGCCGCCTGTATGCGCGACAGATCCCCGTGACTCGGCCGCAGAAACGGCCGGGGGTCGAATTCCTCCCACACCTTCCTGTGGCCGCCGCCGAAGGGGCTCATGCCCCAGGTCTCGCCCGGCTGCCAGGCGGTGCGAAGGATGGTTGTGGCGTCGAGTAGGTCCATGCCCACGAGGAACCCGGCCCGGACCATCAGGACGTCCGGGGACGGCAGGCCGTCCACCTGGACCGTCCCGAGCGACCGGGTATCCCAGGAGGCCACACCCCAGGCGCGGCACAGACCGTCGCGGGCGGCGTCGGCCAGGGCAGTGCAGGCATCGCCGAGGAGGGTGTGGCCATCGGCAGTGGACAGGCCAGCGAGGGCCCGTTCGGGGTTGTGGAGGAGCACGGTGTTAGGTTCCCTGCCGAGTTCCCGGGCCGCTCGCTCGACGGCCAGCCGCAGCCGGACCGGATCAAGGGAGTGCTCCGCACCTCCAGCGCTCGGGAAGAAGCCCACCTTCGTGGAGAGGGTGAACCTCGGCAGCAGATCGGCGGCCGTCTCGGCCAGCACCGTGTGCGAGCGGAAGCCGAAGTAGGGAGCCGCAGTGTCCAGGGCGGTGACGCCGAGGTCGAGTGCGGCCGTCAGGATGTCGCGGTGGTGACGAGACCGGTGTAGGCCGAGGACAAGGCGGGGGTCAGCTCCGTGCACAGTTCCTCCTTCACCAGGATCTCGGCGAGCTGTTCCACGTCCAGGCCGGTCTTCTCGGTGGCGTCGGCGATGTCGACGGGGTGGCCGCTCAGCAGCAGGGCGAGGGCGGGGTACGCCTTGCCGGCGAACGTGAGCTTCTTGCCTGCGGCGAGAACGTCCACGGTGTCGTGGTGCTCCTCGATCACGGGCTCGAAGTCGGTGACGCACACGACGGCCGCGGGCTTGCCGAACAGGCCGGTGGCCGGGACATGCCGGGCTGCCAGGCGTTCCCGCTCGCGGGCATCGAAGAAGTCCTGCGGAGTCAGCTTCGTAGCCATCTCGGCGACGGCGTCGGCCAGGAGCTGCTGCTGTCCCTCCCACTGGCCGGGGGAGTTCCAGCGGTCCAGGTCGTACCGGAACAGGTCCTGCGTGCGGGCCTGGTCGGCGAGCCAGGCCAGCCAGTTCACGCCGACGCGCTTCACGATGCCGAAGGTGGCGTGCAGGCTGTAGCCGTCGCCCTGGTCATCGCGGGTGGCCTGGTGCCAGAAGCCGCGCGGGATGTGCATCACGTCGCCGGGCTCCATGACGCCCTGCCACACGATTTTCTCGCTGGGCTCGGCATTGGGGGCGGAGTCGCGGTACATCGGAACCTTGCGCGAGGTGCCGCGGACTTCCCAGCTCTTGCGGCCGACGAGCTGGACGATCACGGTGTCGTGGTCGTCCCAGTGGAGCTTGAAGCCGCTGGCGTCCTGGGTGGTCAGGTAGGCGTTCACCTGCACCAGCTCGCGGGCCCGCCACTGGAGCGCGCGGCAGGTGGCTTCCATGGCCGGGTCGAAGAAGTCGACCTCGTCCAGCACCATGGTGCAGCCCTCGCGCATCAGCCCGCCGACGCGGCGCATGTCGGCCATGGGGATGGCCTGCCCCCGCCGGGTGACAGAGGGCTGGATGTAGCGTCCGGGGTGCAGTTCGGCCCCGTTCTGGAAGATGCGGAACTGGGGTGTGGTGACACTGCGGCGCATCACCAGGTCCAGCAGCTTCCTGGGGTTGAGCAGGCGATCGAGTAGATCAAGGTCCTCGATCGTTCCCCGGGCGAAGGCGGCTCCTAGTGCACCGGGCCCGTCCCAGCCGAGGGCCTTCTCCAATGCGGCGATGAAGTGGTGGTCCATGTGTTCCTCCGGTCGGCGTCATGGCGGGTGAAGGACGGGGGCCCGCCGTAGCTGACGAGCCCCCGGTTGGTTTCTGCGGCGGGCGGGTGGCGCTACTCCTGCGGGAGGTTCAGGCCGTCGCGGTTCTCACCGTCGTCGCCCGCGGAGGTGCCGGTGGAGTCGGACTCCGCCGCCGCAGCGGTGAAGCGGTCCTGGACCTTGATCAGGCTCTCGACGCCGATCAGTAGGTCTTCCTTCTGCACTGCCATGTGTGTCTCCATCTCTTGGAAGTCCAGGGCCGACGGGTGCCGACCCAGCCCCGATGGGGCGTGCCTCACCAGCCCGGCTGTTCCCGGGCCGGTGAGGAGAAGGGGGTGGCGCGAGGCCACGGGTCGAGCGAAGGCGGAATTCATGCCGGGAGCGGGGTGCCGGTCAGCGGCCGGGATCACCGGCGATTGCCAGGGTGACCACCAGGACGATGACGGCGGCGGCGTACAGGAGCACGGCGAGCTGTTGGCGCCAGCCCCGCGGACTCGACCACGTACCCGGGAATCCCGTTCTACTGAGGTTTAACTCGTGGTGTCGTTACGCAGATCTGATGGTCAGGCCGGTCTCGGCTAGGCAGCCGTCGATTAGGTTGCTGCGGTACTGGAT
>NZ_JBHXQO010000120.1:0-5027 GCF_042717135.1 Streptomyces sp. NPDC058620
ACCCCCTTCTCGTATTCCGTTTTTTGGTCTTGTGTGGGGGGGGGTTTTTTTTTTAAATTCGACGGCGTGGGGGGGTCCCCCCGATGTGGGTGAACCGCCTCAGCCGTGTCGTGCCGGGCGCGCGCGGGGAGGCGGCGCCCGGCACAGTCTCACCCCGCCCGGGAACCGTCCGTGCCCGCAGCTTCGGCCGTCCGGACGACCGCCGCGATGAAGGTCGGCAGATCAGGGTCGTCGAAGAGGATGCCGACATCGATCCAGATGTCCAGCTCCTCCTGGATACGTGTGGCGATGCGCACGGCGGAGACCGACTGGCCGCCGAGCTCGATGAACGTCGCGCCCTCCGCACCGGGAGCGCCGTCCCTGGCCGGAGCGCCGAGAACGCCCGTCCAGATCCGGGTGACCTGTTCCTCCAGAGAGGATCCGGCCGCTGTGTCAGGAATGGTTGCCACTGGCTTTCCCTTCCTCGGGAAGATTGCCGCTGTCGGGCGGACGTCAGGGGTTGAGGGGGGCATCCGGCTGCGCGACCGACTTCTCCAGCAGGTCGAGAAAGTCAGCCAGGAAGGCCGCCATCGTCTCCTCCTTGAAGCGGTTGGTGTTGTATCCGAGACTTCCCGCCATGGAACCCGAGGGGTCGACGTGGATCGACCACAGCACCCCGTCGGGAATGTCCGAACCCTCCGACTGCGACAGCTGCCGCTCCCAGATCTTCGAGTACGTCAGGTCCCCGGCATGCTCGCTCCCGTTGGACGCCGGCGCGTGCACGGCCTGGAAGACCGAGATCTGGTGATCGTCGGAGGCCGCCGTCGCCATCAGCTCGGGGACCTGCGGTATCAGCTGCGCGAACGGCAGCTCGTGGGTGAACGCCTGGCCGCAGGTGGTACGGGTGCGCAGCACCACGTCGCGGAAGGACGCACAGCCGGCGAGGTCGGTACGCAGCGGCAGGAAGTTGATGAAGGAGCCCACGGTGTCCTCGAACCGCGAGTTGTTCCGGCCTCCGGAGAAGGTCGGAACGGTGATGTCCAGCTCGCCCGTCCTGCGGTGCAGCAGCACCTGGTAGGCGGCGAACATCGTCATGAACGGCGAGCACTTGGCCGCCCGCGAGAACTCCAGGACCGCATCGGCCAGCTCCCCGCGCACAGCGAACCGCTGCCACGCGGTGCCCTTGGGCAGACCCGCCGAGCGCGGCATGTCCGTCCGGAGACCGGTGATCCGCGCCCCCTCCAGGCGGGTACGCCAGAAGTCCTTCGACACCGCGGCCCGCGGCGCCTCGGCCGCCGTGCGCTCCCAACGCGCGAACTCCGCGTGCTGCGTCGCCTCGGGCAGTTCGGGAACCGGGTTACCCCGCCGGGCGGCGTACAGGGTGAGGAGGTCGCGCGCGATGACGTGCATGGCCCAGGCGTCCGCCGCCGTGTGGTGGGCGATGAGCGCCAGCACCGAGTCCTTCTGGTCGAAGCGGCCCAGTACGGCCCGCAGCAGCGGCAGTTCCCGCACGTTCAGCCCGGTGGACTCGACCTCGTTGAGCAGCTCCTCACCGCGCCGCGCCCGCTCGGACTCCTCGACTGCACCGAGGTCGCGCACCTCCAGCTGCGCGGGCCCCGCGGGCAGGACCACCGGCCGGTGCGTTCCGCCCTCGCGGACCAGGGAGGTGCGCAGTGCCTCGTGGCGCACGACGACGTCGTGCAGCGCCTCACGCAAGGTCTCCTCGTCGACCTCACCGGTGAGCCGCCAGGCCCCGACGATGTGGTACATCGGACCGAACGGGCCCACGTCCACACCCTCGTTCCCGCTGTCGAACATGCACAGGAACTCCTGGTGGAACGATAGCGGCGGCGCCGCACCGTCCTGGGGCTGCTCGATGGTGTCGGACGTCGTCATGGTGTCAACCTCTCATCGGGAACGTCGCCGGCGCTCGTTGCCGGACGGAGTGACGGAGTCGCGCGGCTGGTCACCCGACGGTGCGGGCGACGGCGGGTTCGGACACCGGGCCGCTGCCCGGGGCCGACAGATTGCGGCGGTACAAGCGGCGCTCCCACAGAGTGGCCGGCCAGGCGAGCAGGACCGCTCCCATCACGGCGGCGATGAACCAGCCGGAGGCGCCCCGCTCGTCGGAGTAGGCGGCCAGCAGCGGGCCCGCCCCGCCGAGGAGCGCGGTGGTCGAGGCGTGCGGCAGGCCGATGCCCAGGCCGCGTATCTGGGGCGGAAAGATTCTGGAGAGCATCTTGGGCAGCACCATCGTGACGCAGCCGAGGAAGATCACTCCGGTGCTGTAGGTGAACGCCAGGCTCGCGAACGAGTCCTGGACGGTGAGATAGGCGTACGAGCCCACGGCGGCGAAGACGACGCTGGACACGATGAGGAACCTCCCCGGGTCCACCCGGTCGGCGAGCAGCCCCAGCGGGACCTGGAGCACGATGACCGAGCCGGTCACGCAGACCACCACCCAGAACATCGTCTGCGAGCCGATCAGCCGGTGGCCCATCGCCGGAACCGCGGTCGACCACGTCCCGCCGATCACGCCCAGGCCGGCCACGAACATCACGGCCAGCAGCACCTGACGCCGGTGGGCGCCGATCAGCCGGCGCAGCGACCCGCGCCGGGCGCGGGGGCGCACCTCGCGCTGGAAGACCTCGGTCTCGGTAAGACGACGGCGCAGCACGAGCAGGACCACGCCGAAGACGCCGCCAAGGAGGAAGGGCACCCGCCAGCCCCAGGACTCCATCGTCGCGGTGCCGAGCCACGCTCCGAGCCCCGCGCCGAGCAGTGAGGCGACGAAGGGGCCCGCCATGGTCGTCACGGAGAACAGGCTGCTGTAGAGGCACCGGCGGTTCTTCGGCGCGATCTCCATCAGGTAGGTGGCGGCCGCCGTCCACTCCCCGCCCGAGGAAATGCCCTGGGCGAGCCGGGCCAGCAGCAGCACCAGCGGCGCGAGGATCCCGATGTGCTCGTAGGTCGGGACGATCGCGATCAGCGTCGAGCCGCCGGTCATCAGTCCAATCGCCAGCATCAGGGCGGGCCGTCGGCCGCGCCGGTCGGCGAGGCGGCCGAGCAGGATCCCGCCGATCGGCCGGAACAGCATGCCGGTACCGAAGACCGCGAACGCACCGAGCAGGGAAGTGAACGGATTGGACGACGGGAAGAACTGGGCCGCGAAGAGGGGCGCGAAGAGCCCGTAGGCCAGCCAGTCGAACGACTCCACGAAGTTTCCCACCACGGTCGCCACGACGGAGCGCCGGTGGGACGGTTCCAGCCGCACCGAACGATTGACAGCTGGCATGGAGCCTCCGTGCGTAAACGTGTGCGAAGTCCTTGACACGCAGATCGTCGCATCGGGTCCGGGGCCGCAGCTTCTTCCAGAATGCGCGACTTGTTCTGGCCATGAAGTGACTGAGGGGGGCGCAACGCAGGAGATGCCCGGGCCCGGGGCCTACTGCCAGCGTCAGGCCCAGGCAGGGCTGCCGGCCGTGCCGAATTCGCCATCCAACGGACGGGAACCGAGATATGACCAGCAGCAACTCGACCGCCTCCGCTCCGCCCGCGGCCCTGGCCGCAGTCGCCGCCCTGCCGGCGCGCATCGTGGCCGCGTGGGCGGCCCATGACGCCGACGCCTTCGCCGAGGTGTTCGCCGAGGACGGCACGATGATCCTTCCGGGCCTCTACCGCAAGGGACGTGAGAACATCCGCACGCACATGGGGGCCGCGTTCGCGGGCCCCTACAAGGGCACGCGCGTCATCGGCAGCCCCATCGACGCGCGCCTGCTCGGCGACGGGGTCGCCCTGCTGATCACCGAGGGCGGCATCCTGGCCCCCGGTGAGACCGAGGCGAGTGGCGACGGCGCCGTGCGGGCTTCCTGGCTGGCCGTCGAGCAGGACGGGCAGTGGCGCCTTGCCGCCTACCAGAACAGCCCCCGCGGGAACGGCTGACCGACCCCGCGCGGCCCGCGCGCCACCAGAGGCACTGCGCATTCCTGAAGATGCAGGCCAGGCCGGAAGCCGTGACAATGTCCGGAAGGTCCGGGCACGCCGTCGAGCAGCGGCCGGCGTGCCCAGTCCGGACCCCCGATTTCGGCAGGACCGATTACTTTTCCGCCGAACGCCGGTCTCCATTTCGGCAGCACGGCCCACAACGTGAATCTGAGGGAAAGTATGTCTTCAACCCGCGAGAAAGCAGCCAAGGTGGAATCGACGACGGTTTCGGCCGACGGCACCAGAATCGCCTTTGAGAAGTCGGGCGACGGGCCGGCGGTGATTCTGGTCGCCTCCGCTCTGGCCGACCGCTCCGACACCAAGAGGCTCGCGGGTCTTCTCGCCGAGCACTTCACGGTCATCAACTACGACCGCAGGGGCCGCGGCGCCAGCGCCGACAGCGCCGCGTACGCGGTGGAGCGCGAGATCGAGGACATCGCGGCGCTGATCGAGTACGCCGGCGGTTCGGCGTCCGTGTTCGGCAGCTCGTCCGGGGCGGTGCTCGCCCTGCGCGCCGCCGCCGCCGGCCTGAAGGTGGACAAGCTCGCGCTCTATGAGCCGCCGTTCTCCGTCACCAGCGACGGCTTCGGCCCGCCGGCCGGTTTCGCCGAGCAGATCGACGCACTCATCGCGCAGGACCGCCGCAGCGAGGCGGTCAAGACGTTCATGGTCAAGGCGCAGGGCATGCCCTCGTTCATGGTCGGCTCCATGCGGCTGATGCCCGGCGTCTGGTCCAGCCTCAAGGGCATGGCCCACACGCTCCCCTACGACATCGCGGTGATGGGCGACACCCAGCAGGGCAAGCCGCTCTCCCCCGAGCCGTGGTCGGCGACGTCCGCTCCGACCCTGGTGCTGACCGGTTCGAAGAGTCCTGACGGCTTCCAGCGCGCCGCGAAGGAGCTTGCCGGGGTGCTCCCCGACGCGAGTCACCGCACGCTGAACGGGCTCAACCACGGGGCCGTGGCCATGGCGCCCAAGAAGCTCGCCCCGGAGCTCATCGGGTTCCTGCGCGGCTGAGTCTTCTCCCCGACGACGGACTGCGGCCCCCCGGACATCTCGTCCGG
>NZ_JBHXQO010000121.1:0-4514 GCF_042717135.1 Streptomyces sp. NPDC058620
TCTTCCGAACCCGCGTACCGACCCAGCAACACCACATACGCCGACAACAACGTCATGAACATCGACACGCCACACTCACGCGACAACGCCCGCAGCGACTCAACCGTCTCCTGCGGGATGTCGAACCGCGTCACCGCGCCGATCGTTGACCGGACCGGCGGCCGGGGCCGGTCGGTGGGCAGGTCCAGCGTGGGCGCATCGGCCAACTGTGTCGACCAGTAGCTGAGTTGGCGGTCGAGCAGCTCGCCGTCCAGCCACTTCCGCTGCCACACGGCGAAGTCGGCGTACTGCACGTCCAGCGGCGGTAGTGGGTCGGCCCCGCCCTCAAGGAACGCCTCATAGAGGGCGGTCAGTTCACGGTGGAAGATGCGGTCCGACCACTCGTCGAACACCACGTGGTGGATCGCCAGCGCCAATACGTGCTCCTCCGCCCCCAACCGGAACAGGGTCGCCCGCACCAGGGGCCCCGTAGCCAGGTCGAACGGCACGACCGCGTCCTCGGCGGCCCGGGACCGCGCCGCTGCCCGCGGGTCCGCCTCGGCCGAAACATCGACCACCGGCAGCGGGAACGGCGCCGGCTCGTCGATCACCTGATGCGGCACACCGTCCGCACCCGCCACCAGACGCGTCCGCAGCACCTCGTGCCGCGCCACCACTCCACCCAACGCCGCACCCAGTGCCGCCACGTCAAGGGGCCCGTTCCACTCCACGGGTGACAGCAGGGCGTACTCCACCGCCCCGGGAGCGAGCTGGTCCAGGAACCACAGGCGCTGCTGCGCGAACGACAACGGCAGCGGCTGCTCCCGGTCGACCGGCGTCACGGGGGGTACGGCGGTGCTGGTGCCCGAGTTCTCCAGGAACGGCGCCAGCTCCCGCACGGTGGGCTGGTCGAACAGGGCGGAGAGGGGAACCTCGGTCCGGAACGCTTCCCGGATACGGGAGACCACCTGGGTGGCGAGCAGCGAGTGTCCACCCACCTCGAAGAAGTTGTCGTCGGCGCCGACCTGGTCCACGCCGAGCACCTCCGACCAGATGCTCGCGAGCTTTTCTTCCGTCGCACCGGCCGGTGCGACGAAGTCGTCGGAGGTGGCGTGTGCCGGTTCCGGCTGCGGCAGTGCCGCCCGGTCCAGCTTGCCGTTCGCGGTCAGTGGAAGCGCCGCGAGCTCGACGAAGGCGGCCGGAACCATGAAGTCCGGCAGGTCACGACGTAGGTGGGCACGGAGTTCGCCCGCGTTCGGAACACCCTCGGTGTGATCGGCCGGTACCAGGTAGGCCACCAGACGCCTGTCCGTGCCGTCGCCGGACGCCGTCACCACAGCGGACAGCACCGCCGGGTGGGCGGCCAGCAGGGCCTCGATCTCACCCGGCTCGATCCGGAATCCACGTACCTTGATCTGCTTGTCGGCCCGGCCGAGATACTCCAGGACACCGCTGGGCAGGAGGCGGGCCCGGTCGCCCGAGCGGTACAGCCGGGAGCCGTCCCCCGCAAACGGGTCGGCCACGAATCGCTCGGCCGTGAGCGCCGGCCGGCCGCCGTAACCGCGCGCGACACCGGCGCCGCCGATGTACAACTCGCCTGCCACTCCGGTCGGTACGGGCATGAGGTGCTCGTCCAGTACGAGAGCCCGCCAGCCGGGGAGCGCACGGCCGACCGGCAGCTTCGGATCGGCTTCCACGTCGGTGGCGTCGATCCGGTGGTGGGTGACGTGGACCGTCGTCTCCGTGATGCCGTACATGTTGACCAGGGCCGGGGTGTCGAGACCCCACGCGTCGGCCCATCGCTCCACATGCACGCGCTGCAGCGCGTCCCCGCCGAAGACGACGAAGCGCAGGTCTGCGGGCGCACGACCCGGCCCGGCAGCCTCGGCCAGCTGACGGAACAGTTCCGGTGTGGCGCTCAGGACGGTCACGCCCTCGGCGGCCAGGACGTCACGGAGCAGCCACGGCTGCCGCACGGTCTCCGTCGGCACGACGACACACCGGGCACCGTGAGTCAACGCTCCCCAGATCTCCCAGACGGAGAAGTCGAACGCCGAGGAGTGGATCACGCTCCACACGTCATCGGGCCCGAGGTCGAACGTCTCGGTGCTGTCCACGGCCGCGAACAGGCTCTGAACGTTCACGTGCGGAACGTGGACGCCCTTGGGGCGCCCGGTCGAGCCCGACGTGTAGATCACGTAGGCGATCTGTCCGGGCTCCGTAACGGTGTCCGGCGGGGTGGCCGGGCGCTCGCCGATCTCGGCGGCCGTCTCGGGATCGTCGACAACGAGCAGGGGTGCGACCTGGAGGTCGACCAGTGCATCGGTGAAAGTGGCGACGTGATGCTGCTGCGTCACCACCATCCTCGCGCCGCTGTCGGCAAGCATGAAGGCGAGCCGCTCGGACGGGTGTCCCGGGTCCAGGGAGAGGTAGCCGCCGCCGGCCTGCCACACGGCCAGCATGGCCGTGACCATGTCGACACCGCGGTCCAGACACAGTCCGACAATGGTCTCCGGGCCGACGCCCGCATCGCGCAGCTGGTGCGCAAGACGGTTCGCGCGTGCCATCAGCTCCGCATAGCTGACCTGCTGCTCGCCGCTGACGAGGGCCACCGCGTCGGGAGCCTCCGCAGCTCTCTCCGCAATCAGGCCCTGTACGCCGCCGGCGACGGGCGGCGCCGGCGCGATGCCGGCCCCCTCCGCCAGCAAGCGGTCTTGTTCGGCTGCCGAGAGCAGAGCCATCTGCGACAACGGCCGCGTGTCGTCAGCGGCCACCGTCTCCAGCAGGCCGACCAGGTGCCCGATCATCCGCTCGACCGTGGAGGCGTCGAAGAGAGCGGTGCTGTACTGCATCTCGCCGACCAGACCACAGGCACCGGCACCGGCACCGGAAGCAACGCCGCTGTAGGTGTCGGCCTCGGCGTCGCCCAGCGTCATCAGCAGGTCGTACTTCGCGGGAAGGCTGTCCACGAGGAATTCGGTAGCAAGAGCGTCCTGGCCGAAAAGGTCACCGCTGCCGGCGAGAGCACCGCTCTCCCGGGTTGCGTACGTGAACATGACCTGGAACAGCGGAGTGCGGGACCGGTCCCGGTCGCCGACCAGGTCATCCACCAGCTGCTCGAACGGCAGGTCCTGGTGAGCGAAGGCGGCCAGAGAGGTCTCCCGCACACGGCCGACGAGTTCGGCAAAGGACGGGTCGCCGGACAGATCGGTGCGCAGGACGAGTGTATTGACGAAGAACCCGATCAGGTCCTCCGTCTCCGCACGGTTCCGGTTCGCGACCGGCGTACCCACCACCACGTCATCCGAGCCAGCGTAGCGGCTCAGCAGTACGTCGAAAGCAGCAAGGAGCGTCATGAACATCGTCGTGCCGCGCTCGCGCGAAAGAACGCGCAGCGCGTCCGCCGTCCGCGCGGGGACGGTGAATCTGATCGCCGCGCCCTCGGTGGACCGCACCAGCGGCCGGGGTCGGTCGGTGGGCAGGTCAAGGGTGGGTGCGCCCGTCAAGTTCTGAGACCAATAGGCCAGTTGGCTTTCGAGCACGTCACCGGACAGCCACTGTCGCTGCCAGGCCGCGAAGTCCGCGTACTGGACGTCCAGCGGCTGGAGCGGGTTCGGCTCCCCCTCGCGGAACGCCTCGTACAACGACGCAAGCTCACGGCGGAAGATCCGGTCCGACCACTCGTCGAAGACCACGTGGTGCACCGACAGCGCCAGAACGTGCTCGTCGGGAGCCACCCGGATCAGCATGGCGCGGATCAGCGAATCGGCTGCCAGGTCGAAGGGCAGCGCCGCGTCCGCGGCGACCAGCTCACGGGCGGAGGCCTCCGGGTCGCGCTCCGCGGACACATCGACGAGCACCAGCGGGAACGTCTCCGAGGGCTGGTCGATCACCTGGTACGGAATGCCGTCAGCACCCGCAACCAGCCGGGTGCGCAGCACCTCGTGCCGCGTCACGACGGCGCCGAGGGCGGCGGTGAGCGCGCACACATCGGGCTTCTCTCCGCGCAGCCAGACCGGCAGGGCAACGTTGTACTCAGCAGCTTCCTGGTCCAGCTGTTCCAGGAACCAGAGGCGCTGCTGCGCGAACGACAACGGCAGTGGCTGCTCGCGGTCCGCCACGACGACCGGGGGCACGGCGCTCGCCGTTCCGGCGCGCTCCACAGCCACGGCCAGACCACGCACGGTCGGCCGGTCGAAGAGCACGTGCAGCGGGAGCTCCGCCCCGATCAGCTCCCGAACACGGGACCTGACACGCGTGGCAAGCAGGGAATGCCCGCCCAGCTCGAAGAAGTTGTCCGTGACGCCCACCCGGTCCAGGCCCAGGAGCTGAGCCCAGATGCCGGCGAGGAGTTCCTCGGTGGCGGTGCTCGGAGGCACGAATGCGTCCAGCTCAGGCCGCTCGCCATCCGGCTCGGGCAGCGCCGACCGGTCCAGCTTCCCGTTCGGCGTCAGCGGCAGGGTGTCGAGTGACACGAATGCGGAGGGGATCATGAAGGCGGGGAGTCCGGTGCTCGCGAACTCGCGGATCTCGGC
>NZ_JBHXQO010000122.1:0-4319 GCF_042717135.1 Streptomyces sp. NPDC058620
ACCAGCGTATTCACGAAGAACCCGATCAGGTCCTCAGTCTCCGCACGATTCCGGTTCGCGACCGGCGTGCCCACCACCACATCATCCGAACCCGCGTACCGACCCAGCAGGACATCGAACGCCGCGAGGAGCGTCATGAACATCGTCGTGCCGCTCTGACGCGACAGCGCTCGCAACGCCTCCGCCGCGGCCACCGGCACAGTGAACGCGGCCTGCGCCCCCGCCGAGGACCGCACCGCCGGACGCGGCCGGTCGACCGGGAGTTCCAGGGTCGGAACGTCGCTCAGCTGGTCGTGCCAGTAGGCAAGCTGCTCGTCCAGGACGTCACCGGCCAGCCACTGCCGCTGCCACACCGCGAAGTCCGCGTACTGCACGGCAAGCGGCGGCAACGGGTCCGGCTCGCCCGCGCGGAACGCCTCGTACAGCGCCGCGAGTTCGCGCTGGAGGATGCGCTCCGACCATTCGTCGGTGACGACGTGGTGCATGGTGAGCGCCAGTACGTGCTCGTCCGGAGCGAGACGTATCAGGGCGGCCCGAACCAGTGGCCCGTTCGTCAGATCGAACGGAGTGGCCGCGTCCGCTGCCACAAGGGCGTGGGCGACACCTACCGGGTCTGCCGCATCGGACACGTCGACGACCGGCAGCGGGAAGGGGGCCGGCGGGTCGATCACCTGATGCGGCACACCGTCCGCGTCAGGGGTGAGGCGGGTGCGCAGCACCTCGTGTCGCGCCATCACAGCGCTGAGTGCCGCCCCCAGGACGTCCACGTCCAGGTCTCCGCGCCAGGGCATCGGGGTCGGCAGTACGTGGCCCAGCGCGCCCGGGTCCAACCGGTCCAGGAACCACAGACGCTGCTGTGCGTACGACAGCGGCAACGGCTCGTCCCGGCCCTCCGGCGTCACCGGCGGCACCGTCACCCCCGTGCCGGACTCGTCGATCGTCTCGGCCAGGCCACGTACCGTGGGCCGGTCGAAGAGCGCCGACAGCGGCACCTCGGTCCCGAAGACCTCGCGCACCCGGGAGATCACCTGGGTGGCAAGCAGCGAGTGGCCGCCGATCCCGAAGAAGTCGTCGTCGGCGCCGATCCCGTCCACGCCGAGGACCTGCACCCAGATCCCGGCGAGCAGCTCCGCGGTGGCTCCCTCCGGAGCCACGTACTCGTGTGTGTCCGCGTGGGCGGCGGGGTCGGGCTGGGGAAGTGCGGCGCGGTTGAGCTTGCCGTTCTGGGTCAGGGGCAGCTCGGTCAGCTCGATGAACACGGCGGGGGTCATGAAGTCCGGCAGGCTCTGGCGCAGGTGGTCTCGCATCTCGGCCACCGGCGGAATGCCCTCGCCGAGGTCGGCGGGGACCACGTAGGCCACGAGGCGGCGGCCCATGCCGTCGCCGAAGGCCGTCACGACTGCCGACCGGACGCCCTGGTGCGTGGCGAGGACGGCTTCGATCTCGCCCGGCTCGATGCGGACTCCGCGCACCTTGATCTGGTGGTCGGCGCGGCCGAGGAACTCCAGCTGCCCGTCCGCGAGCCAGCGCACCCTGTCGCCGGACCGGTACATGCGCGCTCCGCCGCCGACGAACGGGTCGGCCACGAACCGTTCGGCCGTCAGCGCGGGGCGACCGCCGTAGCCGCGTGCCACGCCTGCGCCACCGATGAACAGCTCACCCGGGATGCCGACGGGCACGGGCTTGGACCGGGCGTCGAGGACGTACACCTTGGTGTCCGCGATCGGAAGACCGATCGGCACCGACGACACAGGCTCCCGAAGCGTGGAGGCGACACAGGTGATGGTCGTCTCGGTCGGCCCGTACGTGTTGTAGATGGGCACGGACGTCTGCGCGAACCACTGGTCGAGCGCCTGGGGCGACACGGCTTCGCCGCCCAGGATCAGCCAGCGGAATTCCGGACCCAGCACGTCACCGGCCGAGAGGCCGGGGATGACCATCTCCCAGAGCGCGGGTGTGATCTCCACGGAGGTCACGGCCTGTTCCCGGATCTCGCGCAGCACGCGCTCCGGTGCCCATTGATCCGACCCGCGCAGTACGAGGCGTCCGCCGTGCAGCAGGATCGCGAAGAGCTGCTCCTGCGCCGCGTCGAAGGTGAGGGAGGCCAGCTGAAGTGTCACGTCTGCCGGGGTCAGGCCGTACCGCCGGCCCATCTCCTGCAGTTGCAGGCTCCACGAGTGGTGCTGGATGAGCACGCCCTTGGGCATGCCGGTCGAACCGGAGGTGAAGATGACGTACGCGAGGTTCTGCGGCGTCACGTCCACCTGCGGGTCATCGGTGGCGCACCTGGCGATGTCCGGCCAGTCGGTGTCGATGAGGAGGCGGGGCACGGAGAAAGCCGAGAGCCGCTCGTCCAGTACGGATTCGGTGAGGAGCAGCGCGGCACCGGAGGACTCCGTCATGTGGTGGAGTCGCTGGGCGGGCTGGTCCGCGTCGAAGGGCAGATAGGCAGCACCTGCCTTGAGGACGGCGAGCAGGGCCACGACCGTCTTCAGGCTGCGGGCGAGGCATACACCGACGACGTCCTCGGGGCCGATACCTTCCGCGATGAGCCGGTGTGCGAGCTGGTTGGCCTCCGCGTTCAGCCCGCCGTACGTGAGGTGGCGGTCGCCCTCCACGACGGCGACGGCGTCGGGCGTGCGGTGCGCCTGCTCCTGGACGAGCAGATGAACGGGGCGTCCTTCCGCGTGCGTCTCGGTGCCGGTTCCGAGTTGCCGCAGGGTCGAGCGTTCGGCGTCGGTGAGCAGCTCCAGGGCGCCGATGCTGCGGTCCGGTTCGAGGACGCCCTGCAGGACGGCGACGAGGTGGCCCGCCATGCGCTGCATCGTGGTGTCGTCGAACAGCGCGGTGCTGTACTCGATCTCGCCGGACAGGGCGCCTTCACCGCTGTCCCTGAAGGTCAGCGACAGGTCCGAGAGGGTGAGGTCACGCGTCATGGCGGGACCCGGCACCGCGGAATCGGCGTCGTTGTCGGCGTCGGCCTGCTGTGCGCCGTACGCCTGGTCCGGGCCGTCGGGGTCGGACGCGTCCGCCGCTCCGGCGCCATCGCGCACGTAGTTGAAGTAGACCTGGAACAGGGAGGTCCGGGACCGGTCCCGCTCGGTGACGAGTTCGTCCACCAGTTGCTCGAACGGCAGGTCCTGGTGAGCGTAGGCCCCCAAGGCGGTCTTCCGTACCCGGCCGAGGAGTTCGGTGAAGGTCGGGTCGCCCGACAGATCGGTGCGCAGGACGAGCGTGTTCACGAAGAAGCCGATCAGGCTCTCGGTCTCTGCCCGGTTCCGGTTCGCCACAGCCGTGCCGACCGCGACGTCGTCCGTGTCGCAGTATCGGCCGAGGAGGATGTCGAACGCCGCAAGCAGCGTCATGAACATCGTCGTGCCGCTCGAACGGGACAGCACGCGCAGCGCTTCCGCCGTCTCCGCGGGAACGGCGAACTGCGTACTCGCCCCCACCGATGACCGGATCGGCGGACGGGTCCGGTCGAGCGGCAGCTCAAGCTCGGCTATTCCGTCCAACTGATCGCGCCAATAGGAAAGTTGTCCGTCGATTACGTCGCCGCTCAGCCATTCGCGTTGCCATACCGCGAAGTCGGCGTACTGCACCGGCAGCGGAGGCAGCGGGTTCGGCTCACCGGAACGGAAGGCTTCGTACAGTGCCGCCATCTCCTGGTGGATGATCCGCGCCGACCACTCGTCCGAGACGACGTGGGGCATGGCCAGCGACAGTACGTGCTCGCCGATTCCCAGCCGGATCAGCGTGCCGCGGAAGAGGGACCCCCCGGCGAGATCGAACGGCTCCGTCATGCCCCGAGCGACGATCTGCTCCGCGAGGCCGAGCGGATCATCGCTGCCGGATACGTCCACCACCGGCAGCGAGAAGGCGGTCGGCGGGTCGATCACCTGGTGGGCCACGCCCTCCGCGTCCGCCACCAGGCGGGTACGCAGCACCTCGTGCCGCGCGACGAGTGCGCCCAGAGCGGCGCCCAGAGCGGCGACGACGAGCACTCCGTCGAGGCGGACGGGGAGTGCCACGTTGTATTCGGTGGATCCGGGGTCGAGTTGGTCCAGGAACCACAGCCGTTGCTGCGCGAACGACAACGGCAACGGCTTGTCCCGGTCGGCCGGCGCCATCGGCGGCACCACAACCCCCGAGGACTCCAACACCACCTCGGCAAGCCCCCGCACCGTCGGCCGATCGAACAACACCGAGAACGCGACCTCGACACCCAGCACCTCGCGGATCCGCGAGATCACCCGGGTCGCCAGCAACGAATGCCCACCCAGCTCGAAGAAACTGTCCGTAGCACCCACCCGCTCCAC
>NZ_JBHXQO010000123.1:0-4303 GCF_042717135.1 Streptomyces sp. NPDC058620
TGGTGATCTTGGTCGTGAACCCGTCTACCAGGAGCTTTCTTCATGCCCGCCGCCGGGGCTGCCAGCCCAACCACCCGTCAGGTTGGAAAAGGCTCCTTCTGTGTCAGCGGAGTGGGCGGAGCAGGCATGATTCGCCTGAACTCCATGGCCCGCTACATGAAGGACAAGCAAGCCGCGATGGTGGCCGATCTGCAGCAGACTGGCGTGCGGGTGGTCTTCGAGTCGCCTGACGCGGACTTTGAAGGGCGGCGGGCTTGCGACGACCCTGAAGGAATCCACAAGCTCGTAACCGGACAGCAAGGTGAGGGAGACTTCCCGTGCCTGGGTTCCAGTTGGTGCATCAGCCGCGAGAGCTACCACCCAAGCACCGTCGGCACCACGGCCTACGCCGCAGCCCTCGTTCGGGCGCTGAGCAAGCCGTGACAGACGCTCTACTTGAGATGAAGGACACGAGTGTCTAGTGCTCTGACCGCGTAGGTTCACCGGGTTCTGGTCCGCGTTGCGGCTGGGGCCGATTGGATGGGGGCGGACATCCCATCCAGTGTGCGGAGACGTGGTGGCAGAGCCGGTCAAAGTTCGCCGACTGACGGATCAAGAGGGGCAGCGGCTGCAGCAGATCGTGCGGCGAGGCAGTACCAGTTCCGTGCGCTACCGGCGCGCGATGATGCTGCTGGCTTCGGCCGGCGGGAATCGGGTCCCGGTCATCGCCAAGTTAGTCGCGGCCGATGAGGACACCGTCCGGGACGTCATCCACCGCTTCAACGAGATCGGCCTGGCATGCCTGGACCCTCGGTGGGCGGGAGGCCGTCCCCGCCTGCTCAACGCTGACGACGAGGACTTCGTCGTCGCGACGGCCACCACACGCCCGGCCAAGCTCGGCCAGCCGTTCACCCGCTGGTCGATCCGCAAACTCTGCGCCTACCTGCGCAGGGTCCACGGTCGGATGATCCTTATCGGCCGCGAGGCCCTGCGCTGCCTACTGGCCCGACACGGCATCACCTTCCAGCGCACCAAGACGTGGAAGGAGTCCACCGACCCCGAGCGCGACACCAAGCTGGACCGCATCGAGTACGTCCTGGAGAACTTACCCGATCGCGTTTTCGCGTTCGATGAGTTCGGGCCGCTTGGTGTCCGCCCCACCGCAGGCTCCTGCTGGGCAGAACAGAGTCGGCCCGACCGGATTCCGGCGACCTACCACCGCACCCATGGAGTGACCTACTTCCACGGCTGCTACTCAGTCGGCGACGACACGCTGTGGGGGGTGAACCGTCGCCACAAGGGCGCCGCTCAATCTCTGGCCGCGCTGAAGACGATCCGTGCCGCCCGGCCCGACGGCGCCCCCATCTACGTGATCATGGACAACCTGTCCGCACACAAGGGCACCAAGATCCGCACTTGGGCACGCAAGCACCGGGTAGAGCTGTGCTTCACCCCCACCAACGCCTCCTGGGCCAACCCGATCGAGGCGCACTTCGGGCCCCTGCGGCAATTCACCCTGGCGAACTCCAACCATCCCAACCACACCGTCAGACCCGGGCCCTGCACCGCTACCTGCGCTGGCGCAATACCAACGCCCGCCACCCCGACATCCTGGCCGCCCAGCGCAGGGAACGCGCCCGCATCCGCAGCGAGAAGGGCATCCGGTGGGGCCGTCCCGCCGCCCGAGCGGCGTGATCAATCCAGGTGCAACCCGTGAGCCCTGCCTCATAGCCTCGGCCCCATGCCTGACCATGCCCTCGTCCCCGACGACTTCGTCGTCCCCGCGGACCTGATCACCCCGCAGTTCCGTCTGGAGCCTCTGGGGCCCCAGCACAACGCCGCCGACCACGCCGCCTGGACCAGCAGCATCGAGCACATCCGTGCGACCTCGGGCTTCCACGACCGAGGATGGCCTCCTGCGGACGGGATGGCCCTGGAGGCGAACCTCGTCGACCTGCAGCGTCACGCGGACGACTTCGCTCAGCGCCGCGGATTCACCTACACCGTCATCGGGACCGCTAGTGGCGAGGTGATCGGTTGCGTCTATATCTACCCCTCCCGCAACGATGACCATGACACCGACGTCCGCTCCTGGGTCCGTGCCGACAGAGCCGAGCTGGACGCGCCCTCGCAAGCGGCCGTCACGACCTGGCTGTCCACGAACTGGCCCCTCGGAACTCTCAACTATCAGCCCCGCTGAAAACCATGTGGTCCCGCAGCAACCGGCCACACCGACCCCTGCGGGACACCTGGCCTCCGAATGCCCCGACCGCGGGATGGAACGAACACACCTTCCCGGCGAACCTTCCTGGTCACAGCACTAGCGGTCCACGCGGCCGGAGCGCGCCGTGGGCGAAAGCCCTCGGCGCGCTCGTCGGCATAGTGCTACTGAGCGTGGTCACGCTGTTCATTTCCCAGCAGGTCACAGAATCACGTCGGAAGGAGGCAGCGTTCCGTAAGACCGAGGACTATGCCAAGCGTCACGCCGACTTGATGGCCGAGCGGTCGGGGGCCCTGCTCAGGGACCGGCAGACCGTGGAGGCCAAATTGGAGGAGGACGAACGCACGAGAACTGGCGGCATGTCACTGCTCTACGCGTACGTCAGGACGGAATCGATGGCGACCGAAGTCGTGCAGTTCACGCAACCGTACGAACCTGCGGCCATGCTGTTGTCCCCGTCCCTGAGCACGGTCAAGCAGTGTTTCACCATTGTCTATGAGGCTGTTGGCACGCCTTCGGTTTCCGTGAACTTGACGTCACACGGTGAGGACGTGTCCTGCGTTCGTATTGCCGATGAGCTCAACGAAGCGGTCCCCCCTTCCTCGGGCTGACCGCTCCCGTCGGTACCCTCGGAGGCGCCCGGGCCGGACTGTCATTTCCTTGTAGCCGATGCAGGCGGAAAGCGGGTCGACCGGGTGACCGACCCTGCTGGTGCTGGTGGGTAGACGCTGATGTGGTCGAGCCTCGAAGCGCACATATCGGCGGGCGTCCATAGAACGTGGGCGCCCGCCGATGCGTGTGCTTCGAGCCGGTTTCAGGGCCGCTACCGATGCCGGTTCAGCTCAAGGGCCTGTTACGCCACGGGGGTGTATGGAACGATCATGTCCTCGCACGGCCCTTCGGCGAATACCTTTAGCGCGTCCAGCTCCGTGGTGTCAGCGGTCAGCTGCCAGCGGAGCTTGGTCGCTACCCACTCCCCCACGTACCGGCACTGCGCGTCCAGGGCCGGCGGCATCCACTGGGCCGGATCCCGATCTGACTTTTGCCGGGTCGTGCGGACTGTCACCGCGACCAGCGAAGCGGCAGCACCCTGGTCGTTTGCGTACGCCTCACGGCGTGTGGCGGTCCATGCTGAGGCGCAGGTTGTCCCTGATTGTCGAAACTGGTGAAGCCTCACAACCGAAGATTCCCTCCTAGAGCCCGGGGCGGACGTTGCCGCGGTCACCACGCTCCAGATCCGCGAGGTCGTGGAGCGGCTCGTCGACGTCGGCCAGTGGCATCAGGGTGACCCAGAGATTCTGGTGGTGATGGACGCCGGCCACGACGCACCCCGCATCGCCTACCTGCTCGACGGCCTGCCCGTGCAGGTCCTCGGTCGTCTCCGTTCCGACCGCGTGATGCGGCGCCCGACACCGCCACCCGTCTACGACCCGAAGGGCGGTCGACCGCCCAAGCGCGGCGGAGAGTTCGTCTTCGGCGATCCTGGCACCTGGGGCACCGAGCAGGCATTGACCACCACGGACACCCGCCTCTACGGAAAGGCGACAGCGCAGGCATGGGACCGGCTGCACCCCAGGTTGACCCGCCGGGCAGCCTGGCTCGACCACTACGGACCACTGCCCATCATCGAAGGCACGATCGTCCGCCTGGTCGTCGAGAAGCTGCCCAGCGGCGGGGTGAGCAAGCCCGTCTGGCTGTGGTGGTCGGAAACCGCCGCCACGGCCGACGATTTAGATCGCTGCTGGCAGTCCTTCCTCCGCCGCTTCGATCTGGAGCACACGTTTCGCCTGCTCAAGCAGACACTCGGGTGGACCAAGCCCCGGCTCCGCAGCTCAGAAGCGGCCGACCGATGGACGTGGCTGGTGGTCGCGGCCTACGCCCAGCTCCGGCTGGCCCGCCCGCTGGCCACCGACCTCCGGCGGCCCTGGGAGAAGCCGGCCCCGCCGAACAAACTCACGCCCGCCCGCGTCTGCAGAGGGTTCAGAAACCTGCGGTGGCTCTCATGACAGTGAGCCTTTTCCAACCTGACGGGTGGTTGGGCTGGCAGCCCCGGCGGCGGGCATGAAGAAAGCTCCTGGTAGACGGGTTCACGACCAAGATCAC
>NZ_JBHXQO010000124.1:0-4299 GCF_042717135.1 Streptomyces sp. NPDC058620
GCGGCCACCCCGTACGGGGTGGCCGCTCCTCGCCGTATACGGGCCTGAGAGCCCCCCTCACGCGCCGAACGGCGGCGTCCCCTTCCCGGGGGCCGCCGCCGTCCGTCGCGTGCCGCTGTGCGCCGTTGCTAGACGAGCGCTCCGCCCGGCAGCTCGACCTTCGCGCCGAGCTTCTCGAGCTTGTCCATGAAGTTCTCGTAGCCGCGGTTGATCAGGTCGATGCCGTGCACCCGGGAGGTGCCCTGCGCCGCCAGAGCGGCGATCAGGTACGAGAAGCCGCCGCGCAGGTCGGGAATGACCAGATCGGCGCCCTGGAGCTTCGTGGGCCCGGACACGACCGCCGAGTGCAGGAAGTTGCGCTGGCCGAAGCGGCAGTCGGAGCCGCCCAGGCATTCGCGGTAGAGCTGGATGTGAGCGCCCATCTGGTTGAGCGCCGACGTGAAGCCGAGCCGCGACTCGTACACCGTCTCGTGGACGATGGACAGGCCGCTGGCCTGCGTCAGCGCCACCACCAGGGGCTGCTGCCAGTCGGTCTGGAACCCGGGGTGCACGTCCGTCTCCAGGGCGATGGCGTTCAGCGCGCCGCCCGGATGCCAGAAGCGGATGCCCTCGTCGTCGATCTCGAAGGCCCCGCCGACCCGGCGGAAGGTGTTCAGGAAGGTCATCATCGAGCGCTGCTGGGCGCCGCGCACGTAGATGTTGCCTTCGGTCGCCAGCGCCGCGGACGCCCAGGAGGCGGCCTCCAGGCGGTCCGGGATCGCCCGGTGCGTGTACCCGTCGAGCCGGTCGACACCCGTGATCCGGATGGTCCGGTCGGTGTCCATCGAGATGATCGCGCCCATCTTCTGCAGTACGCAGATGAGGTCCTCGATCTCCGGCTCCACGGCCGCGTTGGACAGTTCGGTGACACCCTCGGCCAGCACGGCCGTCAGCAGTACCTGCTCGGTGGAGCCCACCGACGGGTACGGCAGCCGGATCTTCGTGCCGCGCAGTCGCTGCGGGGCCTCCAGGTACTGGCCGTCCGCCCGCTTCTCGATCGTCGCGCCGAACTGGCGCAGCACCTCGAAGTGGAAGTCGATGGGCCGGCCGCCGATGTCGCAGCCGCCGAGCCCCGGGATGAAGGCGTGGCCCAGGCGGTGCAGCAGCGGGCCGCAGAAGAGGATCGGGATGCGCGACGAGCCCGCGTGGGCATCGATGTCGGCGACGTTCGCGCTCTCGACGTGGGAGGGGTCGAGGATCAGTTCGCCCGGCTCCTCACCGGGACGGACGGTCACGCCGTGCAGCTGCAGAAGTCCCCGGACCACCCGTACATCACGGATGTCGGGCACGTTGCGGAGCCGGCTGGGCCCGCTTCCGAGCAGCGCGGCGACCATCGCCTTGGGCACCAGGTTCTTGGCGCCGCGGACGCGGATCTCGCCCTCGAGCGGGGTTCCGCCGTGGACAAGCAGGACATCGTCTGTGCCGGTCATGAATCTCGCGTTCCGGAGTGGTCGGGCGGGGGGCCATCGGAAAGGGTAATGGCCTCCTACCCCCCTTCCGTAAGGCAAACGGCCGTGTACGAACGTCATGAATCCGCCACAACACGCTCTGCCCAACACTCCTGGCGGAGGGTTACCGTCCGGAAGTGAACAGAACAGTGCGCTCCCCGTGCATCCGTGCGCCCCTGAGCTGCACTCGTAGCGATCGGGGACCGGCCGGTCCACTTGGTCCCCGCGGAAGCCGAAGATGCGGGATCATTTCTGCCATGACCGAGGTGTCCTCGCTCACAGGGCGGCTGCTCGTGGCCGCACCCGCCCTGGCGGACCCGAATTTCGACCGCGCGGTGGTGCTGCTCCTCGACCACGACGAGGAGGGCTCGCTCGGCGTGGTCCTGAACCGCCCGACCCCGGTCGGCGTCGGTGACATCCTCGCGCCCTGGGCCGGACTCGCCGGTGAACCGGACGTGGTCTTCCAGGGCGGCCCCGTCTCGCTCGACTCCGCGCTCGGCGTGGCGGTGATCCCCGGCGACGACGGGCCCCTCGGCTGGCGCAGGGTGCACGGGGCGATCGGACTGGTGGACCTGGAGACGCCGCCGGAGCTGCTGGCCGCGGCTCTCGGGTCGCTGCGGATCTTCGCCGGGTACGCGGGCTGGGGTCCTGGACAGCTGGAGGCGGAGCTCGGTGACGGCGCCTGGTACGTCGTGGAGTCCGAGCCCGGCGACGTGTCCTCGCCCCGCCCGGAGAGCCTCTGGCGGGCGGTCCTGCGGCGCCAGCGCAGCGAGCTCGCGATGATCGCGACGTACCCCGACGACCCGTCGCTGAACTGACGCCCGGCCGTTCGCCGGACCGGCGTGCGGCCCCGCGCCCGGCCGGCGGCGCGACCCGGCGCACCGGGCGGCTCCGCTACGGCCTGGCCTTCAGTACCCTTGACGGTTATGAGCACTCTTGAGCCCGAGCGCGGGGCAGGTACGGGGACCCTCGTAGAGCCGACCCCACAGGTGTCGAACGGCGACGGCGACCACGAGCGCTACGCCCATTACGTCCAGAAGGACAAGATCATGGCGAGTGCCCTGGAGGGCACCCCCGTGGTGGCACTGTGCGGCAAGGTCTGGGTACCGGGGCGCGACCCCAAGAAGTATCCGGTCTGCCCCATGTGCAAGGAGATCTACGAGTCCATGGGCGCCGGCGGCGACAAGGACAAGGGCAAGGGCGGCAAGGACAAGAAGTAGTCCTGGCAGGTCCGCGGTCGTAGAACGACCCGAGCAGGGCCCCCGGGGCGCGCAGGAACGCGCGCCCCGGGGGCCTTTGCGTTGCACGGGCTGCTCCCGCTGGTCACAGAGTGGTAGAGACCACTTGTCGGCACCCTGATGCGCACCTACTCTCCTGCCAGTTGTGCAGAACGAAACGTGCGTTGCACATGGTGCAACGACTGACCCGGTAGGGGCCCCGATGCATCTTTCTGCCCGAATTGCCGCCCCCGCTGCGGCGCTTGTGCTGGCGGGCCTCACCGCCACCGCCTGCGCCCCGCAGACCTCCGACACCAGCGCCAAGGGGGACGAGAAGTCCGGCACCCTCCGCGTCTGGCTGTTCCAGGAGGTCGGCAACAAGCCCAAGGAGCAGGTCGTCGACGCGGCCGTCGCCGATTTCGAGAAGAGCCACAAGGGCGCGAAGGCCGAGATCGAGTACATCCCCGTCGACACCCGCGCCCAGCGGATCAAGGCCGCCTTCAACGACCCGAAGAGCGCCCCCGACCTGATCGAGTACGGCAACACCGACACGGCCGGTTACGTGAAGGACGGCGGACTCGCCGATGTGAGCGAGGAGTTCGCGGCCTGGGACGAGGCCAAGGACACCGACCCGATCGCCAGGCAGTCCGTGACGGTCGGCGGCAAGGTCTACGGAGCCCCGCTCTTCGTCGGCGTACGGGCCCTGTACTACCGCACCGACGTCTTCGAGGACCTCGGCATCGAGGTCCCCAAGTCCCAGGCCGAGCTGATCTCCACCGCGAAGAAGGTCCACAAGGCGAAGCCGGACCTGTACGGCCTCGCGGTCGGCGGCGCGTACACCTACGGCGCGATGCCGTTCATCTGGGCCAACGGCGGCGAACTGGCCAACGAGACCGGTGGCACGTACAAGGCGGCCATCAACAGCGACAAGGCACGCAAGGGCATCGAGACGTACACCTCGCTCTTCGGGGACGCCAACTGCCCGGCCGCCAAGTGCGCCTCCATGGGCGGCAACGCGACCATCACCTCCTTCGCCTCGGGCAAGGCCGCCATGGCCATCGGCGGCGACTTCAGCCACACCGCGGTCGAGGCGGGCGCCGTGAAGGGCAAGTACGCGGTCGTACCGCTGCCCGGCGTCGCACCGGGTTCGATCGCACCGGCGTTCGCTGGCGGCAACAACATCGGCGTGCTCAAGAGCAGTTCGCACCGCACCCTGGCGGTGGACCTGATGAAGTCGCTGACCGGGAAGCAGACCCAGGCCAGGCTCTTCGACGCGATGGGCTTCCTGCCGACCTACACCGACGTACGGGACAACGCCGCGAAGAAGGAGCCCTTCGTCGCGCCGTTCGTCCAGACCCTCGGAGCGGGCGCCAAGTTCGTCCCCGCCTCGCCGGGCTGGGGCCAGATCGACGCCTCACTCGTCCTGCCGACGATGTTCCAGGAGATCGTCAGCGGACGTAAGGACGTGGCACAGGCGTCGGACGACGCCGCGAAGAAGATGGACGCGGCGTTCGCCGCCGCGGGCTGACGATGGCCGCGAACAGCACGACGTACAAGGCCCCCGCTCCCACGGGGACGGCCGGGGCGGGCGGCGC
>NZ_JBHXQO010000125.1:0-3992 GCF_042717135.1 Streptomyces sp. NPDC058620
GACCTGTCCGGCGACCCCACGTTCAGCGAGGTCCTGCGCCGCGTGCGCGAGACCGCACTCGGTGCGTACGCGCACCAGGACCTGCCGTTCGAGCAGGTGGTGGACGACCTCGTCACGGAGCGCGACCGGTCTCGTACCCCGCTCTTCCAGACGCTCTTCAGCTATGTGGCCGAGGAGCCCACCGGGTCCACCGCCCGCCGCACGGATGCCGGATCCGACGGCCACCCGGCTGCGCAACCGGCCCCGGAGGGCGCCCGCTCCGGGTTCGTACCGGAGTCGCTGCCGGTCAAGTTCGACCTGATGGTCACCTTGGGCGAGGGCGAGGGGGACGGTTCTCTTGCCGGAGAGATCCAGTACAGCACCGCACTGTTCGACGCCACGACCGTGGAGCGGATGACCGGGCACCTGGTCACGCTCCTGGAGGCCGTCGCCGACGACGACGCGGACCGGCGGATCGGTGATCTGCCGCTCCTGACCGCAGTCGAGCGCGACCAGCTCCTGCACGAGTGGACCGACAACGCGGCCCCCCTGCCTCCGGTGAGCGGGATGCACGAGCTGATCGCCGAACGGGCGCTCGCGACGCCGGACGCGGTGGCTGTCGTGTCGGGCGAAGAGACCGTCTCCTATGGGGAGTTGATGGCGCGCGCCAACCGTCTCTCCCACCATCTGCGTGACGTGGGCGTGGGAGCCGAGTTCACCGTGGCTCTCTGCCTGGAGCGCGGCCCGGACATGGTCGCCGCGGTCCTCGCGGTCTGGCAGGCCGGGGCGGCGTATGTGCCGCTCGACCCGGGCTATCCGGCAGACCGCTTGGAGTTCATGCTCGCGGACAGTGGCGCCACCGTCCTGGTCGGCCACCGTCGGGTCGCGGCCGACCTTGCCGCGGGTGGCGCGCTGGACACCGTGGTGTGGTTGGACGACCCTGCCACCCGCACAGCCCTCGCGACGCGGCCGGCCACGTCGCCCGACGTGGCGGTCCACCCCCAGCAGCTGGCGTACGTCATCTACACCTCGGGCTCGACCGGTCGCCCGAAGGGCGTGCAGATCACCCATCGGGGTGTTGTGAACCGTGTGTCGTGGATGCAGGACCAGCACGAGCTGACCGCGGCGGACCGCGTGCTCCACAAGACGCCGCTCACGTTCGACGCCTCGGTGTGGGAGCTCCTCTGGCCGCTGTCGAACGGTGCCGAGCTGGTCCTCGCCGCCCCGGGACGACAGGGCGACCTCGACTACCTGGTGGACCTCCTCGAGTCCCGGCGGATCACGGTGGTGCAGTTCGTCCCGTCGCTGTTCAAGCTGTTCGTTTCCCACACATGGCCGTCGTCCCTGTCCGCGCTGCGTGCGGTGTTCTGTGGAGGTGAAGCGCTGGCGGCGGCCGATGTGGCCCGCTTCTACGCGAAGAACGCCACGGCGGTCGTGGCGAACCTGTACGGCCCGACCGAGAACACCATCGACGCGGCGAGCACCGTGTGCGCACGTTCGGGCGGGACGGGCGGTACGACGGACTGGTCGCCCGGCGGGCTCGTGCCGATCGGACTGCCGCTGACGAACGTACGGCTGATGGTCCTGGACGAGCGGCTGAACCCGGTGCCGGTCGGTATCGCGGGTGAGTTGTACATCGCGGGTGCGGGCCTCGCCCGTGCCTACGGCGACCGGCCCGCGCTGACCGCGGAGCGGTTCGTGGCCGATCCGTTCGCGGGTGACGGCTCCCGGGCCTACCGGTCGGGCGACCAGGTGCGCTGGCGCGCCGACGGGCGACTCGAATTCCTTGGTCGTATCGACCAGCAGGTGAAGGTCCACGGCTTCCGCATCGAACCGGGAGAGATCGAGGAGGTACTCGCAGGCCATCCCCGTGTGAGGTCCGCGGTGGTCACCGCCTGGGGCGAGGGCGAGGACCGCCGTCTGGCGGCCTACCTGGTGCCGGCCGACCACGCCGAAGGGATTCCCGCGGTCGCCGACCTGCGCGAGCACCTGCGGCTCAGTGTCCCCGAGTTCATGGTCCCCTCGGTCTTCGTCGAGCTGGCCGACCTGCCGCTGGCCCCCAACGGGAAGCTGGACCGGGCCGCGCTGCCGGAACCGGAGATCAACCGCCCTGAAGCGGACACGTTCGTGGCACCCTCCGGCGCCGTGGAAGAACTGCTCGTTGGGATCTGGAACCGCGTCCTCGGCATCGACCGGGTCGGCGCGGAGGACAACTTCTTCGAGCTGGGCGGGCATTCACTCCTCGCCACCCAGGTGGTCTCCCGGATACGGAACGTCCTTGGTGCCGAGGTCCCGCTGTCAGCACTCTTCGACCACCCGACCGTGCGTGGCCTGGCCGCGTCGATCGCGGGGTCTGCCGAGCGGCCCGACCTCCAGCCGGTGACGCCCGTCGACCGGGACCAGGTACTGCCGCTGTCGTTCGCCCAGCAGCGGCTGTGGTTCCTGGACCGACTGGAGCCCGGATCGCTGGAGTACAACCTGCCGATGCGGGTGCGGATGGGCAGCGACCTGGACATTGCCGCCCTCCAAGCGGCCCTGACCGCGGTCGTGGCACGGCACGAGGTGCTGCGGACCCGTCTGGTCGCGGGTGCGGACGGCGTGCCGCACCAGGTGATTGCCCCACCGTCGGCCTTCATGCTGCCGATGATCGACGTGTCGGCCGAGGGCGCTCCGTTCCTCGTGGCCGAGAAGCTCGTCGCGGCGGACGAGGCGACGCCGTTCGACCTCTCCGACGGCTCACTGATCCGCGCCATGCTGATCCGGGTGGCGGCCGACGAACACGTCCTTGCGCTGTCGATGCACCACGTGGTCTCCGACGAATGGTCGACGCGCATCTTCCAGCGCGAACTGATGTATCTGTACGGCGTGCTGCGCGACGGCGGCGTGCCGTCCCTGCCGCCCCTGCCCGTCCAGTACGCGGACTTCGCGGTATGGCAGCGGCAGCGGCTGACCGGCGACGTACTCGACGCGCAACGCGCCTATTGGCGGGAGCAGTTGAGTGGGGCGCCGACACTGGAGCTGCCCACTGACCGCCCGCGACCCGCGATGTGGTCACCAGTCGGTGCGACGAAGCGGTTCGAGGTCCCGGAACCGACGATGGCTGCGTTGCGGGCGCTGTCCCGTGAACACGGCACGACGATGTTCATGACGCTGCTCGCCGCCTTCAACGTGCTGCTGGGCCGGTACGCGGGGACGGATGACGTGGTGGTGGGCACACCGGTCGCGAACCGGAACCGTGCCGAGACCGAGGACCTGATCGGATTCTTCGTCAACACGCTCGTGCTGCGCACCGACCTTTCCGGCGACCCTTCGTTCGCCGAGCTGCTGGGGCGCGTGAGGAAGGTGGCTCTGGGCGCCTACGCGCACCAGGATCTGCCGTTCGAGCAGCTGGTGGACGAACTCGTCACGGAGCGGGACCGGTCGCGCAGTCCGCTGTTCCAGGTGCTGTTCAACTACTTCACCGAGGACGGCCGTTCCACCGACGATCTCGTGGGCGACGACTCCATCGACCCCGAGTCGTTCATGGACGACACCGGAACCAGCATGACCAACCGGTTCGACCTGCGACTCGTGCTGATGGATGGCGGGGGTGCACTGTCCGGAGCGATCGAGTACAGCACCGCCCTGTTCGACGCAGCCACGATCGAGCGGATAGCAGGTCATCTCGTCGCGCTCCTCGACACTCTGACCACTGATGCGGGCCGGCCTCTGGGTGAGCTGCCGGTGCTGACCGAGGCCGAGCATGAGCGGCTGGTGCGTGGGTGGAATGCGACGGCTGTGTCGTTGCCGGTGGTGGGTGGTGTGCATGAGTTGATTGCTGAGCGTGCGGCGTTGGCCCCCGGGGCGGTTGCGCTGGCGTGCGGCGAGGTTTCGCTCACCTATGGGGAGTTGGTGGGCCGGGCGAATCGTCTGGCGCACTATCTGCGTGGGGTGGGGGTGGGTACGGAGTCGGTGGTGGCGCTGTGTCTGCCGCGTGGCGCGGACATGGTGGTGGCGATGCTCGCGGTGTGGCA
>NZ_JBHXQO010000126.1:0-3865 GCF_042717135.1 Streptomyces sp. NPDC058620
GAGCTGGTGACCTGCTACTTGTTCGCGTTCCGGTTGTCGTACTCGGGCAAGGCCGTCCACCGCATCTTCGCCTCGGCGGGGCAGGAGGCGTTCTTCGAGGGCCACGTCCACGCTCTCAACGTGCTGGGCGGTTATGTGGGTGACAACTCTTCCGCGATCTCGTGTTCCCGGCCAGGATGGTCGCTCCCGTCGAGGAGCACGGATGGCCTGGCAGCCAGAATTGGTACGACGCATCGATGCCGCCGGAAACCCTGCGGCATCACTGGGGCACGCCCTGGTCGACGACTACCTGCAGTTCGTGGCGGCGCGTTGCCGGCCGAACACGCTGCTGGCCGCCGCCTACGACCTGAAGGTCTTCTTCTCGGTGGTCTCCAAGGAGCCGACCGAGGTCGTCACCGCGGACATCTTCGCGTTCATCACCGCGCAGAAGAAACCAAGGCGGGGGACGAAGGTCGTCCGGCTCGAGGACGGTGAAGCGGGTCTCTCGGCACGGACCATCAAGCGGCGGCTCGCCAGTGTCTCCGGCCTGTTCGGCTACTTGATGACCCGCGATGACCTCGCCGTCGACCGCAACCCGGTGCCGACGGGGCTGGCCAATCGCCGCCGGAGCGGCAATCGAGGGACGCCGCTGTTGCGCACGCCCCGCACCCTTCCTCGCGTCCTCGGGCCACGCGAGGTCGAAGAGGTGCTTGGTGCACTGAATACCAGGCGGGACCGAGCCATGGTTCTGGCAATGCTGCTGGGCGGACTGCGCCGCTGCGAGGTGCTCGGCCTGCGGCTGGGCGACCTGTCGCCGGGCGAGCGTCGGGTCTTCATCAGTGAGGGCAAGGGCGGGCACCAGCGCCTGATACCGATCTCCGCACAGTTCTTCGCCGTGGTCGGCGACTACTTGGACCAGGAGCGTCCTGCAGTCGAGCACGACCGGCTTTTCGTGGTGCTGCGCGGGCCGACCCGCGGTCGGACGCTCTCCTCGGACGGTCTGGACGAGATCCTCGACGGCGTCCGGAAGCGGAGCGGACTGCCGAGGCTGACCTGCCACCAGCTCCGTCATACGTGCCTGACCCGGCTACGGGAGGCGGGCATGGCCCTGGAAGCGGTACAGGCCCAGGCCGGACACCGCTCCATCGAATCCACCCGGCTCTACATCCACCTCGCGAACAGCTGGCTCGCCGAGCAGTACCTCGAGGCGAGCGCCGCCATCGATGCCGACACGGCGGACGTCTGATGCGCCGGGCCCGAGCCGCAGCATTGCCGATCGTGCGTCCCGACCTGGTCGAGTTCTACCTCGCTCACCGGGCCGCGCAGGGCATGAACACCGACCACAAGGTCCGCTGGGGTGCTCGCGCCCTGCTCGCCGCAGTGCCCGATCTGGAGGACTTCTGCCGCCTTCCGCTCGAGCGTCAACTCGCGTTCAACCATGAGACGCACCGATTCATGAGCTGGCTCTCAGTCACCGGACGCCTGCAGCCCGGAGCCGACTACCTGGTCGCCCGGCGCCCACGACTGGGCATCGTGCTGGCCAGGACGGAGCCGGAACTGCATTTGCGGTTCATGGAAACAGCCCGGACACTCGGCTTCCGCGACTACCTGGCCATGTCCCAGTTCAATCTGCTGGGCCACTTCGTGGCTCTCTTCGGCAAACAGCCGCACGAGCTGCATCAGAGCGACTGGGACCAGGGCCGCGATCTGCTGCTGGAGGCAGCCCGACGCATTCCCAATCGCGGGGTCAAGGCCCTGTCGACCTCTCTGTTCAACCTCGAGGCAACGCTCTTCCACTGCGAGTTGTCCGACGAGCTCCCGCGCCGACGTCACCCGGATCGAGCCGACATCCGCGCCGCCGAGTGGTCACGCGTTGCACCCACAATGGCGTCCACGATGCAGCACTACCTCGAGCAGATCGCGGGGACGCTACGGCCGGGCACCGTGAAGAACGCCGAGCTGACGCTGCGGGAGTTCGCCCTGATGGTGGCCGCCGAGGACACGACCGTGACGTGTGTCGCCGAGCTCAAGCGGCGGCACGTCGAACGCTACCGACAGTGGCTGCTGGAGCGACCAGCCGCCCGCGGCGGACCACTACACCGGCACACCGTCCGCGACCGGCTGAGCAAGCTCCGAGGATTCTTCCGCCGCCTCGACGAGTGGGACGCCGTCGACCGGCCGCCCCGCCAGCTGGTGTTCGACAGCGACTTCCCGATTGCGGACGAGCCGCTGCCACGCTTCCTCGACGACGCCGCAGCTGCCAAGCTACTTGCCGCCGCCCGACGCGATCCCGATCCGTTCGTCCGGCTGGCCATAGAGATCCTGGCCCGCACCGGTATGCGCCGCGGCGAGATGCTCGGACTCACCATCGACGCAGTCGTCCAGATCGGATCCGCCTATTGGCTCCGCGTTCCGGTCGGCAAGATGCACACCGACCGATACGTCCCCCTGCACCCTCAGCTGAAGACGCTGCTGGACGACTGGCTACTGCACCGGCCCGAGGGCCTGCGTTCGAACCTGCTGTTCACCGATCACGGTCGCGCGGTCAACGCCTCCCGCATCGAAGCCGCCGTCCGCAGGGCCGCCGAGAGCGCCGGTCTCGGTCGGGTCACCCCGCACCAGCTCAGACACACTCTGGCCACCCAGGCCATCAACCGGGGCATGTCCCTGGAGGCCATCGCGGCACTTCTCGGTCACCGATCTCTGTCTATGACACGTGTTTACGCGCGGATCGCGGACCGGACCGTCGCGGACGAGTACTTCGCCATCTCGGAGAAGGTCGAGGCCCTCTACGACGCTCCGCCTCAGCTGCCGGCCGACGCCGAGGGCTCCGAGATGGCCAAGCTCCGCCGGGAAATGCACCGTCGGATGCTCGGCAACGGCTACTGCGCTCGCCCTGTCGAGATGGACTGCCACTTCGAGTCGATCTGCGAGTCGTGCACGTTCTTCGTCACCACGATCGAGTTCCGCCCCACCCTCGAACGCCAGCGGGACGATGCAGTGGCCAAGGGGCAGGTCGCCCGAGAACATATCTTCGATGGACTCCTCAGCCGTCTGGACGGAGATGCTTCCTGACGAATCAGCAACTGCGGGGCCGCATCACCGAGTTCAGCAGGCGGTTCTCTGACCTGGGCACTGAAAATCCTTCGCGTGGTGGCATGAGCCACATCTCGCGCGTGGAACATTTCAGTAGACGACGGCGTCGAAGCCTGTCGCGTCACCATGGCGCAACGCATGTTCCCCCTGCAAGCCGTGCGAGTCGTCGGGCGCGAAGTCTTTCAACGGGGCAAGGGTGTTGAGGCTGGGGGCCGGACCATCCGATCATCGGGGGCCGCCTTCCAGGAGGTCGTGGGAGTCGGTGACGGCCGGCGCCCAGTCGGGGTGATAGTCGTTGTGATCCTTCCAGCGGGCGGCAAGCAGGCCCACGGCCAGCGAGAGGCCGTCGATCCAAGCGGCATCACGCTCGCTCAGGATGCCGTGGTCGCGGTAGTGGAGCAGGTCGCCATGGAGGGCGAGGACGTGGTATGCGGCGGCCACGAGGGGGTCAACGGCGGGGGTGGGCTCGCCACGCTCGGCGAGCCGGTCGGCGACGAATCGAGCGATGGCCTTATCTGGTGCAGGCGTGGTCATACGATTCCATCCATTGTTCTGGCATGCCCATGCAGGTCTGCGCCGAACGTTTCGCTCGGTAGCACTGTGACCTGGGCACTGAAATGAATCTTGCGGTTCTTCAGTACCGACCGACATCAACACCGGTGATGGCTTGACATCGAGACCCGCATATTAGAGGAGTGCCGACCGGGAAGGTCCGCTACGACAACCTTAGGGCCGCCGTCGCCCAGGTGCTGGGCCTCTCACGCCGCCGGGTGGAAGCCGAACGCTGGAC
>NZ_JBHXQO010000127.1:0-3775 GCF_042717135.1 Streptomyces sp. NPDC058620
GACCACACCCGGTCCGGCGGGACATGGCGCCCGGCCTCCAGCTCGTAGAAGGCCGCGTCGATCGATGACCGCGGCAGCCGGTCCGCGGCCGCCAGGTCCTCGTCCGAGGCATCGTTCACATACAGCTCGGCTGCCGTCTCGGGTAGCTTGTCCGCGAACGCCCGGGCTTCCTCGACCTTCTGGTGGAACGTCATCACCGTACGGAGGTTGTACGCCGCCGCGTGCTCCAGAAGTGCGGTCTGCAGGAGTGCCAGCCGCCGGCCGCGCCGCGCCTCCTCCGACTCCCCGAGCACCGGCGAGGGGTCACGGATCTCCAGGACGTCGATCTCGAACCCGGCGAGGATCTCCCGCTCGATCGCTTCCGAGAGCCCGAGCTCCGCGAGCCACGCGCCGTACGTCCCGTCCGGGTCGTCGGCCATCGTCGCGATCTCCACCTGCTCCCCGTCCCTGCCCTTCTGCGGGCGGGGAGCGGCCAGGATGCGCGGGGTCGCGGTCAGGTACAGCCGGAAAGACGCCGGGATCCGGGCGTTGTCGTGGATCGCCGCCCACGGCCGCGCCAGCTCACCAGCCGTTCCATGAGCCTCGTCCACGATCGCGAGGTCGAACGGGTCCATCCGCTGCCCGTACAGGCGCTCACCGCCCGCCAGAGCGGCCTCCAGCGGTCCGCGGACCTTCCCCTGGCCCGTGGTTGCGGTGATGTCCTCGCGGTCCACGAGGGAGGCGTACGTGGCGAACACGACCACGGGCCCGTGCCCGGCCCACAGGGCGAGCTGGATCGGGTTCGTGGTGGTCCGCACCCCCAGCGAGCCCAGCACCGCGTCGTTCTCCAGGGAGCACACTGCGGCCATCGCCGCCCGGTGGCCCACCGCCCGCCACGCCTGGGCGGTCTGCGCGAGCAGGTCCAGCGTCGGCACGGTGACGAGGATCCGGCCGTCCGCGAACGACTCCAGTGCGCATGCGGCGGCCGTGATCGTCTTGCCGGAGCCGGTCGCTGACACGATCGTGCCCCGAGTGCCCTGTGGGGGCACCGGTGACCGTACGGGGAAGCCCACCCACTTCCGAAAGGCCGCCTTCTGTGTGACCTGGTGTTCGCGGAGCTTGATGACGGACATGGGCGTCCTCCCTCCCGGTTCGGTACGGGTCAGTCTTGCGGATCCTTCCGCCGGCTCACGCCGCAGACCCCCCGACTTGCTCTCGGCGGTCGGCGCACCGCTGCCGGATGTTTGCGGGAGTGCTCCAGCCCAGGATCCAGCGCGCTGGGGTGCGTGAGGGGCGTGTCAGGCGGGTGTGGGCGTGCGCCGGGGTGTGGTCCGGCCGAGGCGGAAATGGCGGGGTGGGGCGGTGCGCTCGGCTGTGGGGGTGGTCTGTGTGGGCGGGAGAGTGAGTGTGGGAGTGGTGGGCTGTCGGGCGGTGCAGGAGGGAGGTGACCAGACCGGGACTGTTCCGGTCGCTGGAAGTGGGCACCCGCGGTTGCGGGGTGTCCGGAAAGCTGGACACCGCCGTGGCGGCTGCTGCGGCGCAGGGGGCACTGTCAGTGGCGCCAGCGTTCGAGGAGGTACCACTTGGCGTGTCCTGGGAGTTGGTGGCGCCAGAGCCACCAGGGCAGGTTGCGGCGTGGGACGAAGTCCCACAGATCGTCGTCGGCTTCGTTGCCACGTGGCTGGGTGCGCAGCAGGGCGAGGCATTCCGGGTCGACGGTGTGATGCAGCCGTGCGACGTGTGCGAGCGCAACTGTGCCTTGGTGCTGCTGTGTGGGGTCGGTGGCGCGGAGGGCCTGGGCGACGCGGGGGAGGATGGTCTGGGGGTCGGGGTGGTGCAGGGCGAGCCCGATGACGGCGATGCCGACGTGGCGTTCACCGCGTTCGAAGGCCGCGTCGACGGTGGCCGGGTCATGGACGCCGATCAGGCCGGTCCCGTGCTCCCAGTCGAGGGCTGTGGGCTGGGTTTCCGGGCTCTCGTATGCCATGACCGGACGATAGACCGGGCGGCTTGGTTCGGGCCATTGGGTATGAGGGATCCGCAGGGCGGCAGACCTGTTGGCCCCGGTGGAGAGGAAGCGGCCCCGAGGACAGCGCCTTCTGGACCAGGAGCGTCCTCCGGAGCTGGGGAGCTACGACCTTGGGCAGCACCGTGAAAGCTCGTCGACATTTCCCCAGCCAGTGATCACCAATATCCGTCATACGCCATCGGCACATGCTGCCGCTCGGAACGAATAGAGCCGGGGGCTATCTGCGATCTCTCGGTTTTGTGACAGTGGGCTGAGAGACAGTGAGGGCTGGGGGTATCGATGCTGGTCGTGGGCGGTTTCAGGGCAACGGGGCTGCTGTGCTGGAGGTGAGAGATCCACGGGGCATCACTGTCGTGGAGCTTTATCGTGTGAGGGGTGACGCTGTCTCAGTTTCGTGAGTTCTCAGTCAGTGCGTCCGCACCCCCCTCACCGTGGGGGCCGTTGTACTCACCACGCCCCTCACCACGGCGGCCGCCGTGGTGAGCTGAGTGCCAGCTCTTAGTTGTCTTGTGTTACACCGAGGTCGTGGCGCATAGCTGTTCTCATCGTTCGGAGCATCTCCCAGACCTCGTGCTGGGCCTGGGCCGCGGTCTCCATCGTTTCGCCTGGTTCGGGGGCGCCGCGTTCGAGGCGTTTGACCTGGCCGTAGGCCTTGTTCAGGGCTTGGTTGACGACACTCGCGGACCTGAGTACCTCTTCGGGGGCGATCATCTGTGCTTCGGAGTACCGATCGCGGTGCGCGTTCTTCGCTTCCTCGAGTGCGCCGCTGTCGCCCTCTTCCACGCCGCGTTCCCTCATGACGTGCAGGTGGCGGTTGAGTGCGGTGGTGAACTGCCGGGCATCCCGGTTGAGTTCCACATAGCAGGTGCGTCGCAGCGAACGGGCCTCGCGCACCTCCTCATGGTCTCGAACGAGCTCTATCTCCAGGCGCTTCGCTCGCTCGGAACCGCGCTGCGTGAGGAGCGCACCTCCCAGGGTCCCTGCAACGCCTGCGACAGCGATGATCACTGAGCTGAGATCCACCGACGTACCCCGTGAAATTCATCGGCCTCGTGCCCGCTGCACATGGCCCAAGCCGTCAAGTCTGCCGCTCCTGAACGCACCGGGGCCCGGTGGCCTGACCTTCTGGGGTTCCTGGCGGACCTTCCCCAGCTCCTGGCGCAGGCCGAGTCGCGGCCCGGTACCAAGAGCCGCAGGGGAACTCACCACGGCTGGTCAGAGCGTCCGCGCCCCCGAACTCACCAGGCCACTCACCACGGCGGCTGGCTCCTCACCGCGGCTACTCACCACGCCTGGGTGGGACTCACCACGTCACTCACCATGCGGTGGTGAGTGGGCCGGGCCACCGCCTGCGGCGGCCGGGCTCGGTCCCGCGTTCCGCCGGCTTCTCGCACTGGCCGTACCCCGCCTGTCCGTTCGGGCCGCTCGCGGGGGTGCAAAGGGGGTGCGTAGAGGGGTGCAAAGGGGGGTGCGCTCGTTCCGGGCGGTCTCTCTCGTCTTCCCAGTTCAGGCCCTGGTTTCGGTGTGGTGAGTGGTCGGACTTCCTCTTCTGCTGCCCTTGGCCCTGGTGGGTGAGTGGACGGGTGGGGGGCGGTGGCGGTCATCGGAACCGGCGGGGGCGCTGCGCTGGCCGTTGGGGGCCGCGTCGGCCGGTGGCCGCCGCGCCCGGTGGGAGGCGCGGGGCGCGGCGTTCAGCAGTCCTCCGGGCACCGTTCCGCGCCTCTCCTGCCCGTTGAACCCCTGGGTGGTCTGGCGGGCGCTGTAGGA
>NZ_JBHXQO010000128.1:0-3752 GCF_042717135.1 Streptomyces sp. NPDC058620
TCTTCCGAACCCGCGTACCGACCCAGCAACACCACATACGCCGACAACAACGTCATGAACATCGACACGCCACACTCACGCGACAACGCCCGCAGACCTTCGGCGACGTCGTGCGGAATGTCGATGCCCACTGTCGCGCCGGCGGAGGAACGCACCGGCGGACGCGGGCGATCAAGGGGCAGTTCCAGTTCCGGTGCACCGGAGAGCCGGTCACGCCAGTAGGACAGTTGCCGCTCCAGCACCTCACCGTCCAGCCACTTCCGCTGCCAGACCGCATAGTCCGCGTACTGCACGTCGAGCGGCGGCAGGGGGTCGGGCTCACCCGCACGGAACGCCTCGTACAGAGCCATGAGCTCGCGGTGGAAGACGGAGTCCGACCACTCGTCGAAGACCACGTGGTGCAGAGCGACCACGAGCACGTGTTCGCCGTGGGCCGCGCGCAGCAGTGTGGCCCGGATCAGCGGCCCCGTCGACAGGTCGAACGGCACCTGGGCGTCGGCCGCCGCCAGCTCCCGTACCGCCTCCGCCGGGTCGGCGCTGTCGGAGACGTCGACCACCGGCAGGGGGAACGGCGCCGGCTCGTCGATCACCTGATGCGGCACACCGTCCGCACCCGCCACCAGACGCGTCCGCAGCACCTCGTGCCGTGCCACCACCCCACCCAACGCCGCACCGAGCGCCGCCACATCGGGGGCACCGTCCCACCGCACCCGCATCGACAGGTTGTACTCGGTCGAACCCGGCTCCAGCTGACTCAGGAACCACAGACGTTGCTGCGCGAAGGACAGCGGAAGGGGCCCGTCCGGACGGGGGTCCCATGCGCGGCGCGATACCTGCTCTCCCCTGAGGCGTCGCTTCAGCAATTCCCGCTTGGCGTCAGAAAGCATCAGTTGTCCCCTGCAAATGAGAAAGCTGAATTAGTGCATGACGGTGCGCTGTTCGGCCCTGAGATATCCGCCGCTGAGCCCTGCCCTTTGAGAGCGGGATCGCAAATGATCCGCTCCGCACAAGGTCATGGCGATGCCACGGCGTGCGCTACGTGCTCATGTGAGTCGAAGATTCCCCGCCTCACCATGGCACACCGCTGGATCATTGATCCAGCGGCTCCATGGCGTACGTGGCGCTCGGGCACCGGTCAGCATTCCGGTGCCGTGTTCAAGTGCTGCGCGGCGGCGTTTGAACGCCTGGTGCGCGCGTGGCGGCGAGTTCGTACAAATCCGTTCCGGCGAGCTTGGGCTGCTGGCTCACCTCGACGGTGAAGCCGTGCCGTTCGAGGAGCTCGGTGATGGCCCGCAGCCGGCCGTCCTCGTCATGGACCTCGGCGACGATGTGGCCGATCACGGGCCAGTGCTGGTCCTCGACCCCGGCCAGGACCAGGTGTTCCGCGCGCTCCACGTCGATCTTCAGGAGGCTGACCTCCCGCAGGCCGTGGGCCCTGATCAGATCGGAGACGGTCAGCGTGGGCACGGTCATGTCGACGCCCCGGTGCAGGTCCCTGACGATCTCCCCGATGTAGTCCTCCGGGATTCCGGTATTGCGCAGGAATATCCGGGTGTTCTCGTCGTCCGCCCGCTGGTCGGCGAACAGCCCGGAGTTTCCGGTGGACCTCGGGTAATAGGTGAAAGTCCGGTGTCCGGCCCGGTCGGACACCGCACTGCGTACGGCGACGGCGCCCGGCAGATGGCGCCGCAGATTCGCCTCCAGACAGGAGAACGTGGTCGGTGCCGGTTCCACGGAGACGATCCTGAGATCAGGTGCTTTCCAGCCGAACATCAACGAGACGATCCCGATGTTCGCCCCGATATCGAGGACGGTGTCGCCGGGCCGCAGGGCGTCCGCTGCCGACCTGTAGAGCCCTGCGTCCACGGCCTCCGCCCAGAGGACCTTTGCCTCCGCCGGACTGACACAGGTGATTCTGCGCCCGTTGGGGAGTTCGTACGCGCTGGTGGCCGCGGCGGCGGACGGCTGCGTCCCTCTGATCCCCGTCATGCGGACGCTCCTCCGTCTTGCTGCCAGCGGGTGATCTCGGCGCTCAGGTAGGCACCCACGGCCTCTGCGCTCTCGCCGTAGAACACGGTCGAGTGTTCGCCCGGCACATCCACGACCTCGGGGCCCCGCGTGACGGGGATCTGCCACTGTTCGAGGGTCCACTTGTAGGGCTTGGGCCGGTCGTCGCGCGGCATGAGGAGCACCACACGGCCGTCGTAGTTCCGCATGCCGCGGTGCATGAGCTCGCCGTAGTACGAGTAGGCGAGCCGGTTGATGGCCAGGGCGCGCATGATCCGCAGGGCATGCTTGTCGCCTTCGCGGACACCCTTGGCGATCTCGTCGTCCGGGGCACCGAGTTTCAGCACCTTCTTCTCGTTCGCCCGGGAGAGCTTCGTGCCCGGAGCGCCTTCGAGGGCCTCCTCGACAGCGGCCAGCAGCTTCCTGTCGGACCGGCCGAACGCCTGACTCGGAAGGCGCCAGGCGAACGGCTGCCGGGCCGGCGCCATGAGGAAGACGCCGCCCACCTCCTTGCCCATGGCGGTCAGCTGGCGCGCCATCTCCAGGGCGACGTAGGAGCTCCCGGACTGGCCGGTCAGCAGGTAGGGGCCTTCCTTCTGCACCCGCAGCATTTCGCCGATGTACGTGGTCGCCATCTCCTCGACGGATGACGGCGGCGCGTCCTCGCCGGTCAGGCCGCGCTCCTGCAGCCCGTAGAACTTCTGTCCCTCGGCCAGGTGCCCGGCGACCTCGGCGAACGCGGCGACCTCACCGGTCAGGGTGTGCACGGCGAATACGGCCGGCTTGATCCTGCCTGCGCGGATGGTCACCACCGAACGGACCTCGGGGTCCTCGGCCTGTATCTGGATCAGCGGAGCGGCGGTCGCGAGGGTCGGGTGGTCGAAGAGGTCCCCGACGCTGATGTCGTGGCCCGCGCCGCGGATACGGCCGACGATCTGGGTGACGAGGAGCGAGTTGCCCCCCAGCTCGAAGAAGTTGTCGTGAGCGCCGATCCGCTCGATCCCGAGGACTTCGGACCAGATCTCCGCGAGGAGTTCCTCCGCCTCGCCGGACGGGGCGGTGTACTCGGTGCTGGTGGAGCGAACCGTCTCGGGTATCGGAAGCGCCGTCCTGTCCACCTTCCCGTTCGTGGTGAGCGGCAGCCTCGACATCTCGGTGAACGCCGCCGGAACCATGTAGTCCGGCAGGCTCCGCAGCAGCAGTTCCCGCAGGTCGGCCGAGTCGGGGATCCCCTCGCTGTGATCGGTGGGCACCAGGTAGGCGGCCAGCTTGCGGTCGGCGCTCTTCCCGTACGCGGTCACGACCGCCGTCCGCACGCCGGCATGCGCGGCAAGTGCCGTCTCGATCTCGCCGGGCTCGACGCGGAACCCGCGGATCTTGACCTGGTCGTCGGCTCGGCCGACGAACTCCAGTCGGCCGTCCGGCAGCCACCGCACCTGGTCACCCGAGCGGTACATGCGCGACCCGTCCGCCACGAACGGGTCCGCGGCGAACCGCTCCGCAGTCAGTTCCGGACGACCCAGGTATCCACGGGCGACGCCCGCGCCGCCGATGAACAGCTCACCTGTCATGCCCACCGGGACGGGCCGCAGCTGGTCGTCGAGGACGTAGACGCGGGTGTTGGCCATCGGGGTGCCGATCGACGGAACGCCCTCACCCTCCGGGTCCAGGACCGCGATGCTCGCACAGACCGTGGTCTCGGTCGGACCGTACGCATTCAGCAGCCGGTACTCGCTGCGCCACAC
>NZ_JBHXQO010000129.1:0-3378 GCF_042717135.1 Streptomyces sp. NPDC058620
GATCTTCGACCCGTACTTGCCCCGGTCGACAGGATTCGGACCTGTCAGGTCCCCCTTTTCAGGGCCCGCATGTTCACCGAGTCGATCGCGCAGCGAGACCAGTCCAACTGCCCGCGGGAGCCGAGCTCGTCGAGCACCACGCGGTGGAGCTTGGCCCACACCCTGGCCTTCGTCCACTCGGAGAAACGCCGATGAGCCGTCGCCCCCGGCCGTACTCGACGTCCCCGCTCCTGAGCCTGCTTGCACTGGACACACCTCACCGTGTGACGCGGACGGTTCTCGGCGCCGAGCACCTGGTTACCGAGCCTGCACTACTAACGTTCGAATGACGCCGGCACTTGCTGCTCGTCTTCGGTTCGGGACCGCCGGACAGGACGGCCGGCCCGCCCTGCAACGCCGGTCGGCGCAGGCTGCCGCAGACCGATCAGGACACCTGCGGCGACGAGCAGGGCGCCGGCAACATCTGCAAGGCCCGCCTCGCCGAGCCCGAGTGCGACTGTGGTGACCAGTGCACCCACCGGGACGAGTCCGGCGAAGAGTCCGGCACGTGCGGCGCCCAGTCGGCGCAGCGCGTCGTACCAGAGGAAGAAGGCAGTGGCTGTGACGAGTACACCGAGGTAGCCGAAGGCGGCCGCTTCGGTGGGGGTGGGCAGGCGAAGGGAGCTCGTACCGTCCAGGGCGATGCTCGCGGCCAGCAGCATGGGCACGGCCAGCGCCGCGGGATAGGCGGCAACCCTCATGGGGCCGAGTTTGGGCAGCAGGGGAAGAGCGAGCAGCGAGAAGGCGACCTCTCCGACGAGCGCTCCCAGCGACAGCAGCACACCGTGCAGGCTGCCGCCGCCGAGCCCTGCGGCGACGGCAGCGCCCAGGGTCACGACAGCCGCGGCGCCGACGGTGCGCGCGGCCGGCCGGCGGCGTTCCGTCAACGGCCCGACGAGTGCGAGGACGATGGGGATCGCTCCGACCACAGTGCCGATCATGGCAGGGCTCGCGTGCCGGGTGGCTTCGACCAGGAAGATGTTGAAGCCCGCCAGGCCTGTGGCGGCCAGCGCCAAAAGGAGCAGGAAGTCACGGGGGGTCAGGCCGGCGCGAGGTAAACGGCGGTGGCGTACGACGGCAAGGAGGATCGCCGCGGCGAGCGCGTAGCGCAGGGCCTGACCGCTGAGGACGGGGTAGTCGGCAATCGTCGCGGAGACGGCTGTCGAGGTGCCGACGAGCAGCATCGCGGCGGCGGCACCGGCGGCCGGAACCGTGGAGGAACTCATGCCGCGTACTCCTTCGACTGCGGGGCGGTGCCCGCGGGGCTGAGGACCTTACGGGTGACGCGCTCGGCAATGGCGGCGACCAGGGTGCGCGGCCGGCGCGGCAGCAGATGCGCGGCCAGGGCATTGCCGAGTCCGGGGGTGACGTAGCCGCGGTCGCGGTCGAGTGCGCGCAGAGCGGCGCGTACCACCGGCTCCGGCGTGGTCATCGAGCCGTTGACGGCCGCCTTGCGGGTGCCGATGGCCTCGAAGAAGGGGGTGTCGACCGGGCCGGGGCACAGAGTGAGTACGCGAATGCCGCGCCCGCGGTACTCCTGGCGCAGGGCGAGCCCGAAGTTCAGCACAAAGCCCTTGGCCGCGCTGTAGACGGCGAAGTACGGGGAGGGCTGGAAGCCCGCGGTGGACGCGACGTTCACGACTGCGCCCGTGCCGCGCTCCAGCATGCCGGGGAGCAGTGCGTGCGTAAGGTCGACGAGCGCGACGACGTTGACCATCAGCTGGTCGTGGTCACGGTCCGCGGCGATGTCCTCGAAGCGACCGCACGTGCCGAATCCGGCGTTGTTGACCAGCAGGTCGACGCTCAGGCCGCGGGCGGCGAGACGACCGGCGATCTGCCGGGCCGCATCGGGCTCGGAGAGGTCCTGGACCAGGACGTGGGCGCGGATGCCGTGCTCCGCGGCGAGGCGCTCGGCGAGGGCGGTGAGCCTGCCCTCGGAACGCGCCACCAGGATCAGATCGTGTCCGCGGGCGGCGAGCTGTTCGGCGAACTCCGCCCCGAGTCCGGATGAGGCACCGGTGATAAGCGCTGCACTGTGCACGGAAAATCTCCTTCACTCGACGAGAAACTAAGACAGAAGAGTACCGACATCTTTCATAACTGCAACAGTCACGATGCAGTTAATTTTGAGATGGCCCAGCGGTGTATCGTTTCGAAGGTCAAGCAGATGAGCGGGAGGCGCCATGAGCGAGACAGCGGCACGGCCGTTGCGGGCGGACGCGGAGCGCAGCGTGCGCGCGATCCTGGAGGCAGCCGAACGCGTGCTCTCCACGGATCCCGGCGCGTCGATGGAGCAGATCGCGACTGCGGCTGGGGTGGCCAGGACAACGATCCACCGGCGGTTCGCCCATCGGCAGGCGCTGATCGACGCCCTGGCTTCGTCGGCCGCCCGCCAGCTCGTCCAAGCCGTGGAGGACGGCCGGCCGGACACCGCCCCTCCCCTGGTGGCATTGCACCGGATCACGGCCAATGTGCTCGAGGTGAAGGGCGCCTGGGCATTCGCCCTGGAACTGCCGGCCGATCCCGACAGCGAAGCGGCCGCCCTCCACGAGGACATCGGCCGACGTTGCATCACAGTGCTGGAACGGGCCCGGGCGGACAAGCTCATCGACGAGGCAGCCGACCTCCACTGGGTGCGGCGGGTCTACTACGCGCTCCTCGGGGAGGCCCTGCGCGGCAGCCCGGACGATACCGGCATCGACACCGACACCCTCGCCGCCCGCATCATCGACACCCTGCTGCATGGCGCGGGACCACGCACCTGAGCTCGCCGCAGACCCGAGCGACTATCGCCCGGACACAACAGCAGCCGCACCGCAATGCACCGCACCCTGCTGAAGATCAGGCAACTGCTTGAAACGCAGGGCATCACGATCTCGCCGGCCATCACCCCACCGACCGCCCTGGCAGCCCTTCGAGCCAGAGTGGCCGCCCAAAGCAGCAGCCCAACAACAAGATCAAGACGACAGGTTAATGATCGGCAGACCCTAACTTGATCTTTAACCTCGGGGTCCGAACGGCTCGTCGTACTTGATCACTCGGACTGGTAACTTCGGTACATGCGGGCGGCCTTCGGCTGAGCATGTGATCCGACCAAGGAACACACAACGCTCAGCACGAAGGCCGTGGGGATGAGTCTGTCGCATCACGTCGTCCGGCAGGATCCGATTGCGGGACTGTCACGCTTCCGGGGTGAGTTCTACTCCTGTCTGACCAGGCGTGCGGATGGACTGTTCGAACTCGTGGACGCGGTGTTGTGCGCGGACGGGCCGGTCCGGTCCCTGGTGGAACTGTCACTGGTCGGCGAACACCGGCGGGGACACGGTGGGCTCTACGACG
>NZ_JBHXQO010000130.1:0-3287 GCF_042717135.1 Streptomyces sp. NPDC058620
GGGTGGGTATTCCGTCGGTGGGTGAGTTGCGGGAGTTTGTGGGGCGGAGTCTGCCGGAGTTCATGGTTCCTTCGGTGTTTGTGGAGTTGGCGGGGTTGCCGTTGACTCCGAATGGGAAGGTTGATCGGGGGGCGTTGCCGGTTCCGGATGGTGTGCGGCCGGAGCTGGAGGGGTTTGTCGCGCCGGCGAACGCGACCGAGGAGTTGTTGGCGGGTGTGTGGGCGCAGGTTCTGGGCGTCGACCGGGTCGGGGCCCACGACAACTTCTTCGAACTCGGCGGAGACTCCATCATCAGCATCCAGGTGGTGGCTCGGGCACGGGAGTTCGGCATCCATGTCACCGTCGCCCAGCTGTTCGATCACCAGACGGTTGCGGGCCTCGCGGCAGTGGCCGAGAAGCAGAGCGCGGCCATTGCCGAACAGGGCCTGGTCATCGGTGACTTCCCGTTGTCCCCGATCCAGCGCTGGTTCTTCGACCAGGATCTGAACAAGCCCGGACACTTCAACCAGTCGATGCTTCTCGACGTCACCCAACGGGTGGAACCCGAGCTGATGCGCGGCGCCGCCGCCGCGGTGCTCGAACAGCACGACGCGCTGAGATCGAGGTTCGTCCGGGACGGCGACCAGTGGGTCGGCCGCGTGCCGGCCGCCGAGCCGACCGACTCCGTACGGGTCATCCGGAGCACGGGCCTCGACGACGACGAGGAGTGGGTGTTCCTGAACGCCCGGGGCAACGAGGTGCAGGCCGGCCTCGACCTGGCGGACGGACCGCTTCTGCGCATCGTGGTGTTCGACCGCGGCGACCGGGGACAGCTGCTGTTCGTAGTGGCCCATCACCTGGTGGTGGACGCAGTGTCCTGGGCCGTGATCCTTGAGGACCTGACGGCCGCCTATGGACAGATCGAGCGCGGACTCCCGGTGAAACTGCCGGCGAAGACGACCTCGTTCATGGGCTGGACGCAGCGGCTGACGGAACTGGCGGCATCTCCCGCAGTCGCGGCGGAGGCGGCGTACTGGCGGGCGGCCGAGGCCGCAGGCGGCACAGTGCCCCGCGACCACGACGGAGCGAACACCATCGCATCGACACAGGAGCTGTCGGTCACGCTCGACGCCGAGCAGACCGAGCGACTGCTGCGGGAAGTGCCGGGAGCATTCCGGACACAGATCAACGACGTGCTCCTGAGCGTGCTGGGGACCGTGCTCACGGAATGGTGCCAGGCGCCGTCGGTGGTCGTGGACCTGGAGGGCCACGGCCGCGAGGACGTGGGATCCGACATCGACGTCTCGCGGACAGTCGGCTGGTTCACCAGCGTGTACCCGGTGGTACTCGGCGGTGCTTCCGGCGGGGACCCGGGGGAGGCACTGCGCCGTACGAAGGAGTACCTGCGGGAGATTCCGCGCAAGGGCCAGGGCTACGGCCTCCTGCGCCATCTGACCGACTGGACACCGAGCGCGGGTGCGGGCGCGGAACTGGCCTTCAACTATCTGGGTCAGACGACTCTGGCGGTCGGCGCGGCCAGCGGCTCCGGAGGACGGTTCACACCGACCGGCCGGGCGCTAGGCGACGCCCAGTCGGCACAGGGGTCGCGTACGCACCTCATCGAGATCAACAGCCAGATCGCGCTGGGCCGCCTGGAGCTGGTCTGGATGTACAGCGATCAGGTGCACGACCGGGCGACGGTGCTTCGCCTCGCGCAGCGCTACATCAAGGTTCTCCAGGACCTCATCGAGTACTGCTGCCGCCCCGAGGCGGGCGGATACACGCCGTCCGACTTCCCCCTGGCCAGCGTGGACCAGGACCTGCTCGACCTTATTCAACAGCGCTTTGACTCACCCGAACACACCGGTGAGATCGCCGATTCCGGAGGTTCGTGATGATGGCATTCGACGCGGCGGCAGGCCGACGGGGTCGGGCGATCGAGAACATCTACCCGCTGACCGCCCTGCAGCAGGGCATGTTGTTCCACACCGAGCTGGCCGACGAGCCCGGGATGTACTGGGTGCAGGACGGGATGATGCTGGAGGGCGAGCTGGATCTGGACGCCCTGCGCCGGGCGTGGGAGCTGATGTTCTCCCGGCATGAGGTGCTGCGTACCACCGTCGTGCGGGAAGGCGTCGCCACGCCGCTGTCGGTGGTGTCCCGGTCCGTTCCCCTGCCGCTCCAGGTGCTTGATGTGTCACACCTGGACGAGGCGGGCCGGCAGGAGGCGATCGACGCCTATCTCGCCTCCGACTGGGAGCGCGGCGCAGACTTCGCCGCCCCGACCCTGGTGCGGATCGCGGTGATCGGCCTGGCCGCAGACCGCCATCAGCTGGTGTGGAGCTACCACCACATGCTCCTCGACGGCTGGAGTGCCCCGATCGTGGTGGCCGAGCTGATGGACGCCTACCAGGCGTACCGGGCGGGAGGCGAGCCGCGGCTTCCGGTACGTAGGTCCTTCCGGGACTTCGTCGGATGGGTGTCCGGGCAGGACCTCGACGCCGCTCGTGGGTACTGGCGCGAGCGCCTCGCCGGAATCACCGAGGCGACCTCCCTGGGTATCGAGCGCGCCACCGGCGACCAGGGACCGGGCGAGGCCCGGGTCCCACTGTCCGCGGAGGTGGCCGGCAACGGGCTCACCGAGTTCGCGCGCCGGCATCGTCTGACGCCGAACACGGTGGTGCAGGCGGCTTGGGCCATAGTCATGTCCCTGTACTCGGGCAGCGACGACGTGCTGTTCGGTGTCACCACGTCGGGCCGCGACGGCCAGCTCGACGGCATGGAGTCGATGGTCGGGATGCTGCTCAACACCACCCCTGTCAGGATTCGAGTCGACCGGGACGAGCCGCTCACGGCCTGGCTGACACGCCTGCAGGACGAACAGGTGAGGGCCCGGCAGTACGAGCACACCCCGCTGGTGACGATCGCGGCCTGTAGCGAACTGCCGCCCGGGAAACCCCTGTTCAACAGCCTCTTCGTATTCGAGAACTTCCCCGTCCAGGACCTGGAGGAGGAGGAACGGAGCGCGGAGGCGAGCGGGCTGCGCGCCGGGATGAACTATGGCCGGGAGCAGGCCAACTATCCGCTGAGTGTGACCGCGAGTTCCGGCCGCGAACTGCTGATCAAGCTGTCCTACGACCGTGCCCAGGTCGACGCGGACGCGATGGACCGGATGGCCGTTCACATGGCTCGCGTGCTGGAGTCGATCGTCACCGATGTGGGTGTGCGGGTGGGGGATGTGTCGGTGTTGTCGGTGGGTGAGCGTGAGTTGGTGGTGGAGGGGTGGAATGGTTTGTCGGTGGGGTTGC
>NZ_JBHXQO010000131.1:0-3263 GCF_042717135.1 Streptomyces sp. NPDC058620
CCTTGAGGCCCGGAGTCCGGTCATGGCGCTGGGCGCTGGTCAGATGAGGCCTTCGCACTCGTCGATCCAGTGCGCGAGGAGGCTCAGGGTGGCAAGCCTTTCCAGTGCCTGCTGGGCGGTCCGACAAGCGCGTGACTGGGCGCAGCTCAACGTCGGACAGCAGCGACGGTTGAGGGAGCTGAACGTGCGGCCACGAGCCGCTGTACGGGGCCAGGAGACGGCAGCGCGTGGCCGGGGTGAAGAAGTCGCGGGGCCCAGAAGGGCTACGAGACGTTCACACGGGGCCTCACGGCCCTGCGGCAGCATCGCCCGGGAAGGGAAGACCACCATCGGGAGGCAGCACATCGAAGAGCTGCCCGACGGGACATCCGTACGCCTCGGGGTGTTTCCGAGCAACCAGAAGAGCCGGCGCGACCGGCTCACCGACGACCAACGCGCCGCCCTCGCCAACCTCGGGCTCGACTGGACGGCGTAGCGGATCGCCTGGTGGTGGGAGCGAGTTTCTTCCTTCCGTCCTGCACTGCGGTCCGCTCCGGCCACAGTGCAGGCGTTTCACGGGCTTGGCTGACAGACGTGAGCTCCGGACTAGAAACTGAGGGCTTGCGTCTGATGAGAATCAGAGGCGGGCGTGAGGCCGATTCTTAAGAGCGCGGCAGACGAGTAGCTGGGGTGTCGGGGATGTCGGGGTCGGGTACGCGGGGTCTGTCGAGGGGCGCGTTGATCCGGCAGCGTGCGAAGGCGCGGTTTGTGGGGCGGCGTGCTCAGCTGGCGCTGTTTGCGGAGAACTTGTCGAAGGATCCTCTTTCCGAGGAGGATCCGGCGGACTTCCTGTTCCACGTGCGTGGTGTGGGCGGTGTGGGGAAGTCGACGCTGCTGCGTCAGTGGCAGGAGGCGGCCAGGCGCGCGGACGCGGTGACAGCGATGGTGGACGAGAACGACGTCCACGGGGTGCAGCAGGCCTTGGTCGAGCTGGCCCGGCAGCTGGCCGAGCAGGCGGGGCCGTGCAAGGAGTTCGACAAGGCGGTCGAGCAATTGCGGCGGGAGCAGGCGGCACCGGCGGAGCGCAGAGGCGAGCTCGGCGCGGGCCAGCTCGGCACGCTCGGCGTACTCGGCCTGGGTTGGAGTGTCCTGGGCGAGGTCCTCCACCAGGCTGCGAATGGTGGTGCCGTGCTCAGCCGCCAGCTGCCTCGACTCATTGTCACCAGCATGACTGGACCGACGGCCCGGCAGTCGTAGGCACTCAGCCAGCTCGCCGTCAAGAGCGCCCGGCTGGCTGCCGGACGACCAGTCCTTCTTACGGGCTGACCCGCGATTGATCTTGGGGCGTGTTGGCCTGCGGTTCGGCTGGGTCGTGGTTTAGCAGGCTGTGGCGCGAACGTGCACCAGCTCGGTGCTGGTTTTGTACCGGGTGGGCCGCTTGGCGGCGCGGTCGGAGACCAAAGCGGCGATGGCGAGGTGAGTCTCGCCATAGGTCTCGCGCCGGCCGGTGTACCGCTGGAGCGGGCGCCACTGCCGGACTTCGGCGTTGGCGTGCTCGACACAGATCCGGCGGGAGGACTGGCGGCGTTTCATCTCGCGCCAGCCGTACAGCTCGGTGACGGGCCCGTCGTTCGGGGCCTTCATGCCCTTCGGTCTCTTGGGCGGGGCGCTGACCTGGTCGGGGAAATCGTTGGCCAGGCCGCGGTAGCCATCGTCGACCTCGGCCTTCACGCCGGGGCGCCGGTGGAACTGCTCGGCGATGCCCTCGGTGCGCACGGCGGTCTGGTCGTGCATCCGGCCTGGGCGCTGCGCCCCGGACCACAGGGTGCGGCCCTGACCGTCGCTGATCGTGGTGGTCTTGACGGTGTTCTGCCTGCGCTTGCCGGAGACGAAGGCCCGCCGACCGGGGCGGCCTGCGCGTGGGCGGCGCACCTGGGTCTCCATCCCATCGATCCGCAAGGTGACGCCCTCGGCCGCGGCATAGGCGAACACATCCTCCAGAGTCCGCAGCCGGATGCCGGGCCGGTCGGGGACGGCGAACCCACGGTCCGCCAGCAGCGGGCGGACCTCCCGGATCGCCCGGCCGATCGTGGAGGACCTGTAAAGCACGCCCAACGCCTCATGGGTGAGCCCAGTCCGCAGATGGACCAGTGTCACCAGGAGCCGGTCGGTGAAGACCAGTTCGTACTTCGGCCCGGCCCCCACCTCCCGCCGACGGTTGCTCTCACGTCGCTCACGGCGCCCGGACTCACAGCGCGCCACCCAGCGCGGGGCGAGTTCCGCAACCAACTCGCCCAGATGTCCGCGCGACAGCCCGCAGAAGGCAGGATGGGACATGGCCACGCGGACCTGTTTGATTCACACACCAGACAACTCGCGAGGCGGTCTCTATGTCCCCGCACTCTCCGACCAAGATCAATCGCAGGTCGGCCCATTAGGGTCGGGAGCATGACGCCACCCCTTGCCAGCAGCGCCTTCGACTCGCTCCGCCTCGACGCCGTGCCCGACCAGGAGGCGCTGCGCCGGGCCTACGAACTCCCCAGCGAGGCGGCCGTGCGCAAGCAGATGACCGAACTCACCGAAAAGACACAGCGGTTGATCGGCTGCTCATCGCTGGTCCTGGTCGCCAGCGCGGACGCCGAGGGCAACTGTGACGTTTCCCCGCGCGGCGGCCCCGCCGGTTTCGTCGCCGTCCTAGACACACGGACGGTGGCGATACCGGACGCGACCGGCAACAAGCGTCTGGACACCCTGCAGAACGTTATCGCCACCGGACGGGCTGGGCTGCTGTTCTTCATCCCCGGGCGCACCACGACGCTCAGGGTGAACGGCCGGGCCTGCGTCTCCACCCGCCCGGACCTGCTGTCGCAGCTGACCGCCGTGGGCAAGCCGCCGGCCAGTGCGCTGGTGCTGGGGATCGAGGAAGTCTACCCGCACTGCCCCAAGTCGCTCCTGCGCAGCGGGGCCTGGAAGCCGGAGCAGTGGCTGCCTGCGGACGCCCAGCCAACTTCGGCCGAGGTGACGCTGGCCCAGCTGCGGATGCCGGAGCTGACGATCGCTGACATCGAGCAGGCAGAGGCGGATTCACTGAAGTACCGGTACGAGTAACGGGCCCACCTGCGCTTACTGAACCACCAGCCCGCCGAACCCCCAGACCAGCACGCCCCGAGATCAATCGCGGGTCAGCCCGTTACTGAGATTGAACTCGTGAAGTCATAAGGGCTGACGAGGGGTGTCTGCCTGCGGTATCACGAGAGGATGAGGTATCCACAGGGTGGCGGGTT
>NZ_JBHXQO010000132.1:0-3171 GCF_042717135.1 Streptomyces sp. NPDC058620
CTCTACAACGCCTACAAAACCTGGTCACGCAACGAAGGCATCACCCCCACCTCCTCCCGCGCCTTCGCCGCCCGCATCCGAGAAACCATCGGACTCCCCGACCACCGCGTCATGCTGCTGTCCAACCAGCGCAAGCACTACCCAGGCATCGGTCTTCTCCCCGACAAGAAAGAAGCACCGTGATCACTTGTGCCGCCCCGGCCGGGAACCGGGAAGCCGGGACCGACGACGTCGGGTGGGTGGGTGGTGCTGGAGAGGGGTCCGCCTTCGGAGCGTTCGGTCTTGTGTCCTTTGGTGCGGGGGTTGAGGGTGGCGGGATCGATGGCCTCGGCGGGTGCGCCGGTGGCGTAGAGGCCTTGGGGGTCGGTGTCCCGGTCGTGGGGCAGGAGCCAGAACACCCGCCGGCGGAAGGTGCCCGAGGAGCGCGAGGCCCTCGCCCCGGGGCGGAGTACCGCGTATCCGACCATGCGCCCGTCACGGTGGTAGGCGGGTCTCCCCCGCCGGGTCGGCAGCCGGTCCAGACTCTGGCGCACGTAGTCCAGCACCGAGATGTCCTCCAGCCAGACCAGCTCCGCCTCCTCACTGATCTCGACCCCGTCGATCAGAGCACTCACTGCGCCTCCTCCTCGACCACGGCCGCGTCCGGACACTGTGCACCGGGCGCGCGGCCATGAGCAGCCTAAGGTTGTATACCGCGTTCACCCCGGGCTGGGTATGGGATACTCCGGCCTCGCATCACCGGACCCTGGACGCACCATGCCGCGACACCGTCCATCAGGAACCGACGGATCACGCAGCCCAGGGCGCGATCGGGTACCAGGGGATGATCTCTCGGCGCGCGAGCAGCCTGACGTCCCAGTACAAGAAGGTGAAAACGCCGGCGACGATCAGGGTCACCGCGGTCACAGCCGCCATCCGGCCGGGGTCGGCTGTCATCCAGGCGGCAATCCGACCGCCCGCGAAGTACGCCAGCAGGAAGAAGAGCACCGCGATGATCAGTACGTTGCCGACCGACTGCAGCAGGAAGGCTGACGCCCCGTAGAAGGGGTTGCCGCTCTGCGCCGCGTCACGGAAGAGCTGCCGGAAGAGCGGATACGGCCGGCCGATGAGAAAGCCGCCGACCAGGACACCCATGAACACCGTCTGGGCATGCGGAAAGCGGCGGCCCGGCTTCGCGAACGGATCACGGGTGTACCCCAGCGCGCTGAGCCCCAGCCAGAACATCGACAGCCCGATCACCCCGAACGTGACCATCGACTGCACGGACCGCCCCGACAATTCTCCCGGCACGGACTGCGCCTCGGAGAACTGCGGCATCGATGTCCCCACCAGCCCGACCACCGCCCCGTACACGACCGAGACCGCGGCCATGCCGAGGAACAGCCAGCCCAGTGGCCTGAGCGCCTGGACGGCTCGGCCCGCGCGGCTGTTCACCGTCCCCAGCATCGGGGCGACCGTGCCGAACACGGCGATGTTGCACGCGGTGAAGGTCCCTGCCAGACCGGAGACGAAGGCGAAGGCCGTCCCGGACGCCACCGAGGTGAGCGCCGAGGTCTCCGGATCGTGCCCGAGCATCGACTCGGCGATCGTGCCACCGATGGCCTGGTCCACGAACTCCGCCGACCAGATGACGGTCAGCAGAAAGCCGGCGACCGTGCTCAGGGAGAGGAGCAACCCGCGCCGCCGGACCCCCCTCTCCCCTGCGAGGTCTCCGTGCCCGTGTAACGGTGACTCAGCGATGCGTGCCACAACAGAGCTCCTTCTCGGCTGCCGGAAGGGTGACAGCGTAGAAGCGGTGCCGGGCGGCCCCATCTCCCAGAATGCTCGCCCAGGAGCGAAGTCCGAGACGAGGTGACCGGACGCCAGGAACAGACGCAGGGTCCGCACGACGGAAGTTGAGCACAGGAAACCTGCCTGTGAACATGAAGGCGCCTTCCGCCCGCAAGAGCCCGAGGACGCATCCATGCCGCACATCACCATCGACAACGATCACCCCGGCATCCGGGGCCTGATGTACCAGCGCCCGGACGCCGCGAGACCTCTCAACCACCTCGCCAACGCCCTGCTGCGCGCACCCGCCTCCCTCAGCCCCGGCGAACGGGAGTTGATCGCCGCCTACGTCTCCCACCTGAACAGCACGCCGTTCTGCTCCGGGACCCACGGCGCCGCCGCGGCGGCCCAGCTCGACGGCGGCCGCGACACGGTGACAGCCGTCTTCGCCGGACCGGAGAACGCCCCGGTCACTCCCCGGCTGCGCACCCTGCTGCGGATCGCCGCCGAGGTGCAGGCCGCGGCACGCCCGGTCTCCGACGAGGCCGTGAAGGCCGCCCGCGCCGAAGGTGCCAAGGACAGCGACATCCACGACACCGTCCTGATCGCCGCGGCTTTCTGCCTGTACAACCGCTACGTCAGCTGCCTGGCCACCGACATCCCGGCGCAGGACGGCTACTACGACGAAGCGGCCCGCCGGATCGTCCAGGACGGATACGCCACGGCGAGCGAGTAGGGAGGCGCCCCGGCCCACGACGTCCTCGTCGGCTGACCTCAGCCGCCGCTCTCGTCGGCTGACCTCAGCCGCCGCTCCCCCTCCTCATCGAGTCAGTGGCGTGCCGAGAGGGTGGGTGGTGCTGGAGAGGGGTCCGCCTTCGGAGCGTTCGGTCTTGTGTCCTTTGGTGCGGGGGTTGAGGGTGGCGGGATCGATGGCCTCGGCGGGTGCGCCGGTGGCGTAGAGGCCTTGGGGGTCGGTGTCCCGGTCGTGGGGCAGGAGCCAGAACACCCGCCGGCGGAAGGTGCCCGAGGAGCGCGAGGCCCTCGCCCCGGGGCGGAGTACCGCGTATCCGACCATGCGCCCGTCACGGTGGTAGGCGGGTCTCCCCCGCCGGGTCGGCAGCCGGTCCAGACTCTGGCGCACGTAGTCCAGCACCGAGATGTCCTCCAGCCAGACCAGCTCCGCCTCCTCACTGATCTCGACCCCGTCGATCAGAGCACTCACTGCGCCTCCTCCTCGTCGGCGAGAAGACCGATGCCTGGGTAGTGCTTGCGCTGGTTGGACAGCAGCATTTCCTTCGGTGAGGACAGTCCGATGGTTTCTCGGATGCGGGCGGCGAAGGCGCGGGAGGAGGTGGGGGTGATGCCTTCGTTGCGTGACCAGGTTTTGTAGGCGTTGTAGAG
>NZ_JBHXQO010000133.1:0-3050 GCF_042717135.1 Streptomyces sp. NPDC058620
GCGCACCGGTGACAACAAGCCTGCCTGTGACACCTACCGTGCATCGGCTCACCAGCAGTAGCCCCGGACGTGATCGTGCGGGGCCTCAGAACTCCAGCTGGACGTAGTCGATGTCGGCCCTTCGACGGCGATCGCCTGTAGCTGCTGCTCGCTCGCCCCTCGGTCCTGTGGGTTTGTTCACGAGTTCCAGGTTCTGGCACAGATCTTGAGGAGCGGTCGCGGAGCGTCACCTTGGTGTTCGATTGTGAGGGGCTGGGTGGCGTGAGGCCGCGTACGCCTTGTCGTCCCACGATGAGAATTGACGCTCCCTCAGGTGTCTGCCGATCGCTGCTGCGGTCGGTTGTGGACGGTGATGGTGCTGGTCATGCAGACCGATGCGCCGCTCTGGGACTCGCTGGTGTTCGACGGGATTGACGATGTGAATGTCGAGGCGGTTACGGCCGTGTTCGGCACGGTCGAGGTAATGGCGAGAGGCCGCGCTGCCAGCGCTGCATGTCCGGACTGCGGCCGCTTCTCGGACCGAGTCCACGACCGATGCCAGCGCAGGCTGAGGGATCTTCCACTCGCTGATCAGGGCGGGGCAGACGGTGCGGGCTGCTGCCGTCAGGTGTGGCCTGCGCAGTTACCGCTGTCGGTGCAGCCGGTTCCCCTCGATGGCGAGTTGGTCGATGAGTCCCGCGTCGCTGGAGGGCGAAGGGCGATTGAGGCGATGGGAGACGGAACGGTGGAGGCGTAGCGCGTCGCTGTCGCCGGGCTGCGGTGAGAAGGGTGGACCACAGGGGGTCATGGGGGGTGGTGTCTTTCTCGACCAGGACGAGCAGTTCGACCTTGTCCATGTGATCGAGGCTGCTGAGCTGGCGCAGGCCGGTCTTCTGCTGGAGTTCCGGCCATGTGGTCGTGCGGCCCTCGCGGGATGCCTTCTTCAACGCTCCTCGGATGGCCGGGGCGAGCTTCGCCATCTTCTCTGTGCGTGCTTCGCGGAGAGCGCGTTCCTTGTCTTCGGCCAGTTTCCGTTAGGCGGCTTGGCGCATCTCTGCCCGTGCCCGTTCGTCGGCTTCGCGCTGTCGTTCTCGTTCTCGAGCCTTGCGCTGTATCTCCCACGCCCACGCCCAGTCACCCCACCGGCCAGCACGCACCACAAAGCCGTCCACCTCGAATAGACGCCTCCCGAACTCGGGTTCTGGATCATTTTCTGTGGTGCGCCCACTCTACGTGACGGTTGATCTTGATGGCGGCTCTCAGGAGGTCGCCCGAAAACAGCCGTGGGATTGCTGCCGTGGCTGACAGTTCTCGGCTGTGAACGAGGTTCTGCTCCGCTTGGAGGAGTTGCTGTTCCTGTCGGCTCCAGAGGTTGCCGTGGTGTCGGTGAATGAAGACGACGAGGTGATTCGTATTGGGGTCAGATGCCGGGCCACTGGAGCTGTGTGTCCGGGCTGTGGAGCTTGGTCGACCCGGGTGCATGGTTCCTATCTGCGGTTTCCTGCTGATCTGCCGAGCGTGGGGCGCCGTGTGGTGCTGTGCCTGCGTGTTCGTCGCTTCATCTGCGTGGCTGCTTCGTGCGGCCGGCGGACGTTCGCCGAACAGGTCCCGGGGCTGACGCGTCGGCACAGCCGGTGGACCGAACGGCTGAGATCGGCCTTGGCCGAGGTGGGCCTGGCGCTCGCCGGCCGGGCTGGCGCCCGCATCGCGGATGTCTTCGGGATCTCGGTCAGCCGCAGCACGGTTCTGCGGCTGGTCGAGGCCCTTCCGGACCCGCGACCACGGACTCCGCGTGTGCTTGGCGTCGACGAATACGCGATGCGAAAAGGCCGGGTGTACGGGACCGTGCTCGTCGATGTCGAGACCGGCCGGCCGGTGGACCTGCTGCCGAACCGTGAATCGGCGACGCTCGCAGCCTGGCTCAGCGAACGCCCTGGGATCGAGGTGATCTGCCGCGACCGTGCCCCGTTCTTCGCCGAAGGCGCCAGAACCGGGGCACCGACCGCCCTTCAGGTCGCCGACCGATTTCACCTCTGGCACAACCTCGGCGAGGCCGCCGAGCGGTGCGTGTCGCGGCATCGGGCCTGCCTGCGGGTACCGTTCACTCTGCCACGCCAGGAGTCCGCCAAGGCTCATCAGTCAGCCGATGGGTCGACGACGTCACCGTGGCCTTCGGGGCACCGGTTCGCCGACCGCACTCGTGAGAAGCACGCAATCGTGCACGCGCTGCTGGCCGAGGGCCACAGCAGGCGAGGCATCGGCCGCCAGCTCCACATGACTCACCGGACGGTCAAACGCCTCCCGACGCCGCTGCCCCGGAGGACCTCTTTCATGGGCAGTGGCAGAACCGGCCTACGAAACTCGACGACTTCAAGCCGTACCTGCACGAACGGTGGGCCGAGGGATGCACGAACGCGTGGACCCTCTGGGAGGAGATCAAGGAGCATGGATACGCCGGCGGATACGGAAGCGTGCGCGCACATCTTCGCTCCTTCCGTGGACCCACGCCGACGGACACACGCCCACCCACACCTCGGACGGTCAACAGGTGGATCCTCACCCACCCGGATGCCCTCCCGGAGACTGAACGGCTCAAACTCAAGTCTGTTTTGGTGCACTGCCCTGAACTGGACGCTTTGACCAGGCATGTTCGTGCCTTCGCCCAGATGCTCACTCAGCTCCAGGGTGGTCGACTCCGCGAATGGATGGCGGCGGTCCGAACCGACGACTTGCCCAGCATGCACACCTTCGTCAACGGCCTCGAACGTGATCTCGACGCCGTCATCGCGGGTCTCACCCTGCCCTGGAACTCGGGGATCGTTGAAGGCCATGTCAACCGGATCAAAATGATCAAGCGTCAGATGTACGGCCGAGCTGGCTTCTCACTCCTCCGGAAACGGGTCCTCCTGGCGTGAAGGGGGTCCAGCCAAGGTGAGACCAAAAGCCACAACGGCTCGGCCGTGCCTCTTGCTCCCGTTCAGGCCCAGTTCGGCAGATCGGTACCCCACTGGGTCGGGGCACGGTTCCAGTTCGCGGGTGCGCCGTCGTAGTGGACCGGGGCCAGGGCATGA
>NZ_JBHXQO010000134.1:0-2646 GCF_042717135.1 Streptomyces sp. NPDC058620
GATCTTGGTCGTGAACCCGTCTACCAGGAGCTTTCTTCATGCCCGCCGCCGGGGCTGCCAGCCCAACCACCCGTCAGGTTGGAAAAGGCTCACTGCATGGCCTGAAGAATCTAGGTGAGGCGCCGGACAGCTTCACCTTCTTGGGGACCGTCATCACCATCCATGACGTCAACCACGTCACGGTGAGGCCAATCGTCAAGCCCGAGGTCCCGTCCAAGGTTCTTACCGTGATCGATGGGCAGCAGCGTTTGTCGAGCCTTCTCATCCTGCTGGTCGGCCTGCACAACCTCACTCGTCAGCAGGCCTGGAAGGTCTTCAAGGGCAAGGAGCCGGATCCGGCCGATAGTGCTCGGACTCACCTCTACTCGGAAACGATCAACATCCTGCAGATGCTTGGGGCGGCGTTCTACGAGCGAAAGAACTTCGGAACTACGCCGATCTACCCGCGCCTCATTCGAGCCTTCCATGATCAGTGGGCCAAGGACGAGAAGCTCAAGAAGTATGAGTCGCCGATCGCCAACCTTATCTACACGTACTCGGTGCTAGCCGACAGCGAGCCGGCATCCTCCAAGCCGACGGACTTCAAACCGAAGGCGCGACCGGATGCGGGCGACGGTGAAGGCGATCTCATCAAGAGGTGCAACGAGATCCGTACGGCGTTGACCAAGCTGGCGCAGCGAAAGGCTATCGAGGAGCTGGAGGATCTGCCGTCGCTAGCAACCCTTGCAACTGGCATCGAGTTCCAGCGTGCGCTCTTCAACCACGAACTCGACCCCGAGCTCTGCACTTGGCTGGAGCAGTTGCAAGACGAGCCCGAGGCTGAGCTGATGCGACTCGTCATGTTTGCCGCCTATGGCTTGAACCGCATCGCTTTGACGGTCGTGCAAGGCAAGGACGAGGACTACGCCTTCACGATCTTCGAGTCGTTGAACACCACGGGCGAGCCTCTGACCGCCTTCGAGACCTTCCTCCCTCGGGTGGTCATGGCAGAGAAGATTCAGGACTACCAGGACTCGGACGCATACACGTACATGAAGGGGGTTCAGGGCTACCTCGACCATTTCGACGTCGGAGACAAACTTCAGAACGCAACCCGAGACCTGCTGGTTACTTTCGCGTTGGCAGAGACTGGGAAGAAGCTCTCCAAGCGCCTTCCGGATCAGCGGGTCTACATGCGCGATACTTTTGAGCGCTACAAAGACTCGGCCGATGATCGGAGCGCGTACTTGCGCCACCTAAGCGACACGGCGGCCTTTGTTGGGAAGACGTGGGAGCCCGCGGCCAACTCTCCTCGCACGCTATTCGGCCTAGAAGCGACCGCCATGACGGACACCGTGAAGTTGTGTCTGGCCTTCCTCAATTCGCTCAATCACAGCATTGCCATCGCGCCGCTCGTGCGCTTCTACTCCGAGGCTGTCCACGCGGACGAAGGGGAGGCGAGGAGCAAGCGCATCGATGAGTTCGAGAAGGCGATCAAGGCAATCACTGCTTTCACGGTCTTCTGGCGAGCAACCCGCCGCGGCACGGGCAACATCGACAGCCAGTACCGGGCGGTCATGGCCGGGGACTCGCTCACGGGCATTGGACCGCTCGCTCGGCAGTGGGCAGTGACCGATGCGTCGTAGCCTGATCCGATCGTCGACGCTGAGGCGCTGAAGAAGGAACTTGCGGCGCGTTTGTCGCACCCCAAGCACGGCGACGTACCAAACTTGCCATCGTTCCTGGCATCTGCTTCCGCGCTGCCGCTCTACTCAATTAGCCGCCCGCTGACGCGTTTCCTTCTTCTGGCGGCATATCACGACACACTTGAAGATCAGGAGAATCCGGGACTGATCATCCAAGGTAAGGCGGGGGTCGCCTCGTGTTTCACCGCAGACGGTTGGGCGGACGAGACACACCTCACGATCGAACACATCACGCCACAGCAGGCCACGGGTGGGTGGGATCAGGAGTTCTACAGCCAGAAGGAAACCGTCCACAAGCTGGGCAATCTGGTCCTGGCACCAGGCGCTGCCAACACGTCCCTCAGCTCACGGCCTTGGACCGAGAAGAGGGTCCTGTATGCGGCACTCGGTGCCCCGACGGCCGACGACTCCAAGTCGATCCTCAACGGCTCTGGCTTGACTTTCGCGCAGACGACTGAAGATCTAGCGGCCATGTCGCGCTACCTCCCGCACCTGCGAGCACTGGGGCAGCGTGAGGACGAGTGGGATCCGATGTTCATGGATCAGCGTGCTGAAGTCCTCCTACGTCTGGCCTACACACGGCTCAAGGGCTGGCTCGGCCTGGAGCTGTCTGACTCCAGCGGTGATCAGGTGGTCAAGGTCGACGATCTGGAGATCGAGAATGATGAGCTCGACGAGAGCGAGGACGCAGGGGGAGGGGTCGGAACGGTTTAACGCCGCAGACCAGTTGGGCGGCGGGCGGCCGCGCTCAGGCCGGCCAGGAGCACTTCATGCAGCCGCTGCCACACGCCGGCCTCGTTCCAGTCCCGGGGCCGACGCCAGCTGATGTGTGCCCGAGCCGAACCCGAGGTCCCGCGGGAGGTGTCCCCCACTGGATGCCGGTGGGCAGGACGTACAGGACCCCGCACAGCACCTCCCGGTCCGGCAACGGCTTTCGCCCCGGATGCCTGAACCGCCGAGG
>NZ_JBHXQO010000135.1:0-2583 GCF_042717135.1 Streptomyces sp. NPDC058620
CGGAAGCTCCGCTGCAGCACCACCCGGATCACAGCCGCCGTCCGTGCCGTCGTCGCCCTCGAACTCGCCACCTGATCAAGATGGAAAAGGCTCATTGATCCGAAACAGTTGGGTTCCGGGTCGTTGGGTGGATGTGAGCGATCTAGTGGGGGACGCCCGGCATCTGTCGCCGTCAGCACAGGAGGCCGCCTGCGCGTTTGAATTCGTCACATGATCCTCAGCCTGTCAATGTTGTTGAGACGTCAGACATCTCGATCAACAGCTCGTGGGCCTTGTTTGTTGTACTGCCCAGACCGTCACCCGATTGGTGGCCATCTCGAAGAATCTCACTGAAGATCATTTAAGGGAATGGTCTTAGTTTCGGTCATTGTGGGGGGTGGCTACATAGTAATCCGGCCGATTAGTCACGCACCGCTCAGCCGGGCTAGTCGCGGAGATATTGTCATACGGAAGCGGTCAGGGGTGGGAGTCGAAACTTGTCAAACCGACTCGAGCACCCGACCTTGAGTATCAGGCGGGGAGAGAATGTCGAAGAAATCCTTCATGGCACGTTGTGCGGCGACTGCTGCCATCACGGTGGCTGCGGTGCTCGTTCCTGCTACACAGGCGAGCGCCTACATCACGTACAGCGAAGATCAGTGCTCGTCGTCGACGAGATGCTTCGCGATCATCTACAACAGCACTCAGAGCAGCGGCACCTTCCATAGCGCCTGTTTCCTCACGAACAAGACTGAGGACTCGCACACCGGCTACAACTACCTGACGTCCTCTGGGATGCAGGAGATCCGATACCAGTTCGGTTACGACATGGGTATCTCGCTTCCCAACGGAAGTTCGTGCCGCTGGACGGAAGGCTCCGGTCAGGGCGTGAAGAACAATGCTGCGGGCGGATCCAACGGTGACAGCCGATCGCATCGGATCTACTACAACAGCAATCAGTCAGGTGCTTACCAGACAATTGAGGCCGACCACAACGAGAACCTTATTTCTTCCCTGAAGAACGAAAACGCTAGCAGTGCGAGGCTGTGATGAATGTGCGACACATCTTCTTTGTTCCTGCTGTCGCCGCTTCTCTGGCGGTACTCATGGTCGGCTGCGGGCATCAGGGCGGGAACGGTCCTCGGGTGGTGACCGCCGGCGGACCGGCGGAGGCTGAGTCCGAGGCCGCGACTCCCAAGGTCTTCCGGGAGAACTGGCCGGCCAAGGTTCCTGCCGCTGGGCTGGCCAAGGGCATGGCTCTGCCGCTTGAGCAGTTCATGGCGTCCTACGCAGACGAGATCGCCGTTCAGCAGGCACGGGACGTCGCTGAGATGTCCTGCATGCGGCGCTACGGCTTCACGAACTGGAAGACCGAGGACCTCGGCACCTCCCCGCCACCTGCGGACAACGCGTCGAACATGCCCCGTCGCTACGGGCTAACCGTGCTGGCGGAGGCTAAGGACTACGGCTACCACGTGCCCGACTCCGGCAAGGAGAGTACTCCGCCGCCCGAGCAGGACGTGCCGGATGCTGAAACGGTCCTGCAGGGGCTCAAGGGAGGCGCTGAGGCTAAATCCTTCAAAGGCAAAGAACTTCCCGAGGGTGGCTGTAGTGGAGAGGTCAACCGCAAGGTCGGCGCTCTTGACACCGCGCTCGTGGAAGAGTTGAGCGGCAAAAGTTTTGAGCGGTCGCAGCAGACTCCCACTGTCAAGGCCGCGATGAGCGAATGGGCCGCCTGCATGAAGACGCGCGGCTACAACGTGGAGACAGTCTGGGATGCCAGCGACCTCGTGGCGACGAATGGGTTCACGGCTTCGGATAAAGAAATCGCAGTAGCCACCGCCGAAGTCGAATGCAAGGAAAATACCAACCTGGTCAAGGTCTGGTTCGCCGAGGAATCCGCTATTCAACAGCAGCTCATCGCTGACAACAAGCCTGCGCTAGCTCGCGCACAGACCCGCTCGAAGGGCACACTCAATACCGCCTCGACCGTAAATTCGAAAGCGGCTCAGGGTCTCTGAACCGGAGCACAGCGGAGTTGACCGTTGAGCTCTCTATTGATTCCTGCCTGCTCTGATTTCGGCACCTGCGAGTACGTAGCAGTCCCGCACGCCCAGCTCTAAGGCCGTGCGGGACTGGTTTCGTAATCGTCTACAACCGGGGCAGGTGGAAGTCTCGGCTGTTCGTACCGAGCTCAGGAAAACGGAACATCGATTGCACCTGGTCAGCTCAGACTAAGGTCGAAAGCTCCCAGAGAGCGCTTTCAGTGTTGCCTCTCCAACAGTTGGTGAACGCGTCAGCCCCGGGCCAGGTGACACGATCCGCACCAGCGGCGTCGGGCGCGTTTCGTCAGCCGCAGCCAGGCCTACTGCTACATGAAGATTGGCGGCAGCCCCGCGTCGAGAACTTTCTCCAAGTCGACTCCTGCAACGGTCAGCATCGGTGACGGCGAGACAACCACAATTTTGAATTTCAGCAAGTGGCCGCCGGCGAGCTGGCTTCGGAATCCACTGAGCCTTTTCCATCTTGATCAGGTGGCGAGTTCAAGGGCGACGACGGCACGGACGGCGGCTGTGATCCGGGTGGTGCTGCAGCGGAGCTTCC
>NZ_JBHXQO010000136.1:0-2575 GCF_042717135.1 Streptomyces sp. NPDC058620
AAGAACGCCTCCTGCCCCGCCGAGGCGAAGATGCGGTGGACGGCCTTGCCCGAGTACGACAACCGGAACGCGAACAAGTAGCAGGTCACCAGCTCCCCGGCTAGCTTCACCGTGACGTCCCCGAAAGTCGACCTCGGCCTCAGCGCCAGGCGCGGCCCTGGAGCGGGATCTCCCGCCAGGGAAGGGCCTTGAGCTGGCTTCGGAGCCTCTTCTGGTTGCCCTTGGCGATCACGATGTAGTGCGCGCCGCGTGAAAGGAGGTAGTCGGCGTGTTCGCGCTGGGTGTGCATGGCATCGCTGGTCACCACCACGTTGGCTAGGTAGGCGACGGCATCGAGCAGTGGCCGGAAGCAGGTGATTTCGCGCCGACGTCCAACTGGGCCAGGACCAGGCCGGTGGCGTGGTCCAGGGCAGCAAGTAAGTGGATCCTCCGACCGTCGGTCCTGGCGGCTCCGCGCAGGCTCTTCCCATCGACGGCCAGACCGCGCAGTCGGCCCGGCTCTGGGGCGCGGCGGTCGGCAAGCCAGCGACCGACAGCCAGGTCGAGCGCATCACCGTCAATTCGCGCCAACAACCTGCGAACCGTTGTCTCTGTGGGGCGGACCCGCTTCGGCAACAGCGGGTCGAGCCGAACCCCGACGCGTTCGAGGACGTGTGGCGGAGCATCTGCAATCCACTCCCCTACCGCCAACAGCGATGTCGCCCCAGTCAGGACTGCGCATGCGGCCAGGGCGAGCACCACCACCAGAGCGTGGCGCACTCCGCGGGGATCACGCGGATCGGGCACCTCCGACAGGCGCTCAAGCAGACCGGGGAGTTCCTCCGGAGTGAGTTCTTGATGCCGGCGGAGGTGGTCAAGGGCAGATGGGATCAGCGATGATGCGTCGGCAGGCACGGTCTTCCACTCGGATCACGGGGCGTAGAGAAATCCATGATCTTGGAGGCCCGTGCCTGCCACGTTTCGGGGTACCACCAGGCTGACAGACCGCCACAAGACCCAGCTCCGCTCAACAACGCCGAAGCCCTGCGTACCGGGTCGATGCTGTCGGCCGGGACGAACGCGGCGATCTCGATAGCCTCGGCGCTGCAACCAAGAGACCATGCCAGCGGCTGGGGTTGAGCAATCTTGACGCTCTCGCGGACGACCTGCCCGTGCGTCGTCCGTATCGGGGTGTTGAGGTGGAGCGGCTGGACGACGTCAGGGTGATTCGTATGTTCCCGGTGAAGGGTGGCGGCCGTGAATGGGTCGTTCGGGCGGTCAGCCGTATACGCGCTTGGTCACCGCTTGCCCTGCGGCCGACGCGTCGAGATAGAACTTCTTCATCGTGTCGATATGCCCTACTAGCTCAATGACCATCCAGTCTGGAGCGCCACCCACGACCCGCAATTTACCCTTGTTCTGCTCAAGTAGGGCGTCGGTGTGCACTCCCTGAAGGTATTGGGACGCGGCCCGGACCAACTCAGGCTTCAGCACAAGGAGCATGTCGAAAGGGCTCCCCAGGGTAGCCACCTGCTCGCCGCCAAGGACAGGCAGGCACTCGGATCCCGTTGCCGGGAAGTCCTCGCCGGTCAGTAGTACGTTGACCTTTTGCCAGTCCTCTCCCAGATTGCATAGAATCCCGGCTTCCAGCTCGTGAAGGAACTTATCGTTCTCCAGGGTCTCCGTGAACTGACTCTCCAGAAACTCGGTACCCTTCCGGACCTCATCGGGTCCAACTCGACGCATCCTCAATGATGTACCCACAATGGACTCCTCACTCGCTAAAACCGGGTCAACAATCAGCGATAGCATACCGCCTCGCTGAAATGTCGCCCCATCAGGGCGTGTTGGCCGGGCGGCCTGTCAGGCCGCCCGGCCAACTTTTCTACCTTCTTAGAAGGCCATGGCGCCTCCTGTTATCAGCCCTCCGGCCACCGGGAACAGAATCGGGTCGTCGGCGATGCCTATACCGGTGACATCGTCCGCGGCTGCTACGGCTCCGACTACTATCCCTGCGCCGATCATCAAGCTGCCGGTCAGCCAGCTGGGCCTGGTGGCAGGCTGCTCGGCCGGCTGCGCCTCGGGGAGTTTCTTCGTCTCGATTTTCTTCATCGAGTAGGCGATCACGGAGGATGACCTAGCGGACGGCCACGCAGTCACCCATTCCGCCCCCTTCTTCCAGTTCACACCGGACTGTTCGGGGAATGCGAATCCGGCCTTGACGGTGCGGTTGTCCCCATTGCTCTTCAAATGCTTCTGCAGGGCGTCAACCTTGTTCTGGACGTCCTTCTTTCCACCCGCTTCCGCGGAACCTCCGGCATGCTTGGCGTCCCAGATGTAGACGGTCGTGTCGGTCCAGTACATCAGGTCCGCATAGCCGGTGTTCAATCCTGGATTCTTGGCCGATCCGCCGGGGATCGCGTTCCGCGGATTCTGGAGTCCACCAGACTGCTCGAGATCCATTGAGCCTTTTCCATCTTGATCAGGTGGCGAGTTCGAGAGCGACGACGGCACGGACGGCGGCTGTGATCCGGGTGGTGCTGCAGCGGAGCTTCCGCAGGAGCCGCCAGGACTTGAGTATGGCCATGGCGCGTTC
>NZ_JBHXQO010000137.1:0-2565 GCF_042717135.1 Streptomyces sp. NPDC058620
TCCGGTCCGACAACCGCTCACCCGACGACTTCACCTGCCCAGGCCTTGGCACAACACATCCAACGACCAACACAACTCAAAGTCACCGGTATTGGTACTAGGGGCTGTCTGACAAATGATCACCGGCGGGTTCGCGGAGCCACAGGATCAGAGCTGCCACGATGCTTCCAGCCCGGTAGCGATCTGCAAGCTTGTCGAACATTGTCGCGATCGCACGGAACTGCTTGAGACGGGCGAAGCATCGCTCGACCACGTTGCGGTCGCGGTAGATGTCCTTGTCGAAGGCGGGTGGGCGACCGCCGTGGGTTCCACGTCGCCGGCGGTTGGCCATCTGGTCGCGGCGTTCGGGGATCGTGGCGACGATGCCCCGGCGCCGCAGCAGGTGGCGTATCGCCCAGCTGGAATACGCTTTGTCGCCCAGCACCCGCGCCGGTGTCGTGCGAGGTCGGCCCGTGCCGGCGCGCGGGATGCGGATGCTGTCGAGGACCTGGCCGAAGGCGGTGGCGTCGTTGACGTTGCCGGGAGTGAGCACGATGGACTGCGGGAGGCCCCGGCCGTCGACGGTGAGGTGGACCTTAGTGGTCAGCCCGCCCCGGGACCGGCCGAGGGCCTGACGCGCCTGCGATCTGCCCGGATCTTCGAGTTCGTCCCCGTCTGCGGCCCCTTTTTGCGGGCGCCGGCCGCGTGCTGGTGGGCACGGTTGATCGTGGAGTCGACGGAGACGGTCCTCTCCACCCGGCCCACCGCGTCGTCGCGGACCTGGACGTGTTCCAGCAGCTTCGCCCAGGTCCCGTCTGCTTCCCAGCGGGCGAACCGCTCGTAGACGGTCTGCCAGGGTCCGTACCGCTCGGGCAGATCGCGCCCCACGGAGCCCCGGTCCGCAGCCGCCACAGCACCCCGTTGACCACCTGCCGGTGATCACGCCACGGACGGCCACGCCCATCCACTCGCGGCAACAGGGGCTCTATTCGCTCCCACGCCGCATCCGTCAACTCACCTCGACCTGCCACAAAATCAATGATCTGGGTGCTCACGCTCGGACTCCCGCGCGGGGTCCGTCACGAAACGGCTCAGCCGGTAGGTAGTCGGCAGCGCCAGGCGCCCGCACAGCGTGTCGATCCGGATCATCGAGCCGTCGACTCCTGCCTCCCGAAGACGGCGCAACCGCGTACGCATCTCCGCCTGGTCCCGAGTCTCAACGACCACTTCCCACTGTCCCGCGTCCGGCGCGGTGCGAGCAGCAAGCCGCTGCCGCGCGTCCTCTTGCCGCCGCCTTCTTTTCCCCTGTCCTGGCACCTGCCCAGAATCACTGGCCAGCGTCAGGGCGGCAAGGCAATTGGACCGAGCACGCACATCCCCGCTTGGTGATCATTTGTCAGACAGCCCCTAGCTTGATCTTTAACCTCGGGGTCCGAACGGCTCGTCGTACTTGATCACTCGGACTGGTAACTGCGGTGCATGCGGGCGGCCTTCGGCTGAGCATGTGATCCGACCAAGGAACACACAACGCTCAGCACGAAGGCCGTGGGGATGACTCTGTCGTATCACGTCGTCCGGCAGGATCCGATTGCGGGACTGTCACGCTTCCGGGGTGAGTTCTACTCCTGTCTGACCCGGGCGTGCGGACGCACTGTTCGAACTCGCGGACGCGGTGTTGTGCGCGGACGGGCCGGTCCGGTCCCTGGTGGAACTGTCACTGGTCGGCGAACACCGGCGGGGACACGGTGGGCTCTACGACGCCCTGGCCGCGGGCCGGGTCGACGTCGCCCGGCTGCGGCGGGCCCTGGCGACGGTGCCGCTGCCGAGGGCGGCGGACGGCCGGCTGGTCCTGGCCGCTGATCTCACCTGCTGGCTGCGGCCCAGTGCGCATACCTCACCGCAGCGAATCCTGTGTCACACATACGGGCGGGGCAAGGACCAGCACGTCCCGGTTCCTGGCTGGCCGTACTCGGTGATCTGCGCGCTGGAGACCGGCCGCAGTTCCTGGACCGCACCGCTGGACGTACTACGTCTGGCGCCGGGCGACGACGCCGCGACTGTTACCGCCGGGCAGATGCGCGAGCTCGTCGAGCGGCTGATCGCGGCCGGGCAGTGGAAGGACGACGACCCGGAGATCCTGATCGTGGTGGACGCCGGATACGACGTGCCACGTCTGGCCTTCCTGCTGAAGGATCTGCCGGTGCAGGTGCTGGGCCGGATGCGCTCGGACCGCGTCCTGCGACGCGCGGTCCCACCCCGCGAGCCCGGTGTCCGGGGCCGCCCGCCCCGCCACGGCGGCGAGTTCGGCTTCGGTGACCCGGCCACCTGGAACACACCCGACACCCAGACGGTGACCGCGACCCGTCTCTACGGCACCGCCACCGCGCGGGCCTGGGACCGGCTCCACCCGAGACTGACCCACCGCTCGGCCTGGACCGCCGAACTGGGTGCCCTGCCGGTCATCGAGGGCACCGTAATCCGTCCGCAGGTCGAGCACCTGCCCAGCGGCGCGACACCGAAGCCGGTCTGGCTGTGGTGGTCGGGCACCGACGCCACCGAAACCACCGTCGACCTGCTCTGGCAGGC
>NZ_JBHXQO010000138.1:0-2532 GCF_042717135.1 Streptomyces sp. NPDC058620
TGCCACACCGCGAGCATCGCCACCACCATGTCCGCGCCACGCGGCAGACACAGCGCCACCACCGACTCCGTACCCACCCCCACCCCACGCAGATAATGCGCCAGACGATTCGCCCGGCCCACCAACTCCCCATAGGTGAGCGAAACCTCGCCGCACACCAGCGCAACCGCCCCGGGGCCCAACGCCGCACGCTCAGCAATCAGCTCATGCACACCACCCACCACCGGCAACGACACAGCCGTCGCATTCCACCCACGCACCAGCCGCTCATGCTCATCGGCAGCCAGCACCGGCAGCTCACCCAGAGGCCGGCCCGCATCAGTGGCAACCGCATCCAGCACCGACACCAAGTGCCGTGCCATCCGCTCCACCGTCACCGCATCGAACAGGGCGGTGCTGTACTCGATCACACCCGACAGCGCGCCACCGCCGTCCGTCAGCATCAGCCGGAGATCGTACTTGGCGACGACATCGCCTTCGACGCTCCCCAGGGCCAGCCCTTCCGGGCCGCCTTCTGCATCGCTCTGGCGGTCATGAGACGGGTCCCGTGAATCGTGGCTCTGCTGTCCATCCTCGGTGAAGTAGTTGAACAGCACCTGGAACAGCGGACTGCGCGACCGGTCCCGCTCCGTGACGAGTTCGTCCACCAGCTGCTCGAACGGCAGATCCTGGTGGGCGTATGCATTGAGGGCCATCTCCCGTACTCGGCCCAGCAGTTCCTCGAACGTCGGGTCGCCGGACAGATCGGTACGCATCACCAAGGTGTTGATGAAGAATCCGATCAACTTCTCCGTCTCGGCACGGTTCCGGTTCGCGACCGGTGTGCCCACCACCACGTCATCCGTACCCGCGTACCGGCTCAGGAGGACGTCGAAGGCCGCCAGCAGCGTCATGAACATCGTCGTGCCCCTGCGACGGGACAGCTCGCGCAGGGCGTCCGCGGTACGCGCCGGAACCGTGAACTGTGCCATCGCGCCGGCAGGTGACCACACCGCAGGCCGCGGCCGATCCGTAGGCACCTCAAGGGCCGAGGCCCCACGCAACTGTTCGCGCCAGTAGGAGAGTTGTCCCTCCAGAACCTCTCCGTCCAGCCACTCCCGCTGCCACACGGCGAAGTCGGCGTACTGCACGGCAAGCGGCGGCAACGGGTCCGGCTGCCCGGCACGGAAAGCTTCGTAGGCAAGCGAAAGTTCGTCGTTGAAGATTCGCTTCGACCATTCGTCGAAGGCGACGTGGTGCATGGACAGAGCGAGTATGTGCTCGTCAGGCGCCAGCCGGATCAGCAGGCCCCTGATCAGCGGGCCGCCCGCCAAGTCGAAGGGCAGCGCCGCATCCGCGGCCATCAACGCCCAGACAGCTGAACCGCGGTCCTCCTCGCCGGACACGTCGGCCACCGGCAGAGGGAGGGGCGTCGCCGGGTCGATCACCTGGTGCGGCACACCGTCGTCACCGGCCACGAGCCGAGTGCGCAGCACCTCGTGCCGGGCAACGATCGCGCTCAGAGCGGCGCTGAGCGCGGGGATGTCCAGCGCTCCACCGAGCCGAATCGGCATGGGCACGTTGTACTCGACCGAGCCCGGGTCGAGCTGGTCGAGGAACCACAGGCGCTGCTGCGCGAAGGACAGCGGCAACCGTTCGTCGCGGTCGGCGATCGTCATCGGCGGGGCCTGGCCCGCCATCGGCTCCGCCTTGCGGTCGACCAGCAGCTCGATGATTTCGTCCCGGCACCCTTGGAGCTGGGTTCGGAGTTCCTCAGTGAGAACACCCTTGGGCGCGAAGACCCGGAGCCTGCCGTCGACGACGCTGAAGCGGACGCCGCTGTTCTCGAGCTTCTGAAGAAGCCCCACAGGGGAGATGGACATCAGAAAACCCCGTTCTCGTCGGACTCTGCACCCTGCGCGTAACTGTCCAGGCTCTGGATCACGTCGTCTTCCGGCATGTGCTCGATTTCGTACCAGATGCGCTCTTCGACCACGGCCGCCAAGCCCCTCACGGTGGGTTGGTCAAATAAGGCGGAAAGAGGGATCTCGAGCTCGAAGGCGTCCCGGATGCGGGAGGTCACCTGGGTCGCGAGCAGCGAATGGCCGCCCAGCTCGAAGAAGTTGTCCGTGGCGCCGACCCGGTCCACCCCGAGCACCTCGACCCAGAGCCTGGCCAACGCTTCCTCCGCGTCGCCCGACGCAGCCACGAACTCCTCCAGCTGCGGCCGTTCCCCTTCCGGCTCGGGCAGTGCCGTCCGGTCGAGCTTGCCGTTCGGAGTCAGCGGCAACGCCGCGAGCTCCACGAAGGTCGCCGGGATCATGAAGGCCGGTAGCCGCCCCGCCGCAAACTCTCGTATCTCACTGACCGGGGGAATACCCGCGGCCTGATCGGCGGGGACGAGGTAGGCCACCAGGCGACGGTCCTCGACATCCCCGAAGGCCACCACCACGGCACTACGGACCTGGGAGTGGCCGGCCAGCACCGCCTCGATCTCACCCGGCTCGATCCGGAACCCACGCACCTTGACCTGATCATCCGCACGCCCGACGA
>NZ_JBHXQO010000139.1:0-2458 GCF_042717135.1 Streptomyces sp. NPDC058620
CGAACGCGACCGAGGAGTTGTTGGCGGGTGTGTGGGCGCAGGTTCTGGGCGTCGACCGGGTCGGGGCCCACGACAACTTCTTCGAACTCGGCGGACATTCGCTCCTCGCCACGCAGGTCGTGTCCCGCATACGGACCGTGTTCGCGACCGAGGTCGCCCTCTCCGCGCTGTTCGACCACCCGACAGTCCGTGAGCTGGCGGCAGTGGTCGACGGATCGGCCCAGGGGATCGCCGCGCCTCCCATCACGGCGGCGAGCCGGGACCGCGATCTTCCGTTGTCCTTCGCACAGCAGCGTCTGTGGTTCCTGGACCAGCTGGAGCCAGGGTCGACGGAGTACAACGTTCCCTTGCTGGTGCGATGGCCCGGAGACCTGGACGTCGCGGCACTGACCGCGGCGCTGGGCGCGGTGGTGAGGCGGCACGAGGTCCTGCGAACCAGACTGGTGGTGGGCGCGGACGGTGTCGCACACCAGGTGATCGACGAGCCTGCCCCCTTCGTGCTGCCGCTGGCGGACGTCTCGGGTCACGACGATCCGGTGGCAGCCGCCCGGAAGCTGGTGGCCGCAGAGGTGATGGCACCGTTCGACCTCGCCCGCGGGCCGCTGGTCCGGGCCACTCTGATTCGGGTATCCGCTGACGAGCACGTACTGGCCTTGGCAGTGCACCACGTGGCATTCGACGAGTGGTCGGTACGCATACTCCGCGAGGAGCTCTCCGCCCTCTACGTGGCCTTCCACGCGGGTGAGCCGGACCCGTTGCCGCCGCTGGCCGTGCAGTACGCGGACTTCGCGGTATGGCAGCGGCAGTGGCTGGACGGAGACGTACTGGACTCTCATCTGACCTACTGGCGCGCCCAGTTGGCGGCCCTGCCCGCGCTCGAGTTACCGACGGACAGGATGCGCCCGCCGGTACGGTCCACCGACGGAGCGGCGACCGACTTCACTGTTCCCGCGCAGACCGCAGATGCCTTGCGGGCTCTGTCCCGCAAGAACGGCGTGACGATGTCCATGACGCTGCTGGCCGCGTTCAACGTGCTGCTCGGCTGGTACGCGGGGTCGGACGACGTGGTGGTGGGCACGCCGGTCGCGAACCGGAACCGTGCGGAGACGGAGGACCTGATCGGGTTCTTCGTGAACACGCTGGTGCTCCGTACCAACCTGTCCGGCGACCCGACCTTCACCGAGTTGCTCGGCCGCGTACGGAAGGTGGCTCTGGCCGCGTACGCGCACCAGGATCTGCCGTTCGAGCAGCTGGTGGACGACCTCGTCACCGAGCGGGACCGGTCCCGCACTCCCCTCTTCCAAGTGTTCTTCAACTACACGCCCGAGGGGCCCACGCGTCACGACGACGCCCAGGATCGGCCCGACGAGCGCGAGGGGGCCGACGCGTCGCCGGTCGGCGTGCTGGCGGCGAGCTCAGTGAACTTCGACCTGGCCGTCATGCTGGCGGACAACGAGGGTGACCTGGCGGGAGCGATCGAGTACAGCACCGCCCTGTTCGACGCGGCGACCATGGAGCGAATGGCCGGCCATCTGGTTGCGTTACTGGAAGCCGTCGCCGTGGATGCCAGGCAGCGGGTGGGTGAGCTGCCGGTGCTGTCTGTTGGCGAGCGTGAGCTGGTGGTGGAGGGGTGGAATGCCTCTTCGGTGGTGTTGCCGTTGGTGGGTGGTGTGCATGAGTTGATTGCTGGGTGTGCGGGCGCGTCTCCGGATGCGGTGGCTGTGGTGGTGGGTGGGGAGTCGTTGACGTATGGGGGGTTGATGGGTCGGGCGAGTCGTCTGGCGCATTATTTGCGTGGGGTGGGGGTGGGTGCGGAGTCGGTGGTGGGTCTGTGTCTGCCGCGTGGGGTGGGCATGGTGGTGGCGATGCTTGGGGTGTGGCAGGCGGGTGGTGCGTATCTGCCGTTGGATCCGGAGTATCCGGTGGATCGGTTGGAGTTCATGCTCGGGGATGCGGGTGTGCGGGTGGTGGTGGGTGAGCGGTCGCTGGTGGAGGGGATGCCGGTTGAGCAGGTGGTGTGGCTGGACGACCCGGCGGTTGTGGGTGCGCTGGATGGTCTTCCGTCGCGGGCGCCTGAGGTTGCTGTGTCTGTTGATCAGTTGGCGTATGTGATTTATACGTCGGGGTCGACGGGTCGGCCGAAGGGTGTGCAGGTCGCGCATGGTGGTGTGGTGGGTATGGTGTCGGCTCTGGGGCCGGTGTTGGGTGCGGGGCCGGGGGTGCGGGTGTTGCAGTTCGCGTCGTTCAGCTTTGATGCCGCGGTATTGGATGTGGCGGTGACGCTGGCGTTGGGTGGTGTGTTGGTGGTGGCCACGTCTGAGGAGCGGACGGAGGCGGCGCTGCTGACGTCGATGCTGCGTGCCGGTGCAGTGGGTGCGGCGAGTGTGGTGCCGTCGTTGTTGGGGGTTCTGGAGCCGCAGGATGTTCCTGGTGTCGGGACGTTGTTGCTGGGTGCGGA
>NZ_JBHXQO010000140.1:0-2325 GCF_042717135.1 Streptomyces sp. NPDC058620
AAGGTTCACCACACCACCATGCGCGACCTGCACACCCTTCGGCCGACCCGTCGACCCCGACGTATAAATCACATACGCCAACTGATCCGCGGACGTCCTCACATCCGGTGCACTCGACGGAAGCTCCGCCAAGGCGCCTGCGACGGCCGGGGCGTCCAGTCGGATCACAGTGTCCGCCGACAGGACATCGGCCGCCGAGCCCTCGCAGACCAGCACCTGAACGCCGCTGTCGGCGAGCATGAACTCAAGCCGTTCGGCGGGGTATTCGGGGTCGAGCGGCAGGTAGGCGGCCCCCGCCTGCCACACCGCGAGCGCTGCCGCGACCATGTCGATGCCGCGTGGCAGGCACAGAGCCACCACGGACTCCGTACCCACGCCCGCGCCGCGCAGATAATGCGCAAGACGGTTCGCACGCGCCAGCAGATCCCCGTACTCCAGGGCTGCGTCACCGCACACCACCGCTACCGCATCGGGGCGTTCGGCGGCCCGTGCCGCGATCAGTTCGTGCACACCGCCTACGGCCGGCCGCAGCTCCGCAGTGTTGTTGCGCTCGTGCACCAGTTGGGACTGCTCGGCCTCGGTCAGCACTGACAGATCGTCGATGCTCCGGCCCGCGTTCTCGGCCAGGGCGTCGAGGAGCGTGACGAGGTGGCCCGCCATCCGCTCGATGGTGGCAGTGTCGAACAGCGCACTGCTGTACTGGAACTCTCCCGAAAGTTCGTCTCCGGACGCACCGAGCGTGACCACCAGATCGAATCTCACCGGCAGCGCGTCGGGCTCAGGTCCCTGCTGGTCGGTGGAGTCGTCGGTTTCGCGGGCGTCAGCTTCACCGGCGTCCCCGGCGTCGTCGGACTGCCCGTTGTCGTAGTCGAAGAGGACTTGGAAGAGCGGGCTGCGCGAGCGGTCCCGTTCCGTGACGAGCTCGTCCACCAACTGTTCGAACGGCACGTCCTGGTGCGCGTAGGCGCCCAGCGCCATCTCCCTGACGCGGCCGAGCAGTTCCGTGAAGGTCGGTCCCCCGGACAGATCGGTGCGCATCACGAGCGTGTTGACGAAGAAGCCGATGAGACCCTCGGTCTCGGCACGATTCCGGTTCGCGACGGGTGTGCCCACCACCACGTCGTCCGTACCCGCATACCGGCCCAGCAGAACGTTGAACGCCGCCAGCAACGTCATCGACATGGTGGCGCCACCCTCGCGGGAGATGGCCCTCAGTCGCTGCGCCGTCTGTGCCGATACACGGAAGTCGACGAACCCCCCCTCGGTGGAGCGGACCGCGGGGCGCGGTCGGTCGGTGGGCAGTTCGAGGGTCGGTACGCCGACGAGCTGGTCGCGCCAGTAGGTGAGTTGGGAATCGAGGACGTCGCCGGTCAGCCATGCACGCTGCCAGACAGCGAAGTCGGCGTACTGCACCTCCAGCGGCGGCAGCGGGTCCGCCTCGCCCGCGCGGAACGCCTCGTACAGGGCTGCCAGCTCGCGTCGCAGAATGCGTCCCGACCACTCGTCCGACACCACGTGATGCATGGACAGCGCCAGTACGTGCTCGTGCGCGGCGACCTTGATCAGTGTGGCCCGCAGCAACGGCCCGCGCGCCAGATCGAACGGAAGCTGCGCGTCCGCCGCCACCACGGCGCGTACCGCCACCGCCGCATCCGCCCCGGCCGGCATCTCCACCACCCGCAACTCGAAGGGCGCCGGCTCATCGATCACCTGATGCGCCACACCCTCCGCATCCGCCACCAGACGCGTCCGCAGCACCTCGTGCCGCGCCACCACCCCACCCAGCGCCGCACGCAACGCGGACACATCCACGTCACCGTCCCAGCCCACGGACGTCGACAGGTTGTACTCCGACGATCCCGGATCCAGCTGGTCGAGGAACCACAGGCGCTGCTGGCCGAAGGACAGGGGCAGCGCCTGGTCCCGTCCGACCGCCACAACCGGAGGAGCCACGACGGCGGTGCCGGAGCCCTCGATCACCGCAGCGAGCTCCCGCACGGTCGGCTCGTCGAAGAGTGCCGAGAGCGGCACCTCGACGCCGAACACCTCACGGATGCGGGAGATCACCTGGGTGGCCAGGAGCGAGTGCCCGCCCAGTTCGAAGAAGTTGTCTTCTGCACCGATGTCTTCGACGCCGAGGACCTGCGCCCACACCTCGGCCAGGATCCGCTCCACCTCGGTACGCGGTGCCACAAAGCCCGTCTGGTCCTGGAGCACGCTGTCAGGGGCCGGCAGGGCGGCGTGGTCGAGTTTGCCGTTCGCGGTCAGCGGGAGCTCGCTCAGCTCGACGAACACCGACGGCACCATGTACTCCGGCAACCGCCC
>NZ_JBHXQO010000141.1:0-2286 GCF_042717135.1 Streptomyces sp. NPDC058620
CTCGTCCCCGCCGATCAGGCCGCGGGCATTCCGTCCCTCGCCGAGATCCGCGAGTTCGCGAGCACCGGACTCCCCGCCTTCATGATCCCCTCCGCGTTCGTGTCACTCGACACCCTGCCGCTGACGCCGAACGGCAAACTCGACCGCGCCGCGCTGCCCGAACCTGACGGCGCACGCACGGGTGGCCTCGTGGCTCCGGCCACTGCCGCCGAGGAGCTGCTTGCGGGCATCTGGGCTCAGCTTTTGGGTGTGGACCGAGTCGGCGCAACAGACAACTTCTTCGAGCTGGGCGGGCATTCACTCCTCGCGACTCAGGTGGTTTCTCGCATCCGGGACGTGTTCGGCACCGACATTCCCGTAGCGGCGATGTTCGATCACCCGACGGTCGCCGGGCTGGCTGCGGTTATCGCTGCCTCCACGCCCGGTGCGTCCGCGCCGGAGTGGACGATCGTCAACAGGGATGAGGCGCTGCCGCTGTCGTTCGCGCAGCAGCGCCTCTGGTTCCTGGACCAGCTGGAGCCCGGATCGGTCGAGTACAACCTTCCGATGTATCTGCCCTGGGACGGGGACCTGGACATTGCGATCCTCGGCAAGGCCCTCACGGCTGTGGTGGCGCGGCACGAGGTGCTGCGCACCCGGCTCGTCGCGAGCGCGGATGGCGTGGCGCACCAGGTGATCGACGAGCCCTCGGAGTTCCTGCTGCCTGTGGTGGATCTCTCCGGGGATGCGGAGCCATTGCGCGAGGCGGAGCGGCTGGCCTTCCAGGACGCGACGGCGCCGTTCCACCTTGCTGATGGCCCACTGATCCGGGCCACCTTGATACGGCTGGGCGAGGGGCAGCATCTGCTGGCACTGATGATGCACCACGTGGTGTCCGACGAATGGTCGGCGCGGATCCTGCGACGTGAACTCGTCACGCTGTACGAGGCGTTCCGCGCCGGCGAGCCGAGCCCGCTGGCGCCGCTGGCCGTGCAGTACGCGGACTTCGCGGCCTGGCAGCGTCAATGGCTTGACGGCGAGGTCCTTGAGGGGCAACTGGCCTACTGGAGAGAGCGGCTGGCCGAGGTTCCCGTACTGGACCTCCCCACCGACCGGCCGCGTCCTCCGGTGCGGTCCACCGAGGGGGCGATGGCCCCGTTCACCGTTTCGGCGGAGACGGCGGAGGCGCTGCGTGCGCTGTCCCGTACGAACGGCACGACGATGTTCATGACCCTGCTTGCGGCCTTCAACGTGCTGCTCGGACGGTACGCGAACTCGGACGATGTGGTCGTGGGCACGCCGGTCGCGAACCGGAACCGTGCCGAGACCGAGGAACTGATCGGCTTCTTCGTCAACACCCTGGTGCTGCGCGGTGACTTGTCGGGCAACCCGTCGTTCTCGGAGCTCCTGGGTCGTGTGCGGCAGACGGCCCTGGGTGCGTACGCGCATCAGGACGTACCGTTCGAACAGCTGGTGGACGAACTCGTCACGGAGCGTGACCGGTCGCGCAGCCCGCTCTTCCAGGTGTTCTTCAGCTATGGGGCCGGCGAGGGTGAAGAGGTCCACGGCACGGCCGACGCCGAGGAGGGTTCCGGAGGCCCTGGCGGTCAGGTGGCGGCCGTCTTTGACCTGTGGCTGATGTTGGAGGAGTCCGGCGACGGCACACTCCAGGCGGGTATCCAGTACAGCACTGCGCTGTTCGACGCGGCGACGGTCGAGCGGATGGCGGGTCATCTGGTCACGCTGCTGGACGCTGTCGCGGCCGACGCGGGCCAGAGGGTCGATGAGCTTCCGGTGTTGACTGCGGGTGAGCGTGATGTGGTGGTGCGTGGGTGGAATGACACGGGTGTGGAGGTGTCTGCGGTTGGTGGTGTGCATGGGTTGATTGCTGAGCGGGCTGTGGTGTCTCCGGATGTGGTGGCTGTGGTGTCGGGTGGGGAGTCGTTGACGTATGGGGGGTTGATGGGTCGGGCGAATCGTCTGGCGCATTATTTGCGTGGGGTGGGTGTGGGTGCGGAGTCGGTGGTGGCTGTGTGTCTGGAGCGTGGGGTTGATTTGGTGGTTGCGGCGCTTGCGGTGTGGCAGGCGGGTGGGGCGTATTTGCCGTTGGATGCGGAGTTCCCGTCGGATCGGTTGGAGTTCATGCTGGCGGACAGTGGGGCGAGTGTGTTGGTGGGGCATCGGTCGGTGGCGGGTGGGTTGCCGGTGGAGTCGGTGGAGTCGTTGGGTTCGGTGGTGTGGCTGGATGATGCGGGGACTCGTTCGATGCTTGGGGGTCTTCCTTGCACTTCGCCGGGTGTTTCTTGT
>NZ_JBHXQO010000142.1:0-2252 GCF_042717135.1 Streptomyces sp. NPDC058620
TCAGGCACAAGATCAGCAGACACCCAACAGATCCTGCCGACCCAACACCCAACTGCCAAGCCACCACACCGATCTCATTCTGAAACGATCAGTTAGTGAAAGCGTACGAGCCGAGGCTGACCCAGGTCCCGGTGGCAGCGTTCTGGTCGCGGGTCACGCTCGCAGTGGTGCCGTCGGACTTGGTGACCGTGTACTTTGCAGCCGAGGCGGCCCCGGTGACCTTCGGGTACTTGACGTATGCGGTGTAAGAACCGTTCTTCGGGATGTTGAATGTCCAGGTGAAGGCGTCCGTCCCCGTGCCGGCAGGGTGGACCTGATGGTCGTAGCCCTGTTGGCCGGTGAGACTGCCCGCGGTCCAGGTGCCCGTGGTAGCAGTGTTCTGAGCGTCTGAATTGTCCACGAGCACGCCCGCGCTGCCGACCGGAACACCGTCGTCTGACTTCGTCTTCAACTTCCCGTCGGGGAAGTACGACCACGTCATCGTACGGTTGGACGAACCGGCTGCCGACGTGATCGTCCGGGCGTTCTGCTTGCCCAGCTCGTCGTAGCCGTATGCCGTGACGATGTCCAACGGGTCGGTAGACGACTTGGCCCAGCCGTTGTCGAAGTACGAGTAGGAGGTGTCGTTACGGACCGTCTGGCCCTCCGAGGGCGGCATCGAGGTCTTGGAGACCCGGCCTACTTCGTCATAGAACGTCTGGGTGTAGACGTTCGCCTTGTTGTAACGACTGTCCGCTGGGTCGTAGGGCTGGTACTGCTTGACCGGGCGGTTCATCGCGTCGTACTCGGTCCGCGCGGCGAAGTCGTCCGGGTTGGCCGTGCCGGAACCGCGCGGGGTGATCACCTTGGTGGTGTTGCCGACCTGGTCGTACTCGTACTTCGTACTCCGGTAGGTGATCGTCGAAGTGCCCTCGTACGGGGCTTTGACCTCGGTCTTCTGGCCCCGCTGGTCGTAGGTGACCAGCGTGGTGTTGTTCTCGGCGTCCGTGCTGGAGACGACCAGTGAGTCCTTGTCGTAAGAGGTCTTGGTCGTCTTGCCCGCCGCGTCCATGACCTGCGTGACCCGGTGGTTCAGGTCGTAAACGGTCTTGCTGGTGTAGTCGGTGGTGTCGGTGGTCGCGTTCTTCTTGGGGTCGAGGACCGTGACGACGTTGCCGACATTGTCGTATTGGTAACTGACCTTGTCACCAACCGCGTTGATGACGGCGGTCAGCTGGTAGTTCTCGTCGTACGTATTGGTGGTCTTGAAGTCGTTCGGGTCGTTGGTGGTCAGTGTTCCCTTCGGCTCGACCGTCGTCAGGACGTTGCCGACCTTGTCGTAGGTGAAGGTCGACTGCCGCTCGTCCGACGTCGCCGTGTACTTGGGTGCGGTGGCACCCTTGATCTGGTCCGCCGCGTCGTACACCGCCGTAGACACCGCACCATTGGGCGCAGTCGAGGTCGTGACGTTGTCGTTGGCGTCGTAGACCGGGGCAGGGGCGGTAATCAGGTCGCCCGCGTTCTGGTCCTTCGGCACCGTTTTAACCAGCGGACGCCCGTAGACGTCGTAGGTCTGGGTGGTTTTCTTACCGAGGGCATCCGTGACCTGGGTGACCTGGCCGCGCTCGTCGTAGACGAACGAAGTCGCCTTGTTCAGCGCGTCGCTGATTGTCGCCGGGTAGCCGGTCGGACCGAAGTCGCTGTTGGTGGTCGGGTTGCCATTGGCATCGGTCACCTTGGTGACCTGACCCTGCGCGTCGTATTCATACGACGTGGTGTAGTCACCGGCCACGGACGAGGTGGCGACACCCTTGGGATCGGTGACCGTCCTGAGGTTGCCGAAGTTGTCGTAGCCGAACTCCCAGGTCCGACCCTCCGGTGAAGTCTTCTTGGAGAGATCGGCTGAGAAGCCGTCAGGACGGGTCCGGTACTCATACTTCTGCGAATTGGCCGGATATACGCCGGGGGCACAATCGCTCTGAGCGGGAACGCCGCTCTTGTTGTTCTCGGCATCGCGCTGCCAGAGCGGATAGCCCGTCTTCTGGTCGTAGCAGTACGCGGTTTTCGCGCCGTTTGCCTCCTCCACGTAGGTGACGTTGTTGTCCGCGTCCCAGCTAACCTTGGTGGTCTGCGACTTGGGGTTGGCAGTCTGCACCGGACGACCGAAGTCGTCCGCCACATACTGAGATTGAACTCGTGAAGTCATAAGGGCTGACGAGGGGTGTCTGCCTGCGGTATCACGAGAGGATGAGGTATCCACAGGGTGGCGGGTT
>NZ_JBHXQO010000143.1:0-2219 GCF_042717135.1 Streptomyces sp. NPDC058620
GGCAGGGCGGCGTGGTCGAGTTTGCCGTTCGCGGTCAGCGGGAGCTCGCTCAGCTCGACGAACACCGACGGCACCATGTACTCCGGCAACCGCCCACCCAGGAACACACGCAGCTCCCCGACCGACGGAATCCCCTCCCCCTGACCATCCGGAACCAGATACGCCACCAAACGACGCTCCGAACCCTCACCACGCGCCACCACCACCGCGGAACGAACCCGCGCATGACCCACCAGCGCAGCCTCCACCTCACCCGGCTCAACACGGAAACCACGCACCTTGATCTGCGCATCCACCCGCCCCACAAACTCCAGCCGCCCATCCCCCAACCACCGAACCCGGTCACCCGTCCGATACATCCGACTGCCATCACCCACAAACGGATCAGCCACAAACCGCTCACCCGTCAACCCAGCACGCCCCACATACCCCCGCGCCACCTGAACACCCCCAACAAACAACTCACCCACCACACCCACCGGAACCGGCTCCAACCCCCCACCCAACACATACACCCTGCTATTCCCCAACGGCCTCCCCAAACCCACCACCCCATCCGCCAAACCACCCGACCCCACCACCAACACACCAGCAACCACACCCACCGTCGTCTCCGTCGGCCCGTAATGATTCACCACCACACAATCCCCAGCAGCCTCCACCACCCCACGCAACCACGACGCCGACGCACCCTCCCCACCCAGCACCAGACCACGACGCGGAACCAACAACCCCACCTCACCACCACACCCAGCCACCAACGCAGCCAAATGCGACGGCACCACCTTCACAAAATCAATCCCCCACTCCCGAACAAACCCCGCCACCCCACGCCCATCCACCGCCACATCCGCACCCACCACATGCAACACACCACCCGACACCAAACACCCGAACACCACCGTGTTACCCAAATCCGTCACCATCGGCTGCAACAACCCGAACCGACCCCCCACAACCCCCCAACCCACACGATCCGCCACCGACACCACATAACTCACCAAACCACCACGCGTAACCTGCACACCCTTCGGCCGCCCCGTCGACCCCGACGTATACATCACATACGCCAACTGATCCGGCCCCGACCTCACCTCAGGAGCACTCGACGGAAGCCCCGCCAACACACCCACCACCACCGGATCATCCACCACCACCGTCCGCAAACGACCCACCGGCAACTCATCCACCAACTCCTCCGTACCCACCAACACCGACGCCCGACTGTCCCCCAACATGAACGCCAACCGATCCGCCGGATACTCCGGATCCAACGGCACATACGCACCCCCCGCAGCCCACACACCCAACACCGCAACCACCATCTCCACCCCACGCGGCAAACACAGCCCCACCACCGACTCCGCCCCCACACCCACCCCACGCAAGTAATGCGCCAACCGATTCGCCCGCGCCACCAACCCCCCATACGTCACACACACATCACCCGACACCACCGCCACCGCATCCGGAGACACCACAGCCCACTCAGCAACCAACTCACCCACACCACCCACAGCCGGCAACCCCACAGCCGCCCCACCCCAACCCCCCACCAACAACTCACGCTCACCCGCAGACAACACCGGCAACCCACACACCCGCTGATCAGCATCCACAGCCACCGCCGACAACAACCTCACCAAATGACCACCCAAACGCTCCACCGTCACCGCATCGAACAACGCAGAGCTGTACTCAAACTCCGCACCCAACCCCGCCCCACCATCACTCAACACCAAACGCAAATCGAACTTCGCAACAACCCTCTCCGAAGCACTCCCAGTACGGTCCACCGACCGGCCCACCAGCCCAGCCCCGGCACCCTCATCACCGCCGGCCTCACCGCTGTCGCTCTCAACGAAGTCATAGTTGAACAGCGCCTGGAACAAAGGGGTCCGTGAGCGGTCACGCTCCGACACCAGCGCTTCCACGACCTGCTCGAACGGCACGTCCTGGTGCCCGTACGCACCAAGAGCCGTCTCCCGCACCCGCCCCAGCACCTCACGGAACGTCGGATCACCCGACAGATCCGTACGCATCACCAACGTGTTCACGAAGAACCCGATCAGGTCCTCCGTCTCCGCACGGTTCCGGTTCGCGACCGGCGTGCCCACCACCACGTCTTCCGAACCCGCGTACCGACCCAGCAACACCACATACGCCGACAACAACGTCATGAACATCGACACGCCACACTCACGCGACAACGCCCGCAG
>NZ_JBHXQO010000144.1:0-2144 GCF_042717135.1 Streptomyces sp. NPDC058620
CCAGTACCGCAGCAACCTAATCGACGGCTGCCTAGCCGAGACCGGCCTGACCATCAGATCTGCGTAACGACACCACGAGTTAAACCTCAGTAGCTGGCCTTTCTCGGACTCGCCGCCGCTCTCTGCTGCTACAAACGGTTCCTCAAACTGACCATGTAGGACACGGTCTAAGTATTCGAATGGCCGACGTCTGCGTTGGCCAGGGACGGTCGTCGCGCGGGGGGCCGCGCGGGCGGGACCGCTAGCTGGCCCGTGGCCGGGGTCTGGGATCTGAGGTGAGGGCCAGGGACGGTCGGCGCGCAGGGCCGCGCGGGCGAGGCCGCCAGGAGTCCCGTGGCCGGTGACCGGCCGGGGACGGTCGGCACGGGTGGGGCCGCCAGGAGTCCGCTGTCCGGTGTCCGGCAGAGGACAGTCACCGCGCGCGGGCTGGGCGGGCGGGGCCGCTGGGAGTCCCGTTGCCCGTGGCCCGTTGGCCGTCTCGGTCTGGCCAGGGACGGTCGGCGCGCGGGGTCGCGCGGGCGGGGCCGCCAAGAGTCCGGTGTCCGGCCGGGGACAGTCGGCGCGGGCGGTCGCTGCGCCTTCCGGTGGATGCGGGGCCGCTGCGGGTCTGGGGTGCGGCAGCGGCCACGTGGACGCGGGTGCGGGTAGACGGGCGGCCCCGTGCCGGGACGGGTGTCCGGGCACGGGGCCGTGAGGGGGGTGGGGCGGTGGTGGTCAGGGGCGGTGGGTGAGGCGGGTCTGCCCGGTGGGGGTGCTGTGCGAAGGTTCGGGGATGGGCGTGAAGCCGACGGGGTCGACGCGGAGGTAGATGATCCAGTGGCCGGGGCCGGTGATCTTGATGACGTCGCCGACGGACACGGAGCGTTGGGTGTCGCCGGGCCAGGTCTGGCCGTAGTCGTCGGCGCGCTGGTGGTTGCCGACGTCGAAGGCGGCCGACGCGGCGGCCTCGTGGCTGCGGATACGGGCGCTGGTGTGGAAAACCAGGAGCAGAGGGCTGTCGTCGGTGCCGGTGCGGGTGGCGGCGGTGAGCGGGTGGTGGCGCTTGTAGCCGCCGAAGTTGTCGTAGGTGGGTGTTCAGGTAGACGGTGGCGGTGTACCCATCCAGGGCGGTCGGGGTGGTCGGGGCGGTGGGGGTGGTGTCGGGGGGTGGTGAGGCGGGCGGTGACGGTGGGGGGGCGGGTCACGCGGGCCGTGGCCGACTGCGGCGGGGCGGCCCGGGGGCGCGCTGTCCCCGGGGCCGGCGGCCCGGAAAGCGGGTATGCGGGTAGCAGCCGCACGCGTCGCAGGAGACGGCAGGCAGCGGCGGACGTGAGGCGCTGTGCCGACGGTCTCGGTCTGCCCCGCTGCCGGGCGGAGTGGCAGCGGGGCGGGCGGTGGGCGTGGTCAGAGCTCAGAGTGCCGGGGTGACCGCTGAGGTGATGGCGGTGGTGGTGCGCAAGGCCGTCTCTTTCGGATCACCGACCGGCATACTGGGCGTCATCCAACGGCTGGAAGCAGACAGCGTGCAATTCGACATATTTCGCATCGGCGCAAGCCTTGCGACTGCCACCGTGATGGCATTCGCCCCGTCCGCTTGCGGGACAGCCAAACCCGCCCCCACTCCGAAGGCCGTCACTCATGCCGAATTGGTCGGCCGGTGGGATGGGGAGGGGGAATGCGGATCGCCGATCGTCCGGCTACGCGACGACTACACCTTCTCCAGCAACGACTTTCCGGTCCAGTGGGACGGCCCCGGGCCGGACTCGCAGGTGACACGCCGTTCAAGCGACGGGAAATGGCATGGGGTCAACAACGACCCCGGCCTGACGCCTTATCTGGTGCTTAGTTTCAAGAATCACAACGACCATCAGTTTCTACCGTTCTATATGGAGCACGGAAAACTGTGGATGGACGGGACTGTCCACGCGGACGGCGGGGACCCCTATCCCTACACATGTCACTACAAACGCACTTCCGCCGACCCTGAGGCCTAAGAGGACGTCTCACGTGGTGAGTTTCGCAAGTCTTTTGTAGCAGGTCAGGGCTGCGGCGAGGCCGAGGAAGGCAAGGGAGCCTTTTCCATCTTGATCAGGTGGCGAGTTCGAGAGCGACGACGGCACGGACGGCGGCTGTGATCCGGGTGGTGCTGCAGCGGAGCTTCCGCA
>NZ_JBHXQO010000145.1:0-2052 GCF_042717135.1 Streptomyces sp. NPDC058620
CTTGGTCAGGAACTTTTTGAACTCCTCGGCCCGGTGCCTCCGGTGCAGGGAACCGATTACTTTGCCGGTGGCGACCTCGAGTGCGGCGAACAGTGTGGTGGTGCCGGCGCGGACGTAGTCGTGGGTGGTCCGCTCGGGTACCCCGGGCATCATCGGCAGCACGGGCTGGGACCGGTCCAGGGCCTGGATCTGTGACTTCTCATCCACACAGAAAACCAATGCCCGTTCAGGCGGGTCCATGTAGAGGCCGACGACATCGTGGACCTTGTCGATGAAGTACGGGTCGGTCGACAGCTTGAAGGTCTCCGAGCGGTGCGGCTGCAGGCCGAAGGCTCGCCAGATCCGTGAGACCGACGACTGCGACAGGCCCATCTCCTTGGCCATCGACCGCGTCGACCAGTGTGTTGCGTTCTTCGGAGTGGATTCCAGTGTCCTGGTGACCACCGCGGCAACCTGCTCGTCCGTCACCGTCCTGGGGCCACCCGGACGCGGCATGTCACCCAGACCGGCGATCCGGTACTGCACGAAACGGGCCCGCCAGCGGCCCACTGCCTGTGGTGTGGAGCCGAGTTGAGCAGCAACGTCCTTGTTCGAGGCACCCTCAGCGCAAGCCAAGATGATCCGGCACCGAAGCGCCCACGCCTGCGACGTGGAACGACGCCGCACCCACCCCTCAAGTGCGTCCCGTTCCTCGTCCGACAACGTCAACTCGGCCTTCGGCCGCCCCATCCGCACCATAGAGGCTAGCCTACACATCTACACGGAATTCCAGACTCAGTACACTAGGGGAGGCCGACTCCCTCCAACGCTCGGTGGGGGCCGCCTGCAGTGAAAAGGGGTCAGAGGTCACTGTCGATCCCGGTGACGGCCGGCGGGCCGAGCGGGGCGTCGGCTTCCGGGATCCCTGCCTCCTTCAGCGCGGCTGAGACGAGCCTTGTGGCGTCCAGCTCGGCCTCGTACCGGTCTGGGGCATCAACCTCAAGGCAGACGGAGAAGGTGTTGTCCTCGTTCAGTGTGAGGAGGTTCAGGCCTTCACTCTCACTGACGTCCGTGTGCTGCGAGGCCAGCTTTCGTTCGAAAGCCGAGCGCGCGGAGTCGGTAATGTCCGAGATGAACGTGCCGGGAACGGTGATGACAAAGGTGGTCATGACTACTCCTCACATAGGTGAACCCACCGGGCCATGCCTGACGTGCAATCGGAGGGTGAACGGTGACGCCTTCGCTTCTGCTGACATTTGTCCGCACGGCAGACAAGGGCACATACCACCAGTACCCCCACGCCCAAATTTGTGGGTGCCAGGCTCAGGCGCTCACGTGGCGTGGGGCGGTGGCTCGTCGGGGAGCGGCGTGATGCGCAGGCTTGTGGACCGGGGCGGCCTGGAGGCGCCGCAACCACAGAGAGGCGGCGCCGAGCAGGCCGGTGAAGCCCGCCAGGAGGAAGAGGGACACCCACATCTGTCGGCTCCCGGGATGGACCCACCCCGTCCAGGCCGCAGCGGCCGTCCACAGCAGGACACCTGCCGTGTAGAAGGTGCGGACTCGGCGCAGCTGCCGTACGGCCCGCAGGGACATGAGGTGTTCAGTCTTCGGTGCCATGCGGTCCGTGTACCCCGATCCGCACTACTCACCGGGGTAGGGCGTCGTCCGGATGGCTCGTCGAGGCGACTCTGTCCGTCCCTGCTGGTCCAGCAGGGACGGACAGAGTCGCGTCGCAACCCGGTTTCTTCCCGTTTCGGTCAGCGTTACTCCCGCTGCTCGCCATGTCCCTCGAAGACCCGTCGTGCTGCCACGCCTTGATCCTCGATCAACCCCGCGTTGTCCGGCAGGCCCAGAACACTGCCGCAGTGATTACATAGTTTCCCGTCTTCTGCGGGTGTGCCGCACGCCTTGCAGAATCGATTGCCCTGCTGGCCTTCTGTCTTCTGGTTCATGGCATCTCCGATACGTTGGTGAACAGTGAGCCTTTTCCATCTTGATCAGGTGGCGAGTTCGAGGGCGACGACGGCACGGACGGCGGCTGTGATCCGGGTGGTGCTGCAGCGGAGCTTCCGC
>NZ_JBHXQO010000146.1:0-2034 GCF_042717135.1 Streptomyces sp. NPDC058620
CAGGGGCCGGCACCCGTGTAGGCGCGGTCGGCCAGGATGGGGACGCCCTGGCGTTCGCAGATCCGGATGATCCGATGAGTGCGGGCCGCAGTTAGAGGCCATCTCATTTGGATGACTCGGTATCCTGTGAGTCATGGTGGGGATCGTTGAGCGGCTGGTGCCGGCCGAGTTGTGGGAGTTGTTCCAGCGGGTGGTGCCCGAGGCGCCGTCGCGGCCGCAGGGCGGTGGTCGGCGTCGGCACGGCGACCGGGAAGTGTTGGCCGCGATCGTCTTCGTGGCCACGTCGGGTTGTACCTGGCAGCAGTTGCCTTCGGCGTCGTTCGGCCCGTCCGGAGCGACCGCCCACCGGCGGTTCTCGGAGTGGTCGAAGGCCAGGGTGTGGGCCAAGCTCCACCGCCTGGTCCTCGACGAACTCGGTGCCCGCGGCGAGCTGGACTGGTCGCGGTGTGCGATCGACTCGGTAAACATGCGGGCCCTGAAAAGGGGGACCTGACAGGTCCGAATCCTGTCGACCGGGGCAAGTACGGCTCGAAGATCCACCTGATCACGGAACGGTCGGGTCTGCCCATATCCGTCGGCATTTCCGGGGCCAACCTGCACGACAGCCAGGCCCTGATCCCGCTCGTGAAGGGCATCCCGCCGATCCGCTCGCGCCGCGGCCGGCGACGGCGCAAGCCCGGCAAGCTCCACGCCGACAAGGGCTACGACTACGCCCACCTGCGGCGATGGTTACGCGAACGCGGCATCACCCACCGCATCGCCCGCAAGGGAGTCGAGTCCTCGCAACGGCTGGGCCGCCACCGCTGGACCGTGGAACGCACCATGGCCTGGCTCGCCGGCTGCCGCCGCCTCCACCGACGCTACGAACGCAAGGCCGACCACTTCCTCGCCTTCACCAGCATCGCCTGCACCCTCATCTGCTACCGCAGGATCGCCAAATGAGATGACTTCTTAGGTCGTGGCACCGGCCCGGCAAGGCCGGCGAGATCCACAGCACCTGCCCGGTCGGATCGGTTACGACCTGCACGTTCACACCGTGGCGACGGTGCTTGTGCGAGTAGTCGGCCCGGCCGTCGCCGACCCGGTCGCACTCGGCGAGCGTGCCGTCGAGCGGTACGTAGTGCGGTTCGTGCTCGCGCAGGACCTTGAGCAGGCCGGGCGCCTGGGCGGCCAGGAGGTCGATCACTGCGGTGGTGTAAGCGTGGGCGGTGCCGACCGAGATGCCGAAGCCGGCGGCTATCTGGGCCAGGGTGTCGTGCTTGCGCAGGTACACCAGAGCGACGAGCGCGCGTTGGTGCGGCGGGAGCTTGCAGCGGCGGTCACCCTCGCGGGTGACGATGAGCATGGTGACCCACTCGACCAACGCACGGGGCAGGTCGAGTGCGGCAGGATAGGAGACCAACGAGGCACCTGCACTGATGAGTTGAGACGTCGAACATCTCTCTCAACGGCACGGGTGCCTCGTGGGTTGCGCCCTCGCCGCCGTCATCCCATCAGTGGCCAATCTGAAAACGCTCACTGGGCCGCCGCGGGCGTTGTCAGTGGACGCGAGCACACTGACGGCATGAGACCGGGTTTGAGATCTCGCGTAGTGGCCGGGTAGCCGGGCATCAGCGATGGTCTCCGGCGACCCGACCACACGCATTCACGAGAGAATCGCCTGGTGACTGTATCTATCGCCCGTGGTCGGTCCCTTGCGGAGCTTGAACGTGATCGCTGGCAGGCGCCCCCGCCTGACGCCACCCGTCTCATTGCGACGGCGCATGCCCTGCGGGGTCGGCCGGTCGGAGCTCTGACCGTTGAGGACCTGCGTCTGCTGATCGGGCAGGACATAGGGCTGCCGGTACTTCTTCCCCTCGCGGTGGAGGCGCTTCGAGACGACCCGCTTCCGGGCCTGTCCACCGAAGGCGCCGTGATCCTGGCCGTTTAGCCGGGCAACCTAACGAGCTCGTGCATGGTTAGCGGTGGCGCGTCGGGCCCTTGATCGTTGATCATGGACTGTGTGGTGGGGAACCGGGCACGTGCAGCGATCAT
>NZ_JBHXQO010000147.1:0-2009 GCF_042717135.1 Streptomyces sp. NPDC058620
ATTCGCCCGGCCCACCAACTCCCCATAGGTGAGCGAAACCTCGCCGCACGCCAGCGCAACCGCCCCGGGGGCCAACGCCGCACGCTCAGCAATCAGCTCATGCACACCACCCACCACCGGCAACGACACAGCCGTCGCATTCCACTCACGCACCAGCCGCTCGTGCTCGGCCTCGGTCAGCACCGGCAGCTCACCCACCGGTATCTCGGCATCCGCGCCGACAGCTCCCAGCAACGTCACCATGTGCCCCGCCATCCGCTCGACCGTCACCGCGTCGAACAACGCGGTGCTGTACTGGATTTCGCCGGTCAGGGCGCCGTCGTCCTCCCCCAGCGCCACGACCATGTCGAACTGAACCGGCAGCAGACCCGTGCCGGTTTCGATGCCCATGCCGGCCGCACCGGCCCTCTCCCGGTCGGAGGGTGAGGTTCCTGCGGCCTCGGCCGCGTAGTTGAAGGAGACACGGGCGAGGGGGCTACGAGTACGGTCCCGTACATCCGCCATGGCGTCCACCACCTGCTCGAACGGCAGGTCCTGATGCGCGTACGCACCGAGTGCGGTTTCGCGTACACGGCGCAGGACCTCGCTGAACGTGGGGTCGCCGGAGAGGTCCGTGCGCATCACGAGGGTGTTGACGAAGAACCCGATCAGGTCCTCCGTCTCCGCACGGTTCCGGTTCGCCACCGGCGTGCTCACGACGATGTCGTCCGAGTGCGTGTATCGACCCATGAGTACGTCGAAGGCGGCGAGCAGCGTCATGAACATCGTCGTGCCGTGCTCGCGGGACAGCGCCTTCAATGCCTCCGCCGTACCTGCGGGGGCTCTGAACCTCACCACTGCGCCCTCGGTGGAGCGCACAGCGGGCCGCGGCCGGTCGGTGGGCAGCTCCAGGTCCGGTGCTCCGCCCAACTTGTTGCGCCAGTAGGAGAGATGGGAGTCGAGTACGTCGCCGGTCAGCCACTGCCGCTGCCAGGCCACGACGTCGGCGTACTGGAACGTGAGCGGCGGCAGCGGGTTCGGTTCACCCGCCTGGAACGCCTCGTACAGAGCGGACAGCTCGCGCTGGAAGACGCGGTCCGACCACTCGTCGAAGACGACATGGTGGATGACCAGGGAGAGTACGTGCTCGTCCGGAGCGAGCCTGACGAGTGTGGCCCGCAGCAGGGGGCCGTTCGCCAGATCGAACGGTGTGAGCGCGTCCTTGGTGACCATGTCGTTCGCGGCAGCCTGCGGATCCATGCTCCCGGAGAGGTCGAGGACCGGAAGGGGCATGGGCGCGGGCGGGTCGATGACCTGGTGCGCCACACCGTCCGGGCCCGCGACCAGACGGGTCCGCAGCACCTCGTGCCGGACGACGATCGCATCCAGCGCAGCGCCCAGGGCCGCGAGGTCGACATCACCGGGGAGCCGGAGACGGGTCGACATGTTGTATTCCGTCGAACCGGGCTCCAACTGGTCCAGGAACCACAGCCGCTGCTGCGCGAAGGACAGAGGCAACGGCTCGTCCCTCGCGACGGTCGTCATGGCCGGCTCGGCATCTCGCGCCGAGGTTTCCATCGCCGCTACGAGACCTCGTACGGTCGGTTGGTCGAAGAGCGCCGACAGCGGGACGGCGACCCCGAATGCCTCCCGGATACGGGAGATCACCTGTGCCGCGAGCAGAGAGTGGCCGCCCAGGTCGAAGAAGCCATCGGTGGCCCCGACCCGGTCCACCCCCAGCACCTGCGACCAGATACCTGCCAATAGCTCCTCGGGGACCGTGGCCGGGGCGACAAAGCCGGCCTCCAGTTCGCCGCCACGTATCTCCTGCGGTTCGGGCAGTGCCTTCCGGTCGATCTTGCCGTTCGGGGTCAGCGGCAGCGCCGCCAGCTCGACGAACAACGACGGCACCATGTACTCCGGCAGACTCACACGCAACCGCTCCCGCAACTCATCCGGAGACGGAACACCATCCACCTGCACCGCCGGCACCAAATACGCCACCAAACGACGCTCCACACCCTCCCCAC
>NZ_JBHXQO010000148.1:0-1942 GCF_042717135.1 Streptomyces sp. NPDC058620
GGCGAGCGGCTGCCCGGGTTCATGGTGCCGTCGGTGTTCGTGGAGCTTGCCGCGCTGCCGCTCACCCCGAACGGCAAGATCGACCGCGCCGCACTTCCGGCACCGGATGCCGTCCGCCAGGGGCTGACGGGCTTCGTCGCGCCGACGAGCGTGACGGAGGAACTGCTGGCCGGGATCTGGGCCATGGTCCTGGGCGTGGAGCAGGTAGGCGCAGTCGACGACTTCTTCGAGCTGGGCGGGCACTCGCTGCTTGCCACCCAGGTGGTCTCACGTATCAGGGACGTGTTCGCGGCCGAGATACCCCTGGCCGCTCTGTTCGACCACCCGACCGTGCGGGAGCTGGCCGCGGTCGTCGACGCAGCCGGCAACAGTGCGGCGGTGCCGCCCATGGCGGCGGCCGACCGGGACGAGCCGCTGGCGTTGTCGTTCGCGCAGCAGCGCCTGTGGTTCCTCGACCAGATGGAGCCCGGATCTGCCGAGTACAACGTGCCCCAACCGGTCATCTGGCCCGGCGGCCTGGACATCGCGGCGCTGGGTGAGGCCCTGAGCGCGGTAGTGGCTCGGCACGAGGTGCTGCGGACCAGACTGGTCGCGGGCCCCGACGGCGTGCCGCATCAGGTGATCGACTCGCCGGAGCCGTTCCCGCTCGTGGTGGCGGATGTGTCCGGCGACGCCGAACCTCTGGCCGCGGCGCGCGAGCTGATGCTCGCGGACGCCGTCACGCCGTTCGATCTGGCCGACGGGCCGCTGATCCGCGCCACGCTGATCCGCGTGCGGCATGATGAGCACCTCCTTGCACTGGCCATGCACCATGTCGTCTCCGACGAGTGGTCAGGACAGATCCTGCGCCGTGAACTGACCGCCCTCTACGAGTCGTTCCGGGCAGGAGAGCCGGACCCGTTGCCGCCGCTTGCCGTGCAGTACGCGGACTTCGCGGTGTGGCAACGCGAATGGCTCACGGGGCAGGTCCTGGACGGGCAACTGTCCTACTGGCGATCGATGTTGGCCGACGCACCAGAGCTTGAGCTGCCTACGGACCGGCCGCGTCCCGCTGTTCGTTCGTCGGCCGGTGCGGTGCAGCGGTTCAGCGTGTCGGCGCGGACGGCGGAGGCGTTGCGGGAGCTGTCGCGGGAGAGCGGCGCTTCGATGTTCATGACGCTGCTCGCGGCCTTCAATGTGCTGCTGGGTCGATATGCGGGTTCGGATGATGTGGTGGTGGGCACGCCGGTCGCGAACCGGAATCGTGCGGAGACTGAGGACCTGATCGGGTTCTTCGTGAATACGCTGGTGCTGCGTACGGATCTGTCGGGTGATCCGACGTTCCGTGAGCTGGTGGGGCGTGTGCGGGAGACGGCACTGGGTGCGTATGCGCATCAGGACGTGCCGTTCGAGCAGCTGGTGGACGAACTCGTAACGGAGCGCGATCGCTCCCGCAATCCGCTGTTCCAGGTCCTGTTCAGCTATGTCGCCGGGGAGTCCGAGGGCGCCGCCGGGGACGCGGCCGGCGAGGGCCCCGGGGACAGGGCTGAAGCGAGCGGCGAGCCGGGCCCGAGTGCCCTGCCGGTCAAGTTCGACCTGGCAGTGACGATGGGTGATGCCGACGGACCCCTGACGGGCACGATCGAGTACAGCACTGCGCTCTTTGACGCGGCGACGGTGGAGCGTCTGGCTGGTCACTTGATCACGGTGCTGGAGGCGGTGGCGGAGAGCGGGGACCGCCGGGTGGGTGAGCTGCCGGTGCTGTCTGTTGGCGAGCGTGAGCTGGTGGTGGAGGGGTGGAATGCCTCTTCGGTGGTGTTGCCGTTGGTGGGTGGTGTGCATGAGTTGATTGCTGGGCGGGCTGTGGTGTCTCCGGATGCGGTGGCTGTGGTGGTGGGTGGGGAGTCGTTGACGTATGGGGGGTTGATGGGTCGGGCGAGTCGTCTGGCGCATTATTTGCGTG
>NZ_JBHXQO010000149.1:0-1919 GCF_042717135.1 Streptomyces sp. NPDC058620
GATACGCGCGGACCTCCACCTCGGACTACTCCAACTCGCTTGCAGCATCATCTGTTTGAGGCGACTCCGAACCTCATTCTGAAACGATCAGTAAGGGCAACGCGGCCAAGCTTCAGCTGTTCCAGAACAGCGCCGGCGCGGTCGTCGCCGACGGTGTGAAGCTGGTCCGTGACAACTCCGGTGACATCGACGCCGAGAAGCGCACCTTCACCTACGGCTACGATATCAACGGCAACCTCACCTCGATCGACGACACCTCCTCCGGTGCCAAGGTTGACGCATACACGATCAGTTACACGGGACTGAACCAGGTCGCGAAGATCACCGAGGCGTTGGCGGGCCAGGAGAAGAAGTCCACCAGCCTGACCTACGACGTAAACGGTCATACAGACACGATCACTCACCCGGAGCAGTACTCCAAGTACACCTATGACTTGCGGGAACTGGTCAAGACGGTCTCGATCGGAAAGTCGTCCGCGGACAGCGCACCGAAGGTGACGTCTTACACCTATACCGACCGGCGCCTGAAGCAGAAGGAGACGAAGGCCAACGGCAACACGGTCGACTTCTCCTACTACCTCGACCGTTCGCTGAAATCCTCCTCGGAGAAGAAGCCGAACGGAACCCTGGTCTCATCTCACAGCTACGCCTACGACGCCAACGGCAACAAGGCGCAGGACGTGGCGAAGAAGATGAACGCCGATAACCACGCGGCGTACCTCGATTCCACCACCGATTACACCTACGACCCGGTCAACCGCCTCTCCAGATCGGCCAAGACGGGCAACGGCGCGGGCACCGAGACCTACGTCCACGACGACAACGCAAATGTCGTCAACCAGACGGTCAAGGGCGCCACCACCGCCTTCACCTACGACCGCAACCGTCTCCTGAAGGCATCGGTCTCAGGCACGACCGTCAACTACAACTACGACCCGTTCGGTCGCCAGGAGTCGGTCACCGCAGGCGGCCAGGTTATCGAGAGGAGCGTGTACGACGGCTTCGACCATGTCGTGGAGTCCGAGAAAATGGACGACACAGGTGCGCTGAAGTCCACCGCGTACAGCTTCGACCCGCTGGACCGGACCACTACCAAGACCACCGGCGGTAAGACCACCGAGTTCAACTACCTGGGTCTCTCCAAGGAGGTTCTTGACGAGAAGGTCGCCGGTGTGCTGACCAAGTCGTACCAGTACAGCCCCTGGGGCGAGCGGCTCTCACAGGTCAAGCACAACACGGACGGATCAACGGAGGATGGCTACTACGGCTACAACAGCCACACCGACGTCGAGACGCTCACCGACACCAACGGCGACACCAAGGCAACCTACGGGTACACCGCCTACGGCAAGGACGACAAGGACGAGTTCACCGGCATCGACAAGCCTGACGCCGCTGATCCCACCAAGGACGCATACAACCCCTACCGGTACAACTCCAAGCGGTGGGACGCCCAGGCCGGCACGTACGACATGGGCTTCCGGGACTACAACCCGGGCCTGAACCGCTTCACCAGCCGGGACATGTACAACGGTGCCCTTGCCGACATGAACCTCGGTGCGGATCCCTTCACCGGGAACCGGTACGCGTTCACCGGCGGTAACCCGACCAGTATGGTCGAGCTCGACGGGCACAGGATCGACGACGGCAGTGGCGGCGGGGCGTGCAGTCTTTGTTCTCGGGAGAGCACCTTCCTGTACAGCCCGTTCGACTTCTGCGGCGCGTGCCACTTCGGGGTCTACAACTCGGCCCACGACACAGCGACCCTTCTGGTGGCCGGCTGGCTGAGGTCGACGCAGCCCGAGGGCGGCGGCGAGGTGACAATGAGCCTTTTCCAACCTGACGGGTGGTTGGGCTGGCAGCCCCGGCGGCGGGCATGAAGAAAGCTCCTGGTAGACGGGTTCACGACCAAGATCACC
>NZ_JBHXQO010000150.1:0-1715 GCF_042717135.1 Streptomyces sp. NPDC058620
CCCGCGTCGGCCGCGACAGCGTCCAGCAGCGTGACCAGATGACCCGCCATCCGCTCGACCGTCGCCGCGTCGAACAGCGCAGTGCTGTACTGGATCTCCGCGGCAAGAACGTCGTCGGCGTCCGCAAGCGCCAGCACCAGGTCGTACTTCACCGGAACCGGTCCGCTGTGCGCGCCCGCATCGGCGGCTGACCGGCTTGGTGTTCCGGCTCCGTTGCTGCTGCCTTCCCGGTGAAGGTCGCTCGGGTCAGCCGCCACGTAACTGAAGAGTGTCTGGAAGAGCGGGGTACGAGACCGGTCGCGCTCCGTGACGAGGTCGTCCACCAGATGCTCGAACGGCAGGTCCTGGTGCGCGTACGCACCGAGTGCGGTCTCGCGCACGCGGCGCAGGACCTCGCTGAACGTGGGGTCGCCGGACAGGTCCGTGCGGAGCACGAGGGTGTTGACGAAGAACCCGATCAGGTCCTCTGTCTCGGCGCGGTTCCGGTTCGCCACCGGAGTACCGACCACGACATCGTCCGTGTCGGCGTAGCGGCCCATGAGGATGTCGAACGCCGCGAGGAGCGTCATGAACATCGTCGCGCCGTGCTCCCGGGACAGCGCGCGCAGCGCCTGTGCCGTGCCGGCCGGAACGGTGAAGCGGCACACGGCACCATCGGTGGAGCGCACGGCCGGACGCGGCCGGTCAGTGGGCAGCTCAAGCGTCGGTACGGCGTCCAGCGCATGACGCCAGTACTCCAGTTGGCCGTCGAGTACGTCGCCGGTCAGCCACTGCCGCTGCCAGGCCACGACGTCGGCGTACTGGAACGTGAGCGGCGGCAGCGGGTTCGGTTCACCCGCCTGGAACGCCTCGTACAGAGCGGACAGCTCGCGCTGGAAGACGCGGTCCGACCACTCGTCGAAGACGACATGGTGGATGACCAGGGAGAGTACGTGCTCGTCCGGAGCGAGCCGGGTGAGCATGGCCCGCACCAGGGGGCCGTTCGCCAGATCGAACGGCGTCAGGGTGTCCTTGGCGAACATGTCATTCGCGGCAGCCTGCGGATCCATGCTCCCGGAGAGGTCGAGGACCGGAAGGGGCATGGGCGCGGGCGGGTCGATGACCTGGTGAGCCACACCGTCCGGGCCCGCGACCAGACGGGTCCGCAGCACCTCGTGCCGGACGACGATCGCATCCAGCGCAGCGCCCAGGGCCGCGAGGTCGATATCCCCGGTCAGCCGCAGACGGGTCGACATGTTGTATTCGACGGCACCCGGCTCCAGCTGGTCCAGGAACCAGAGGCGCTGCTGCGCGAACGACAGCGGCAGCGGCCGGCTGCGGTCCGCAGCCCTGACCGGCGGCAGGGCCTGCGCCTCTCCCGCACCGTCGATCGCCGCCGCCAGTCCGCGTACCGTCGGGTGGTCGAAGAGCGCCGACAGCGCCACCTCGACCCCGAATGCCTCCCGGATGCGGGAGATCACCTGGGTGGCCAGCAGAGAGTGCCCGCCCAGATCGAAGAAGCCATCGGCGGCCCCGACCCGGTCCACCCCCAGCACCTGCGACCAGATACCTGCCAGCAACTCCTCCGAGACCGTGGCCGGAGCAACGTACTGCCCATCCAACTCGCCCAGTGCACGCTCGGGTTCGGGCAGTGCCTTCCGGTCGATCTTGCCGTTCGGGGTCAGCGGCAGCGCCGCCAGCTCGACGAACAACGACGGCACCATGTACTCCGGCAG
>NZ_JBHXQO010000151.1:0-1617 GCF_042717135.1 Streptomyces sp. NPDC058620
AAGGATAGAAAACCCGTTCTTTGGTCTCATGGGTATGGGTCCTGTCGGGGGCCCCCATGACGCCCCCGTTGTACGCGGGTTCGGCCGGCCCGGGCACTGCGATGGGGGCCCCCCGGCAACCGGCGGGGGGCGCCCCTTTCGCACAGGAGCCGGGCAGGAACCGCACACGAGGCGAGCAGGAGCCTCGGAGGCCGAGAAAGGGGGGGTCAGACAGCCGGCAGCACGGCGGGCCAGGCACCCGCGAGCATCGCGCGGGTGTCCCCGAGCAACTGCGGCAGCACCTTCGTATGACCGACCACCGGCATGAAGTTGGTGTCCCCGCCCCAGCGCGGCACCAGATGCTGATGCAGATGGGCGGCGATGCCCGCGCCCGCCACCGCACCCTGGTTCATGCCGATGTTGAAGCCGTGCGCCCCCGAGGCCGCCCGCAGCGCGACCATCGCACGCTTGGTGAAGTCGGCCAGCTCGGCGGTCTCCGCGGCATCCAGGTCCGTGTAGTCGGCGACGTGCCGGTACGGGACGACCATCAGATGTCCACCGGTGTACGGATAGAGGTTCAGCACGGCGTAGACGCGCTCACCGCGTGCCACGACCAGCCCGTCCTCGTCCGATTTGGCGGGGATCACACAGAACGGGCAGCCGTCCTCGGCGCCCGGGCCGCTGGGCTTGTTCTCCCCCTGGATGTAGGCCATCCGGTGGGGCGTCCACAGGCGCTGGAACGCGTCGGGCGTTCCCACTCCGATCTGCTGCTCCGGCTCACTCGTCATGCCGATCAGCATATTGCTTCGGCCCCGCGAAGCGTGTCGCCGGGGCCCGGCCCGACAGCGGCCCGCAATGCTGTGGCCATGAGCCACCGCCCCACCGATTCCGCCCCCGGCAGGCTGACACACTGGGAGAAACGCGCTGAGGTGCCCCTCTTCGTGGCCTCGCTGATCTTCCTCGCCGGGTACGCGGTCCGCGTCCTCGCCCCCCATGACGCCGAACCTTGGCGCGATCTCGCCCTCGCCCTGGTCGGCGCCACCTGGCTGCTCTTCCTCGTGGACTACGCGGTACGGCTCCGGCTGAGCGGGCTCGGCCTCCGGTTCGTCCGCGCCCGCTGGCTGGACACGGTGGTGCTCGTGCTGCCGCTCCTGCGCCCCCTGCGCCTGGTCCGGGTCTACAGCGCGGTCCAGCAGCGAAGGGACCGTCCGCGGCTGGACCTGTACGCGCGCGTGATGACGTACGCCGGTATGACGGCGCTGCTGATCGGATTCTCCGCCGCGCTCGCCGTCTACCACCAGGAGCACGGCGCGCCGGGTACCACGATCCGCACCTTCGGCGACGCGGCCTGGTGGGCGTGCGAGACCCTCACGACGGTGGGATACGGGGACGTCACCCCGGTCACCCCGGGCGGCCGGGTGGTCGCTGCGCTGCTGATGCTCTGCGGGCTTGCCCTGCTGGGGGCGGTGACGGGGTCGTTCTCCTCCTGGCTGTTGCAGCTTTTCGCCCGGGAGGACGAGAAGAGGCCCCCGGAGCGCGGTTAGCGGTCGCTGTTGGTCCAACATCGAGCCCGGTAAGGGGGGCGGGGGCCTCCGGCGGTGTGGGGTGAGGGCTGCCCGGGGGGCAGGACGGCCATCG
>NZ_JBHXQO010000152.1:0-1550 GCF_042717135.1 Streptomyces sp. NPDC058620
CTTCCGGGGTGCCGCCCTCTTCTCATCAACGCTTACGCCTTCGGGGCCTCGTCCGAGTCCTCGTCGTCGTCCTCGTCCTCATCGCGGTCGTCGTCCTCGTCAAGGTCGTCGTCCTCGTCGTCCGCGGCCTCGGGCTCCTCGGCTTCCACGGCCTCGACGGCCTCGTGGTCGCCTTCACCGAGCGCATCGACGAACTCGACGCCGTCCAATTCGGCCAGCCGGTCCGACGCGTCGGTCGAACCGTCCTTGTCGGCCTCCAGCGCCTTGCCGAACCACTCGCGTGCCTCGCCCTCACGACCTGCCTCCAGCAGCGCGTCCGCGTACGCGTAACGCAGCCGCGGAGTCCACGAGTGCACGGCGCTCGACGCCAGCTCGGGGCCCTGGAGCGTCACGATGGCGGCATCGATCTGACCCATGTCCCTGCGGGCTCCGGCAGCCACCAGCCGCATCTCGACCTGCCCGGCCTTGTCGAGCTTCTGCACCTCGGGCTCACCGGCCATGGCCATCGCACGCTCGGGCCGGCCGAGACCGCGCTCGCAGTCGGCCATGACGGGCCACAGCTCCACGGAACCGGTCATCCGACGGGACGCCCGGAACTCGGCCAGCGCCTCGGCGTACTTCTGCGTGGCGTACGCGGCGAAGCCGGCGGCCTCTCGCACAGCTGCCACACGCGAGGCCAGCCGCAGCGCGATGCGCGAGTACGCATACGCCTGCTCGGGGTCCTCGTCGATCAGGTTGGCCACCATGACGAGGTTGCGTGCGACGTCCTCGGCAAGCGTCTTCGGCAGGCTCATCAGCTCCTGGCGTACGTCCTTGTCGATCTCGTCACCGGTGACGTCATCGGGAATGGGGAGCCGCTTGATCGGCTCGCGGTCCCGGTCGTCACGCCGCTCGAAACCACCGGAACGGCCACCGCGGTCATCGCGCTGACCGCCGCGGTATCCACCAGGGTCGTCCTCACGGCGCGGCCCGCGGTCACGGTCGCCGCCGCGGTTGTCGTCGCGACGGAAGCCACCACCGGAGCCACCACCGGTGGGCCGGCTGTCGTCGCGGCGGAAGCCGCTGCTGGGGCGGTCGTCGTCGCGACGGGGGCCACGCGGCCGGTCGTCACGACGCTCGAAACCACCGCTGGGACGGCCACCACGGTCGTCATCACGACGCGGAGCACGGTCATCACGGCGGAAGCCACCACCGGAGCTACCACCGCCACGGTTGTCGTCACGACGGAACCCACCACCAGAACTGCCACCGCCACGGTTGTCATCACGGCGGAATCCACCACCGGAGCTACCACCGCCACGGTTGTCATCGCGACGGAAGCTGCCACCGGAGCTGCCGCCGGTGGGCCGACTGTCGTCACGGCGCGGAGCACGGTCATCACGGCGGAAACCGCCACCGGAGCTGCCGCCGCCGCGGTTGTCGTCGCGGCGGAAGCCGCTGCTGGGGCGGTCGTCATCGCGACGGGGGCCACGCGGCCGGTCGTCACGACGCTCGAAACCACCGCTGGGACGGCCACCACGGTCGTCATCACGACGCGGAGCACGGTCATC
>NZ_JBHXQO010000153.1:0-1527 GCF_042717135.1 Streptomyces sp. NPDC058620
CCGGTCGTGCCCGTCTTCCCGCGACCACGGACGCCGGCCTTCCGTGCCCACCCGAACGCCGTCGCACGGTTCACCCCGACCGCCCGAGCAGCCCCCGAGATACTGCCGCACTCCCGGTCCAGCGCCTCGAAGAACCTCGCCATCAAGTCCTCAAAATCCACGATCCCCGCAACTCCCTGAAAATCAGGGTGTTGCGGGGATCATTAGAACCCGCCAGAGACCAGGGCCTTTCGCTTGCCCACCAGGGGCACCGCTGCGGGTTCTCGCCCTACTGCGGATAGCCGGAGCGCCACAAGCCCTCGGGATCATGCAACCTAGCTAGGCTGTCGAGGTCAGGCGCAGAAGCCCGGGCCATCCTGTGCATACTCCAGTATGCTTGCCGCATGTCCTCGACGACTCGCATCACCGTCACGCTTCCCAGCGATCAGGTCGCGGAGCTGCGCAAGCTCACGGACAACGTCTCCGGCTATGTGGCGGAAGCCGTAGCCCGCCAGATCCGGCACCAGCTTCTGGGCGACGACCTTCGCCGGCAAGAGGAAGAACACGGACGCTTCAGCGACGAGGAGCTCGCCGAGGCCCGCTCGAAGATCTTCGGCGGCGCCTGCTCCTCCAAGGACGCGGACGCCGCGTGAGCGAGCGCATCGAGACCGTCGTTCTCGACTCGCAAGGGTTGTCCGCCTGGATCGCACAAGACCGCAAGCTCCTCGCGATGTTGCAGGTCTTCCACGACATGGGAGCCGACCTGGTGATCGGGGCCAACACCATCGTGGAAGTCAGCCATTCACGCACCAACATGCCTCGCCTGAACTGGGCCCTGTCCCGCGTCAAGGTGGAGCCGGTCACCGAACAAGCGGCGAAAGCGGCGGCGGAGCTCCTCAAAGGCGCCGGGCAGCACGGACACAAGTACGCCATCGACGCCACGGTCGCCGAGGTCGCACTGCGGCAGCCAAAACCGGTCGCCCTCCTGACGTCCGACAGCGACGACATGACCAAACTCTGCGGCAACCAGGTCCGCATCATCCCTCTCTGACCCACCAGCCCACCCGGAGCATGCACCTCGGCAGGTTCTGTCGCACTGCCGCCACCCGTGCCGCATCCGTGCCCAGCAGAGCGGACAACAGCGGTCAGGTACAGCTTCCGCAGACCGTGGTCATCTAAGCCGCCTCACGGGAAAGCACAGGTCAGAACCATTGCGGTGGCCAAGAACCGCTGATTCCCAAGCTCAGAGCGCGAGTTCGATTCTCGTCACCCGCTCTTCACTGAAGTGATCTAGCAGCACTCCGCCAAGGAGCACCAGCGCAGGCTCGCCGCCAACATCGATCTCGATGCACGCCCACAGGCAACACCCTCGCGGCCGACACCGACACCGACACCGGCGCCAGGCTCAAGGACCTCATGGTCCGGGCCAGCCAGTCCACCGAGTGCGCCCAACCCAGCAGTCGACCGCAGCCTCGACGAATGGCGGCGCGACGGATCACCCCCTGGTGCCGCGTCAGCCCGGACCATTTGCCCCGCAGGCTGTGCGGC
>NZ_JBHXQO010000154.1:0-1450 GCF_042717135.1 Streptomyces sp. NPDC058620
CGTACCCGCCTGGTGGCGGACGCGGAGGGCGTGGCCCACCAGGTGATCGACCCGCCGACCGCCTTCTCGCTGCCGGTGGTGGACGTATCCGGCAGTGACGATCCCCTGCGAGCGACGGAACGGCTGGTCGCGACGGATGCCCTGGCGGCCTTCGACCTCGCGACCGGTCCGCTCGTCCGGGCCTTCCTCATCCGTCTGGCCGACGAGGAACACGTTCTGGCCCTGTCGATGCAGCATGTGGTGTTCGACGAGTGGTCGGGTCGCATCCTGCGACGCGAGCTGGCGGCCCTGTACGAGGCGTTCCGTGTGGGCCGGCCGGACCCGCTGCCGCCGCTGCCGGTGCAGTACGCCGACTTCGCGGTGTGGCAACGCACGTGGCTGGACGGCGAGGTGCTGGAACAACAACTCGACTACTGGCGGGCCAATCTGGCGGGCCTCCCGCAGTTGGAGCTGCCGACTGATCGGCCACGTCCGCCGGTGCGCTCGACCGAAGGTGCGGCAACTCGCTTCACCGTGTCGGCGGAGACCGCGGACGCGTTGCGCGCGGTGGCTCGCGAGGGCGGCGCGACGATGTTCATGACGCTCCTTGCTGCCTTCGACGTGCTACTGAGCCGGTACGCGGGCTCGGAGGACGTAGTGGTGGGCACGCCGGTCGCGAACCGGAACCGTGCGGAGACCGAGGACCTGATTGGTCTCTTCGTCAACACGCTCGTGCTGCGCACCGACCTGTCCGGCGACCCGACCTTCGGTGAGCTCCTCGGCCGGGTGAGGAATGCCGCTCTCGGTGCCTACGCTCACCAGGACGTCCCGTTCGAGCAGCTGGTGGACGACCTCGTCACGGAGCGGGACCGTGCGCGCAGCCCGCTCTTCCAGGTGTTCTTCAACTATGCGAAGGAAGATCCGCGCGACGACGCGAACCTGCTCGAGCAGGGCGAGGCCGAGAGCCGGCCGAGAGAAGACATACGGATCAAGGGGTCGGCCGCCGGGGCTCGGCTCGCCCTCTTCGACCTGACGCTGAGGTTCGGTGACACGGGCGAAGGCGGCCTGTCTGGCGAGATCGAGTACAGCACCGCGCTGTTCGACCAGGCGACGGTCGAGGCGATGGCCCGCCACCTGGTCACCGTGCTGGACACCGTTGCGCTCGATGTGGGTGTGCGGGTGGGGGATGTGTCGGTGTTGTCGGTGGGTGAGCGTGAGTTGGTGGTGGAGGGGTGGAATGGTTTGTCGGTGGGGTTGCCGTTGGTGGGTGGTGTGCATGAGTTGGTTGCTGAGTGGGCTGTGGTGTCGCCGGATGCGGTGGCTGTGGTGTGGGGTGATGAGTGTGTGACGTATGGGGGTTTGATGGGTCGGGCGAGTCGTTTGGCGCATTATTTGCGTGGGGTGGGGGTGGGTGCGGAGTCGGTGGTGGGTTTGTGTGTGGGGCGTGGTGTGGGGTTGGTGGTTGCGGTGT
>NZ_JBHXQO010000155.1:0-1393 GCF_042717135.1 Streptomyces sp. NPDC058620
TCGTTTGGCGCATTATTTGCGTGGGGTGGGGGTGGGTGCGGAGTCGGTGGTGGGTTTGTGTGTGGGGCGTGGTGTGGGGTTGGTGGTTGCGGTGTTGGCGGTGTGGCAGGCGGGGGGTGCGTTTGTGGCGTTGGATCCGGAGTATCCGGTGGAGCGGTTGGAGTTTATGTTGGCTGATAGTGGGGTGTCGGTGTTGGTGGGGGAGCGGGGGGTTGCTGGGGGTCTTGGTTTGGATGGTGTGGTGGGTTCGGTGGTGTGGTTGGACGATGGGGTGGTGCGGGAGGAGTTGGGGGGTTGTTCGGTGGTGGCTCCTGGGGTGGGGGTGGTGGGGGGTCAGTTGGCGGGGGTGATTTATACGTCGGGTTCGACGGGGCGTCCGAAGGGGACGTTGGTGTCGCATGGGTCGTTGGTGGCGTTGTTTGCGGGTTGGGAGTCGGCTCATTTTGGGGTGGGGGTGGGGTATCGGTGGTTGTCGGTGGCGAGTGCGAGTTTTGATGTGTTTACGGGTGATGTGGTGCGGTCGTTGTGTTCGGGTGGGGTGTTGGTGTTGGGGCGGGTGGGGTTGCAGGTGGATGTGGGTGAGTGGGTGGGGGTGTTGGCGGGTGCTGGGGTGAGTGCTTTGGAGTGTGCGCCTCGGTATGTGGATGAGTTGGTGGGGTTTGTTGAGCGTGGTGGGGGTGCCGGCTTGGTTGGTGGGTCGGTGGGTGGGTTGGGGTTGGGTGGTTTGCGGTTGGTGGTGGTGACGACGGATGTGTGGCGGTGGGGTTCGGTGGTGCGGGCTCGGGGTGTGTTGGGTGGGGGTGTGCGGTTGTTGTCGGCGTATGGGGTGACGGAGGCGTCGGTGGATTCGACGTTCAGTGTGTTGGGTGAGGGTGAGGGTGGGGGTCCGGTTCCGATTGGTGGGCCGTTGCCGAATACGCGGGTGTATGTGTTGGGTGTGGGGTTGGAGCCGGTGCCGGTGGGTGTGGTGGGTGAGTTGTTTATTGCGGGTCCGCAGGTGGCGCGGGGTTATGGGGGGCGTGCTGGGTTGACGGCGGAGCGGTTTGTGGCTGATCCGTTTGTGGGGGATGGGTCGCGGATGTATCGGTCGGGGGATCGGGTGCGGTGGTTGGCGGGGGGTGAGTTGGAGTTTTTGGGGCGTGGGGATGAGCAGGTGAAGGTGCGTGGTTTCCGGATTGAGCCGGGTGAGGTGGAGGCGGTGTTGGTTTCTCATCCGGGTGTGCGTGCGGTGGTGGTGGGTGTGTTTGGTGGGGGTGTGGATCGTCGGTTGGTGGCGTATGTGGTGCCGGTGGATGTGGGGGTGGGTATTCCGTCGGTGGGTGAGTTGCGGGAGTTTGTGGGGCGGAGTCTGCCGGAGTTCATGGTTCCTTCGGTGTTTGTGGAGTTGGCGGGG
>NZ_JBHXQO010000156.1:0-1357 GCF_042717135.1 Streptomyces sp. NPDC058620
ATCCAGTACCGCAGCAACCTAATCGACGGCTGCCTAGCCGAGACCGGCCTGACCATCAGATCTGCGTAACGACACCACGAGTTAAACCTCAGTAAGGGGGTTGCCCTGGAGGTTGCTAAGGGGGTTGCAGAGAGGGTTGCTAAGGGGGTTGCACTCGTTCGGATCGGCCTCTCCCGTTTCCCCAGGTCAGGCCCTGGTTTCGGTGTGGTGAGTGGTCAGACTTCCTCTTCTGCTGCCCTTGGTCCTGGTGGTGGGGATGGCTGGGTGGGGGTGGTGGTGGTCATCGGAGCCGGCGGGGCGCTGCGCTGGCGGTTGGGGGATCGCGTCGGCCGGTAGCCGCCGCGCCCCGGGGTGGGGCGGGCAGGGCGTTTGACGGCTTCTCGGGGCGTCTACGGCCGTCCTGGGGGCCTTGGGGCTGCCGGGTTCCGCTAGGGGCTGTTGGGAAGGCCAGGCGGCTGCTGCCTGCACGGTTACTGGTACTCGTCGTCGGGGCAGTCAGTTCGGTGGAGGTGGCCGTCTGCGGACCGGCGGGCTGTTCGCGGTATGGGGACTTCGAGCCAGCGCCCGTCGAGGAGTATCCACATTCCGAAGAGGGCGTCGTTCTCGTTGTGCAGCAGTAGTTGTACCGAGTGGGGGCACTTCCAGGGCAGTTGCTGGAGCGTGCTGCGGAGCTTTCCGGTGTTGAGGTGATTGAACGTGCCTGCGAGAACATGGCATTCAGCGCCCCGGGGGGTGCCTCCCCAGTGCCCGAGCTGCTCGTCCCCGCTGACCCGCTTGAACCCGCTGGGGTGCAGGCCGGCGTCAAGGGGGTCAAGGCTGATGATGTGCTGGAGCACCGAGTCTTCCAGGTAGCTGAACAGCAATATGACGTCGGTGAAGTCGCTCATCAGTCATCTCTTCCACGTTAAAGGTCAGGGCCCGGGGTGCTGCCACACACCATGGATCACGCGCCAGCCGGCGGCCCCACCGCCCTCCTGGATGGGGCGGGCGGTGCTCTCAGCGGCTCTCAACGCCTGTCCCGTGGGCCGCCCCCGGCGGAGAGCCGTTTCGAAGCTCTTTTCAGTTTCCACCTCGGAGCTCAACTCGATTGCGTATGCCTCGGAGATGTCAAGCGCTTTGATCAATTGCCCCGCTGCCTCTGCGGAGAATAGTTCTTTTGTCACGCTGAGGAGAAACCCGGGCGTAGGTGGATTGCAAGCCTCTCGCTGCAAGGTGAACTTTTCTCCGCTGGGCAACGCGAAAGCGAAACACAGCCATTCGGCCAATGAGCCTTTTCCAACCTGACGGGTGGTTGGGCTGGCAGCCCCGGCGGCGGGCATGAAGAAAGCTCCTGGTAGACGGGTTCACGACCAAGATC
>NZ_JBHXQO010000157.1:0-1296 GCF_042717135.1 Streptomyces sp. NPDC058620
TATGACGTGCACACAGTTGGCAGACCAGGCTCCGCGAAGCGACGCACGAAGAAGTCAACGACCCCGCGTCCACGCCGCACAGGTTAAAGATCAAGTTAAGGACGCGTTGTTCAGGCAGTCAGGAGGGAATCGTCCTCAGGGCGGGCGCCAGGCAACTGGTGGCGGGCGGCGATGAGTGCGGTGTCGATGTCACGGGTGCCGGTCGAGACGCACAGTGTGTAGGCGAGATCGTCCATTCGCTGTTGCACTTCCGGGCTGCCGTTCTCGGCATGCAAGAGCCGCAGGGTGTCGTACTGCTCAAGCAGGTTCTGGAGGACTGCCGGGTGGGCCATCAGCATGGGACGTTTTCCTCTCGCCCTCGCGTACACGGGATACTCGCCAGCCCGTCTACCCCAAGCCTTCATTGTCATTCCACCAGATTTTTTAGACGCGCCCAGTGGTGAAAGCCCGCGGTAGAACGTCGTGCGAGGACCGCTCACGAGCGGCGTCGGCAGATGACCGATGCCGCTCCCAGTCACCTCGGGCCTCGGCGGCTGTGGGCGAGCGGTTTCGCGTCGCCTCGTCCGGCCACACGGGCACGAGGCGTTCGGCTTCCTCCCCGTCGGACGGTGACGACGAGGGAAAAGCAGACTGCGCGGCTCTCCGTGAAGACGAAGGTATCTGCGATGGTCAGGCGGCAACAGCCGCTCAAGCCGTTGCCGCTGCTCGCCGGTCAGCCCTCCTCAGCCCGTCATGATTCGGTGCCGACGCGATCGGTGAAAGGGGTGATCGTGAAGGCGAATCTCGTTGTGACCGTGAGGTGTGCATGAACACGGTATTGCGGGGCACAAGGATGAGCGCGACAGGACCTGATAACCATCGACCCGAGGTTAGCCAGGATGTACCGGTCGGGCGTGATGGGGCCGCTGTGAAGCGGAGGTTTGTACACGCCTACGAGACTCGATGATGGGAACTGACATGATTCTGCTTGGTGCCATTCTGCTCATAATAGGCTTGCTTGTCGGCATGTCGTTGCTGACGACCATCGGCGGTGTGCTCGTCGTGGTGGGCGCCGTCCTGTGGCTCCTTGGCGCAAGCGGACGTATGGTCGGCGGGCGTAAGCACTACTTCTAGTCCTTTACGAGCGCATGGACAGTGTTGTGGGTGCCTCTGTGCCTCTGCTTGTTCGTCAGCTCGGCGGACCACCATTCGATATCGGGCCGACAGTAAGCAGCGGCGAGCGAGGTCGCTGGTGCCGCTGATAACCAGCGACGGACGAGAGTTTTGATACGTGCGGGTGGGCCGCGACGAGACCTC
>NZ_JBHXQO010000158.1:0-1159 GCF_042717135.1 Streptomyces sp. NPDC058620
TACTGAGATTGAACTCGTGAAGTCATAAGGGCTGACGAGGGGTGTCTGCCTGCGGTATCACGAGAGGATGAGGTATCCACAGGGTGGCGGGTTGACCGCTGAACGGCAGTGCAAGCGCGAGGAGTTACGGCTCCAGGCAGCTGAGCGGTTCGCTCGGGGCGAGGGTAGTACGGCGATCGCCAGGGATCTGCGGGTCAGTGTCCGATCGGTGCAGCGGTGGCGTCACACGTGGGCCGAGGGCGGCCCGCGATCCTTGAGGTCGCAGGGGCCCGCGTCGCTGCCGCGACTGAGTGAGAAGCAGTTCGCGCAGCTGGAGTCCGAGCTGGCCAAAGGGCCGGCCGCGCACGGCTGGGAGGACCAACGCTGGACTCTGAACCGTGTGAAGACGGTGATCGGACGGCGCTTCCACCTCACGTACACGATTCAGGGCGTCCGCAAGCTGTTGGTGCGCAACGGCTGGTCCTGCCAGGTCCCGGCCCGTCGTGCCATGGAACGGGACGACGACGCGGTGGCCGGGTGGGTCAAGGAGGTGTGGCCCCGCGCGGAAGGCTAGCGGCGGCCCGTGGAGCCTGGCTGGTCTTCGAGGACGAAGCCGGCTTCTCCATGACGTCGTCGCAAGCCAGGACCTGGTCCCAGCGCGGGCGGACCCCGGTGGTGCGGGTCCGCGGCCGCTCGCGCAGACGGATATCGATCGCCGCGCTGACCTGCTACAAACCCGGCCGCCGATCCCGGCTGATCTACCGGCCGCGACGGGACGACGGCAACCGTGACGGGCGCAAAAGCTTCTCCTGGCGCGACTACCGCGACCTGCTGACCGCAGCCCACCAACAACTCGGCGGCCCGATCGTCCTCATCTGGGACAACCTCAACGTCCACAAAGCCGCAGGTCTACGGGAGTTCGCCGACTCCCGTGACTGGCTGACCATCCTCTACCTGCCGCCCTACGCCCCCGACCTCAACCCCGTCGAAGGCATCTGGTCCCTGCTACGTCGCGGCTGGCTCTCCAACGTCGCCTTCTCCACGCCAGACCATCTCATCCGCACGGTCCGGAGCGGTCTACGGCACATCCAGTACCGCAGCAACCTAATCGACGGCTGCCTAGCCGAGACCGGCCTGACCATCAGATCTGCGTAACGACACCACGAGTTAAACCTCAGTA
>NZ_JBHXQO010000159.1:0-1154 GCF_042717135.1 Streptomyces sp. NPDC058620
AGTCCGATGGTTTCTCGGATGCGGGCGGCGAAGGCGCGGGAGGAGGTGGGGGTGATGCCTTCGTTGCGTGACCAGGTTTTGTAGGCGTTGTAGAGGTGGGCCTGTTCGACGCGGTGGTGGGGCTGGAGGGTGCAGCGTTCGGTGAGGAAGCGGCCGGTGTGGTCTTCGGTTTCGGCGTAGGCGGTGGTGGCGATGCGGACGGTTTCGGGTCCGGTGAGGTCGCGGGGGCTGTTGAGGTAGTGGTGGGCTCCGGTGATGAGCCAGTTGAGGATGCCGGGGCCTTCCTCGGTGACGAGGATGTCGGCGAGGTTGTCGATTTTCCGGTGGTCGGAGACGACGCGGTCGAAGGGGATCAGGCGCATCCGGCGCCAGAAGGCGTAGCCGCCGGTGCCGACTTCGGGGCGGTGGTTGCCCAGGAGCCAGAGTTTGTGGGTGGGTGCGAAGGAGAAGAAGTCCTGGCGCATGCGGCGGGCCTTGATGCGGTCGCCGCCGGTGAGGAGTTTGACGCGGGCCTCATCGAACCGGTCGCCTGGTCTGACCTCGGAACACACGATGACCCGCCGGCCGTGGAGCTCGGCGAGGTCGGTGGGGTGTCCCTCGAAGGGGCGGGCCATCAGGAACCCGGGAGGCGCGGCGTCGGCGTAGTCGCCCAGGAGTTTGATCAGGACGTCCAGGAGGACGGACTTGCCGTTCTTCCCCGACCCGAAGAGGAACGGCATGACCTGCGCCCCGACATCGCCGGTGAGGGAGTAGCCCAGCAGGAGATGCAGGAAACGGATCATCTCCGTGCCCTGCTCGTCGTCCCCGAACGTGTCGGTCAGGAAACGGTCCCAGCGCGGGGTCGGCATCCGCCGCGGGCCGATCGACGTCGAGCGGGAATGGAAGTCCCGGTCCGGGTCCGGGGCCCGCAGCACCCCCGACCGCAGATCCACGATCCCCGCCGGCGTGCACAGCACATACGGGTCCGCGTCCAGCGCCCCCGCGGTCAGCACCATCCCCGGCGCCGACCTCGCCTGCACCAGCAACGCGTTGATCCCCGACGTGCTCAGCGCACGACGCCGGTGCTTACGCAGAGCCGCGTCCGAATACATCCCCCGCGGATCGGTCGTGGCGATACTCTCCGCCATCTCCCCCGCCGCCCACAACACCGTGTC
>NZ_JBHXQO010000160.1:0-1043 GCF_042717135.1 Streptomyces sp. NPDC058620
CAACCGCTCCCGCAACTCATCCGGAGACGGAACACCATCCACCTGCACCGCCGGCACCAAATACGCCACCAAACGACGCTCCACACCCTCCCCACGACCCGCAACAACCGCCGCCCCAACCGCCGGATCCCCCACCAGAACAGCCTCGATCTCCCCCGGCTCGATCCGGAAACCACGCACCTTCAACTGATCATCCACACGCCCCAAGAACTCCAACCGACCATCCACCAACCACCGAACCCGGTCACCCGACCGATACATCCGCGAACCATCACCCACAAACGGATCCGCCACAAACCGCTCACCCGACAACCCCGCCCGACCCAAATACCCACGCGCCACACCAGCACCACCAATAAACAACTCACCCGCCACACCCACCGGCACCGGCTCCAACCGCCCATCCAGCACATACACCCGCGTATTCGCAACCGGCGACCCAATACCCGGCACCCCACCACCAACCACCGGCTCACACGCCGACCAGACCGTCGTCTCCGTCGGCCCATACATATTCCACACACCAGCCGTACGCTCCACCAACGCACCAGCCAACCCACCCGACAACGCCTCACCACCACACAACGCCACCAAACCAGGCAACCCCACCCACCCATCAGCCACCAACATCTGCCACGTCACCGGCGTCGCCTGCATCACCGACACACCCCACCGCACCAACTCACCCGCCAACACACCCGGATCACCCACCACCTCACGACCAGCCACCACCACACGCGCACCCACCACCAACGGCAACCACAACTCCAACCCCGCAATATCAAACCCCCACGTCGTCACCGCCAACAACACATCACCCCCACCCAACCCCGGACGCACCGCCATCCCACCCAGGAAACTCACCAAACTCCCATGCCCCACCAACACACCCTTCGGCCGCCCCGTCGACCCCGACGTATACAACACATACGCCAACTGATCAGGCAGACAAGAAACACCCGGCGAAGTGCAAGGAAGACCCCCAAGCATCGAACGAGTCCCCGCATCATCCAGCCACACCACCGAACCCAACGACTCCACCG